>DEJV01000058.1 GCA_002353525.1 Prevotella sp. UBA2739
GAGGCCATCCGCGAGGGTTTCCAACAACTGAAAGACCAGCAGGACTATCAGCCGCTCTATCTGGCTGGCCTTTCGAGGGCCATCGGCGACTGGATTCTGGGCATGAACGCCACACGACTGTACACACTGAAGTACGGACAAAACAAGCAGGTGCTGAGCATCGGACGGGTGCAGACACCCACACTGGCACTCATCGTGAACCGCCAGAAAGAGATTGACAACTTCAAACCGGAACCCTACTGGGTGCTCTCGACTATCTACCGAGACACGCTGTTTACGGCTACGAAGGGAAAATTCACCAGCAAGGAGGAAGGCGAACAGAGCTTCGAAAAGATTAAGGACAAGCCGTTCACCGTGACGAAGGTGGAGAAGAAAAACGGCAAAGAGGCTCCCAAACAACTCTACGACCTGACGTCGCTGCAGGTGGACTGCAACCGAAAATTCGGCATGAGCGCCGAGATGACGCTGAACACCATACAGGCACTCTATGAGCGGAAGCTGACCACCTATCCACGTGTGGACACGCAATACCTGAGCGACGACATCTACCCGAAATGTCCGCAGGTGATGAACGGACTCTTCCAGACGAAGATGGGAGGCGTACAGGTTTATGCCGAACTGGTGAGACCGCTGGGAGGCAAGCCGCTGCCCAAAAGCAAACGAGTGTTCGACACCTCGAAGGTGACCGACCACCATGCCATCATCCCCACTGGGGTGATTCCACAAAACCTCACTGACATGGAACGGCGTGTATACGACCTGGTGGCACGACGGTTCATCAGCGTGTTCTACCCCGACTGCAAATTCGCCACCACCACCGTGCTGGGAAAGGTGGACGAGACGGAGTTCAAGGTGACGGGAAAGGAAATTCTGGACCCGGGATGGCGCGCCGTCTATGCCAAGGACGCCAAAGTGGCCGACGACGAGGAGGAGAAAAAAGACGACGAGGAGAAGACGCTGCCGGCCTTCGTGAAAGGCGAGAGCGGCCAGCACCAGCCTACGCTGACCGAGAAGTGGACCACTCCCCCACCTTATTATAACGAGGCATCGCTGCTGCGGGCCATGGAGACGGCTGGCAAATTCGTCGACGACGAGGAACTGCGGGCTGCCATGAAGGAGAACGGCATCGGACGACCATCGTCGCGGGCAGGCATCATCGAGACGCTGTTCAAGCGCCACTACATCCGACGAGACAAAAAACGACTGGTTGCCACACCGACGGGCATCGAACTGATTGACATGATCAAGGAAGACCTGCTGAAGAGCTGNNGAGCTGACGGGCATCTGGGAGAAGAAGCTGCGCGACATTGAGCACCAAAAATACGACCCGGCTCAGTTTATCGACGAGCTGAAAGTGCAGATCACGAACATCGTGACAGAGGTACTGGCCGACAACAGCAACCGCCGCGTAACCATCCTCACCGACGACGACCTGAAGAAAAAAACGGCCACGCGCAAAACCACCAAAAAAGCCAAGCCGTCAACACCCAGCACACCATCAACACCCAACACCCAACACCCAACACCCCAAGAAGGCCAGCCTTGCCCCGTCTGCGGGAAAGGGGTCATCATCAAGGGGAAAACGGCCTATGGATGCAGCCGATGGAAAGAAGGATGCACGTACAGGGTGCCCTTTAAACAATAAAACAGCCACCTTATTCGTTATATCTATTGATGCGTAAGTATTTAGTCATATTGCTGCTCATCGTGCTCTACAGTTGTGGTGGAGCCGATGCGAACTTCAAGAGGGGCGAGAAGTATCTTGCCCTGGGCGAATACTTTGACGCTGCCAACGAGTACAAACAGGCTTACGCCAAGACACCACCCAAGGAACGGCCACTGCGCGGGCAACGCGCACGGAAACTGGCTTTCTGCTACGACCGCAGCAACCAGACGCAGAAGGCCATTGCCGCCTACCGCAACGTGATCCGCTATAAGCAGGACGATGCACAGACGCACCTCGCATTTGCCCGTCTGCTGCTGAAAAACGGCAACTATAAGGAGGCGGCCAAAGAGTTTGAACTGGTGATGGACTCACTGCCCGGCGACGTGCTGGCACGCAATGGACTCCGTTCGGCGCAGATGGCACCAGAGTGGAAGAAACAAGGTTCGGGATATACGGTGAAACGCATGGACGTGTTCAACTCGCGACGCTCCGACTATTCGCCGATGTTTTGCGGCGACGAGAACGAGCAGCTCTACTTCACTTCCACGCGCAACGAGGCGCAAGGCGAAGACCTGAGCGGCATCACGGGAAACAAGAATGGCGACATTTTCTTCTCGCAAAAAGACGACAAGGGGAAATGGAGCAAACCACAAACCATCGAGTCGGGATTAAACACGGAGCACGACGAGGGAGCCTGCTGCTTCTCGACCGACCAACGCACCATGTATCTGACTCAATGTGCCTCAGACCCCTCCTACCCCAGGTTTGCCACCCTCATGACATCGGCGCGCAGCGATGCGGCATGGAGTGCCCCCACCCTGCTGGAGATTAGCCGCGACACGCTTTCGAGCTATGCCCATCCGGCAGTATCGCCCGACGGACAGTGGCTCTACTTCACCTCCGACATGCCTGGAGGCATGGGCGGACTCGACATCTGGCGCGTAAGAATAACGAGCAGCGGTCTGGGCGGTGTGGAGAATCTGGGCGAGCCCATCAACACGCCCGGTAACGAGATGTTTCCTGCCTTCCGACCCAATGGCGACTTCTACTTCTCGTCAGACGGTCACCCAGGCATGGGCGGACTCGACATCTTCTACATCAAGGCGAAGAAAAGTGAAAAGTCACAAGTGATAAGTGACAAGTATGAATCCTCACAAGGCAGCGGCACCAACCCAGAAGGTAATCACACTTCTCACTTGTCACCTGTCACTTCTCACTTAAAAATACTCCACCCTGGATTTCCGCTGAACTCGCAAGGCGACGACTTCGGCATGACGTTCGAGGGACTGCACAACCGCGGGTTCTTCTCGTCGAACAGGGGCGACGGGCGTGGCAACGACCACATCTACAGCTTTGAGAATCCGGAAATCATGCAGACGGTGAAAGGATGGGTGTATGAGATGGATGCCTACGAGCTGACGGCCGCACAGGTGTACATGGTGGGCAACGACGGCACCAACCTCAAACTGAGCGTAAAGGGCGACGGATCGTTCGAACAGGAGATTACGCCAGGCGTTGACTATGTATTCCTGGCCACCTGTAAGGGATTCCTCAACCATAAGGAAGAGCTGCGCGTGACGGAGTCGAAAGAGTCGAAAGAACATGTACTACAGTTCCCGCTGGCCAACATCTCGGCACCGGTGCTCATCGACAACATCTTCTACGACCTGAACAAAGCCACCTTGCGACCCGAGTCGGCCAAGGCTCTCGACGAGCTGGTGAACATGCTGAACGAGAACCCGAATGTAACCATCGAACTGAGTGCGCATTGCGACTATCGCGGTTCGGCACAATATAACCTGACATTGTCGCAACGACGGGCTGAGGCGGTAGTGAACTACCTCATTGAGCACGGCATCGCCAAAGACCGACTGACACCTCGCGGCTACGGAAAGGAGAAACCGAAGGTGATCAACAAGAAACTAACCGAGAAGTATCCGTGGCTGAAAGAGAATGACGAGCTGACCGAGGAGTTCATCAGAAAACTGGAAAACAACCAGCAGGAGGTGTGCAACGAACTGAACCGACGCACAGAGTTTACGGTGCTTCGCACTACGTACGGATTGTTCGACGAGAAAGGACAACTGAAGAAAACACCGAAGCCGAAAACGACAAAGAAAAACGAGCAAGAAGAAGACGTGTTTATAATTGATATTTAATAACGTACGACAATTGATAATTGACGTCAATTATTGAAGTTTCGGAGGTACTAGGGTGCGAAGGTACGAAGGTACGAGAATACCCTTGTCTCCGTCAGCAACAGCGCCAAAGATCGCAGCGAGCAAGACTAATCTCGTACCTTCGTACCTTCGAATATCAAGGATGTATAACATCCGAAACTTAAATCAATTATAATTAAGTTCGCGCGACACCAGCTGGTAGGCAGCTACCATGGTGAGCAACAGCACCGACAACGCAATGGTCAGCGGACTGAGATGAAACACCTCCTGCGCGGCAATGGTGCGGAAGCATACCGACAAGGCGTCGGCAATGACCGCCCAACCACGTACGGCAATAAAGAACACGATGCCCAGCACGGTGCAAATAACGGTCCAGATGCGATTCAGTCTGCGAGAACGGTCGGGCAGGTGGCGCATCACACGCTTTGTGAAACCGTGGTCGGCAATCTCGTGAGTGTGCTCGTCGAAGAACGCTTTCACCAGCATTTCGTCTTGATTGGTATTATTGATCATATCCATTTGCTTTTAAATAAGTAGCCAGTTTCTGTTTTCCCCGTGCAAGATGCGACTTCACCGTGTTGGGAGCAATACGGGTGACCTCGGCAATCTTGTCGATGGGAAGACCGTCAATCAGTTGTAGGGTAATACACGCACGCTCGTCGGGCTTCAATATCCTCAGCGCCTCATACACGTCCATGTGCAGATGCGGGTCTACGGAGGCTGCATGCCGGCCTTCGAGCGCTTGTGTGTCGATGTCGTCGGTGATGTGCTGTGCACGCTTGTAGTCGTAGAACACATTGTAGGCTATTCGGAACAGCCACGTGGAGAATCCCGACATGCCCTTAAAACTGGTGATGTGGGTGTAGGCCTTGACGAACGTGTCTTGGGCCAGGTCGTCGCTCAGCTGCGTATCTCCCAGCGTCTGGTTCAGGAAGAACCGGCGCACCGGTGACTGGTATTTCCTCACCAGCTGGTCGAAAGCCCGCTTGTTGTGGAATACTGCCACCTGCGCTACGAGGGAGATGTCGCTTGCTGTAGCCATATTGCTATCTCTTTATTCTTATTTTAAGTTTCAGATGGGGCGAGGATACGTGGGGCGTGGGTGCGAGGGTGCGTGGGTACGAGGGTGCGTGGGTACGAGATTAGTCCCGCTCGCTGCGATCTTTGGCGCTGTTGCTGACGAAGTCAAGGGTATTCTCGTACCTTCGTACCCTCGTACCTCCGTACCTTCGAAACTCCGTACCTCCGAAACTCCGAAACTACAATTCTTTAATATTTCTCGGGAATGAGAAGCCATAAGATGATGTAGACAATGACACCGCTGAAACACGTGAACAGGGTGAGCAACACATAAGCCACTCTCACGGCTGTGGGGTCAACATCCAGGTATTCGGCAATTCCGCCGCATACGCCAGCCAAGGTGCGGTTGGCAGAACGGGTGAGTCTTCTGTTGTTATTCATATTCTTTCGTCGTTTTACTTATTTTCGTCCAAATAGTCGAAGTCGTCGGTCTTCTTGTCGCGCTTCGAAGCCGAGGTACGGGCAATGACCGCCTGGCCTACGCCAAACAGGGCTACCAACCAGCCGATGCCAACCAGCGGGTCGGCCCCCAGACAGTAGAAGAAAGCAACGAGTCCGAGACCGAGTGCCGTATTCTTGATGCCCTTCTTCCAGAGGTAGTCATCGGTTTGCTGCTCGGTGCGGATAAATTCCTGCGGGATGGGCTGTCCGGTCTCCATGGCTTTCTCGGCCAACTTATAACGGCGGTTGCGGTTACGGAAGATAAGCCACAACACCAGTGCCAGAATGATAAATGGCGCGGTGAGGAACAAGAACACAAGCAGAATGATAAGGAAAGCGAAGAATCCGCCAAAACGCTCGAACATTTTCTCTACGAAATCGAGATGCTCGTCGTCGAAGGGGAAACTGTCGTCAACCGATACGTATGTACCACTATCGGCCACAGAGTCGATGACTGCCGAGGTGGTGTCTGAGTATGCCTCGATGCCTTCGTCCGTGACCTGTTCGTCGGACTTCGGCTGATCGGCGCTGTTGACTGTCGCCGTGACCGCCGGAGCGTGACGGTCTTTCTGTGAGGCAGCCTGGGCTACAGTGCCTAGAGTCAAGGCGAATGCTAATACGATGATAAACTTTTTCATATTCTCCATTTTTTTGATTTTTCTATTCGTTAGACGAATCGGAGGCTTATTTAGTTGCGAAGTTACAATTTTTTTTTTAATTTTGTCGCGAAATATGGAATTACCTGCTGATTTTATCGTTCAGGCCCGCGAAGTGATGGGTGAGGAACTCTTCGGACGCTATCTGAAATCGTTCGAAGAGCAAGTACCTGTCAGCATCAGGCTGAATCCGAAAAAGTGCAGCTGCTATGGGGTGGCCCACCATGCGGCCTACGAACCTGTGAGGTGGTGCGACGAAGGGTTCTATCTGCCCGCACGTCCCAACTTCACGTTCGACCCCTTGTTTCATGCTGGCGTCTATTACGTGCAAGAAGCCTCATCGATGTTTCTCAGCCATGTGGTGCACGGACTGTTAGCCTCCAATCTTATCCCCGACGACGGGAGGGTGCTCGACCTATGCGCCGCTCCGGGCGGAAAGTCTACCTTGCTGCGTAGTGTGATTCCTGAGGGTTGCACGCTTGTGAGCAATGAGCCTGTTCGCACCCGTGCGCAGGTTTTGGCTGAGAATGTTCAGAAATGGGGATACGCCCGCCACATAGTGACCAACAATTACCCGAGGGATTTCCGGGCGGCAGGCCTCAAGTACGACATGATTGTCTGCGACGTGCCTTGCTCGGGCGAGGGAATGTTTCGCAAGGACGAGGCTACTATCAGCGAGTGGAGCCTAAAGAATGTGGAGAAATGCTGGCAGCTGCAGCGCGAGATAGTGACAGATGCATGGGCATGTCTGCGAGATGGGGGCATACTCGTCTACAGCACCTGCACCTTCAATACCAAAGAGAATGAGGAGAACATCAGGTGGATGATGCAGGAACTGGGTGCAGAGGTGCTGAAGGTACCCACCGACGACGAATGGGGCATCACCGGCTCGTTGCTACCAGGATTCTGCGCGCCGGTCTACCGTTTCATTCCTGGAGTCAGCCGGGGCGAGGGGCTGTTTATGTGCGTTTTGCGGAAAGGGCAAACTGACACTCCGTCGGATGACCACCACACCACATCGGTGAAGAAGAAGAAAAAGGCCGCGCTGAATGTGCTTGCCGACGGCAACTACCCGCTACCGACAGCAAAGGGACGCGACCTCATCCCCGCTCCGGCAGAGGCCCTCTACACGGAATTGGACCACAAGAAATACCCAACAGCAGAACTAAACTATCCACAGGCCATTGCCTATCTGCGGCGCGAGGCCATCACGCTGGAAGCAGGACTGCCACGGGGATTCGTTGTGGTGACATTCATGGGCGTGCCACTGGGATTCGTGAAGAACATTGGCAACCGCGCCAACAACCATTATCCCGACAACTGGAAAATAAAAACAACTCATATACCACAAGACTATGAAGCAATACTTAGACATACTTGACCGGATACTGCGAGATGGGGTGAAGAAGGAAGACCGTACCGGTACGGGCACCCTAAGCATTTTCGGTACACAGTCGCGCTACAACCTGGATGACGGATTTCCGCTGCTCACTACCAAGAAACTGCATCTGAAGTCTATCATCTATGAACTGTTGTGGTTCTTGCGGGGCGACACCAACATACAGTACCTTAAAGACCACAATGTAAGCATCTGGGACGAGTGGGCCGACGAACAGGGCGAACTGGGCCCCGTCTATGGTCATCAATGGCGCTCATGGCCCGACTATCAGGGCGGTACCATCGACCAGATTCAGCAGGTGGTGGAGCAGATTAAGCACCATCCCGACTCACGGCGCATGATTGTCAGCGCATGGAATGTGGCTGAGGTCAGCCAGATGGCATTGCCTCCGTGCCACACCATCTTCCAGTTTTATGTAGCCAACGGGCGGTTGTCGCTACAGCTCTACCAGCGTTCGGCCGACACTTTCCTGGGCGTTCCGTTCAACATTGCATCGTATGCCCTGCTCCTGCAGATGATGGCACAGGTGACAGGGTTGAAGGCAGGCGACTTCATCCATACCACCGGCGACACCCATTTGTATCTGAACCATCTCGACCAAGCCAGACTGCAGCTGACCCGCGAGCCTCGCAAGCTGCCTGTGATGCACATCAACCCCGACGTAAAGAGCATCTTCGACTTCCAATATGAGGATTTCCAACTGGAGGGCTACGATCCGCATCCGCACATCAAGGCAGAAGTAAGCGTATAACAATTGATAATTGACAATTGATAATTGATAATTTGGCCTAGCGGGCCGATTATATAATTGACAATTGACAATTGATAATTGATAATTCATCCGTGTAACTCCGAGGCGGAGGATGGAGAATGAAAGATTATTATGAATTATGAATTATGCATTACGAATTATGCATTATAAATTAAGAATATGATTAGTATAATTGCTGCCGTGGCCAAAAACAGAGCCATCGGATATCAAAACAAACTGTTGTATTGGTTGCCCAACGACCTGAAACGGTTTAAACAACTCACCACGGGTCACACCATCATCATGGGCAGACGCACATTTGAGTCGCTGCCCAAGGGGGCATTGCCTAACCGCCGAAACATCGTGCTGACACGCAATGTGGAAAATAACGTAGAGAACAGCGATTCGCGTTTCCCTGACTGCGATGTCTACACTTCGCTCGAAGAGGCATTGCAACACTGCAGTCCTGACGAAGATATTTACATCATTGGCGGAGCAAGCGTCTACAAGCAGGCCCTCCCCTATGCCGACCGTCTTTGTCTTACTGAGATTGACGACACCCCGATGGAGGCAGACGCTTTTTTCCCTGCATATGATGATTGGCGCGAAGTGTGGCGCGAAGAACATGAGACCGACGAACGGCATCATTACCGCTATGCCTTTGTCGACTATCTGCCTGCCGTGGAGACAACTACTGAGGAGGAATAAACCGACAATATGGACAGAGGGTTGCATCAGCCGATGCAACCCTCTGTCATTTATAAGCTTAGTATGATTTTTATTCTTCGTCGATGTCTTCCTCCTTATCGCCCAACACGTCGATGATAGGCAACTGGCGGTTGATGCTGGCATGGAACGAAATAATAGTCTCCGACCGTGAAAGGCCCAACGGCTGCAACTTGTCGTGAATAATATTCAGCAAATGGTGGTTGTTTTGCGCATAAATCTTGATGAACATGTCGAAACCACCTGTGGTATAATGGCATTCCACCACCTCAGGAATCTTCTTCAACTCCTCTACCACCTCATCAAACTTTTCGGGATCTTTCAGATAGAGCCCAATATAAGCACAAGTCTCATAACCAATCTTCTCGGGGTCGATAAGGAATTGCGATCCTTTCAATACGCCCATGCTGGTAAGCTTTTGTATGCGCTGATGGATGGCAGCACCGCTGACATTGCATGCGCGGGCTACTTCTAAAAACGGTATTCGTGCGTCCTCGGCAATGAGTCGCAGGATTTTTTTGTCTAATGAATCTAATGTATGTGCCATATATTATAGATATTTGTTTGCAAAGGTAATAGAAAATAACGACAAAAACAACAAATTATCATTGTTTTTTAACTTTTGCGATAAAAATGTTACATTTTGTCTCTTCTCCTTTCTACCGCGGCATAGCTAATGCGATAAGCCCCCACTTTCCGTAGCGCCTGCTTCACATCACTCACAATGCCCATCGGCGTATCCTTGTCAACTTTCAGTGCTACTGTCATTTGCTGTCGGTCTTCAGCCGACATGCTGCTGCGCTCTGCAGCCACATAGCGTTCAACCTCCTCCATATCTTCGGCGTAGCGGTTGTCTAACTGTATGCGGGTCTGCGTGTCGCCTTTGGGCTTACCTATATAAATATATACGATAGAGGATTTCTTCTTCAGCTGCTGCAACTCCGTTCCTGCCGGAACGACATGTTGCACCATGGGTGTCACTTTTCGCATGTGAGTGACAATCATAAAGAAAAACAAGACCGTAAAGATCAAGTCGGGCAGCGCGGCTGTGTTTAGTCCGGGCACTTTGCGTTGATGTCGGCGAAAACGGCTCATGGTCGTCCTCCTTTCTCGCTACTAGCGGCAGAAGACTGGCGCGCGGTTGCCATTGTGCTGTTGTTGACCTCGGCGATGCGCTGGGGATAGTAGTCGCGCAACGCCTGTTGCTGTTCAGGCGAGCAATGCTGCAACCTCTTCCCATATTGCCGGCGGGCTTGTTGGTCGCGCAGCTGATGATAGGCTGCAACGATAGCATCCTGCACCTCAAAGTAAACTTCGTAGCTCGCATCGCGGTCAGCCTCCAGTTGTATGACATGCTTCGGTCGTTCTGCCTCGCTACCCACAAAAGTCACCACACGCTGCTGTAACTGTCTGAGGGGTAATGGTGTCTGATTGCACATCAGTGTGCCATCGCCCATGATGTGCAGCTGCAGCACGTTGCGCTCCTCCACATCGGTCAGCTCTTCTCGCTGTTCCTCGGGAGTGATGGGCGGCAACTGTCGCGACAATCCCTTGTCGACATCCATTGACGATGTGACGAGGAACAGTATCAACAGCATGAACGAGATATCGGCCGTTGAGGTAGTGTTCAGCGACGGGACCTGGCGTTTCTTACGTTTGAACATACAACAACAATAACGGCTACAACAAGCAAAATCAGAGAGGTATTGATAAGCATATCAGCAGTTTTCAGCCAAAAGACACTGTCGAAACGCTTGCCATTGATAAGCATGGGAGCGGAAGAGGCCATCAGGAACGTAAGCAACAGGCACAACACCATGCCCCCGACAACCCCCACAACGATTTTCCGCGAGGGAATACCATTAGAGGTGTCGGCAGTGCGGTCGTGCAGCTGCCATCGGCGAATAGCTGCCCATGCCACAATGCCTATGGCTCCAGCCACCACTACATACATCAATATCAGAATGGCATCGATCATTGCTCTTTTGCTTTAGAAATGATATCCATCAGCGTGACGGCACTCTCTTCCATCTGTGCGGTGAGGTGCTCTATCTTCGAGAGAATATAGTTGTAGAACAACTGCAGAATGACTGCGACAATAATACCAAAGATGGTCGTGATCAACGCCACTTTCATGCCCGATGCCACAATGGTGGGACTGATGTCGCCTGCCGTCTGTATCTGGTCGAACGACATCACCATACCAATAACTGTGCCCAGAAATCCCAACGACGGCGCTATGGCTATAAACATGGTGATCCACGAGCAGCCTTTCTCCAGATTGGCTATCTGCACGTTGCCATACGATGTGACACTTCGCTCGATGGCATCAAGGGGCTCACTGATGTGCAGCACGCCCTGATAACAAATACTGGCCACCGGACCGCGCGTATCGCGGCACAGCTGTTTGGCTCCATCGTAGTCGCGCGCCTCAATGAGTTTCTCCAAATCTTGCATAAAGCGCTTGGCATTGATGTCAGAGAGTGTCAGATAGATGATACGCTCGATGCAAAAGGCCAGTCCCAGCACCAGCGTCAGCGCCACCAGCGACATAAAACCGGCATTACCCTCTACAAACTTTTTCTTCAGCGACTGATGGAAGTTGAGGTCTTCGTCGGCCTCCATATCGTCGGCTAAAGTAGCCTCAGCAGCATCCGCAGGGCTGAGTGCCGCACTATCCACAACAGTCGTATCGGTAGTTGCTTGCGGAATCACACTATCGTTCTGAGCCACAGACACAACTGAGGTGGCAATAAACAAAAGTGCAGAAAGAACTATTCTAGAAATCAGGATTTTCATTGTCTTGAAAATAAGATAAAAGAAAAGCGGAGAGAACAGGATTCGAACCTGCGAACCGGTTTTGCCGGTTACACGCTTTCCAGGCGTGCCTCTTCAACCACTCGAGCACCTCTCCTTCAGCTACTTACGTCACTCTTCAAATCTCGTTTGCGAGTTATTTGCGAGTTTTTTCTGAGTTTCGTGCTGCAAAATTACGCTTTATCTGCCGAAATCATGCATGCGGCATGTTATTTTATATTAAATTTTGAAGATACGGGCCACATTTTCGTCGGTTACCCGCTCTATTTCTGCCTCACTCACAACATAAGCCTCAGCCAGACGTTGCAACACATAGCTCACATAGGCACTCTCGTTGCGCTTGCCACGCATCGGAACAGGTGCCATATAGGGAGCGTCGGTTTCCAGCACAATGCGGTCGAGGGGCACCACTTGCGGCAACACCTCAGGCAGATGGCTCTTCTTAAATGTCAGCACGCCGCCAATGCCCAGCACAAACTGTGGGAACTGCAGCAGTTCTTCGGCCTCATGCGCGTTGCCGGTGAAGCAATGGAACACGCCTCCGGGCAACTCGTCTTTGTAGTGTTTCAACAGGGCTACCATTTCGTTTTGTGCCTTCCGGCAATGAATCATCAGCGGCAGACCAGTCTCGACCGACCATTTCACTTGTTCCTCGAAAGCGGCCAACTGTTCCTTCTCAAACTCACGGCTCCAATAGTAGTCGAGCCCCACTTCACCGATGGCGACCACAGCTGGCGATTTCTTTTCCGGGGATGCATGAAGCAGTGGGGTTGAAGGCATGCCGTTTTCCTCTTGAGTCATCAGCATCTTCTTGATTTCAGCCAACTGTTCTTGCCAGTCAGCGCGCACTTCCTCGGGATGCAACCCTACCATTGGATAAAGATAATGCTCATGCTGACGGCACAAGGCTAGGATTTGGCACGACGTGTTGAGGTCGATGGCGGGAACAAGAATCTTGGTCACGCCAGCCTCTTGCGCCCGGCGTATAACCTCCAGACGGTCGTCTCTATACTCTTCGCCATCAATATGTGCGTGTGTGTCGATCATTTCTCGCGTTTCATCATTTCGTTGGTGTAGGCAATGAGTTCCTGCTTGCGCTCTTCGCTCACATGAACAGCAGCCAGGTATTTGCGGCTCTCGGCAAAGTAATACTCAATTTTCTCCTTGGCCAGCTGGTCAATGCCCATGTCATTGTAGAGACGGGTCACAGCCTCTATCTTTTCCTGGCGGTTGAACTCGGTGGCTGTAATCCATCGCATCAGTTCTTCGCGCTGCGAGTCGTCAGCCCGATTGAGGGCATTGATGAGCATATAGGTTTTTTTGTTGCTCGTGATGTCGCCGCCAATGGCCTTTCCGAATACTGCCTCGTCGCCATAAACATCCAGATAGTCGTCTTGCAACTGGAAGGCAAGCCCCATCTGCTCACCAAATTTATAGAGCAACTGGGCATCCTCTGCCGAAGCGTCGGCCAACAGGGCACCAATCTTGGTGGCACAAGCCAGCAACACACTGGTCTTCAGACGTATCATCTCGATATACTCTTCCTCGCACACGTCAGTACGCTGCTCGAAAGTCATATCGTATTCCTGTCCCTCCCCTATCTGCAGGGCTGTCTCGGTAAAGATGGCCAGCACCTCGCTCAGCTTTTCGGGACGGCATTTTGCCATCCGCTCATAAGCCAGCACTAACATCGAGTCGCCCGAGAGAATGGCCTTATTGGCATCCCACTTCTTGTGCACCGTCGCATGTCCGCGCCGCACGTCGGCATTGTCCATCAGGTCATCGTGCAGCAGGGTGTAGTTGTGATAGGTCTCCAGCGCACATGCCGGCATGAGGATGCTCTCCGGATCGTCACGAAACAAGTTATACGACAAGAGCATCAGCACTGGCCGGATGCGCTTGCCACCCATCGAGAGCACATACTGTATTGGCTCATACAAACTCTTCGGCTGCCGGTCGTATGGCATCCGTTCCAAGCAGTTGTTGACCAACTGCAATATTTCTTTCGAACTCAGCATAATCAGATTGTTCTACACATTATTTATATTATAGACTGAACACAATGGGAATGCACACCATGGTGCGGCAGGGCTGGTCGTGGTCGCGGCCGGCTTTCCACCGTGGCATCATACGCATCACCCGCATTGCCTCGCGGTCCAGATAGGTGTGTTGTCCCTTCACCAGTTTGAGGTTGCCCACCGCCCCGTCTTTCTCGATGATGAAAGACACCAGCACCTTGCCCTGTATTTTGTTTTTCTGTGCCAATGGCGGGTATTTCAGGTTGTTGGTCAGCCACTTCATAAAGGCCGTCATGCCACCGGGGAACTCAGGCAGCACCTCCACCGACGCCGCGTCGAGCACGTCGTCGTTCTCAGCATCGGCAGGCGTTACAGCGGCAATGGGTTCTTCGGCAGTCTGCTCGTTCGTCTCTGCAGTAAACTCGCTCTGCACCATTTCCTCTATCTCGGCCACCTTCTCTTCGACAGTTTCCTTCACGATGTTGAGTTTCTCGCTCACCTTGGGTTCTGTCTTTGGTGTCACCACCGCCACCATGTCGTCGGGTGGAGCCATGGGCAATACCTCCATGTCCTCGGCCAGTTCCTCTAGCAGACTGCTGTCGGCCTCATCCACAGAGTCAAGCTGATACTCTAAAGCCACAAAGCACAAAGCCAATGCCACCACCAGTCCCAGCAGGAATGCAGTGGGTCTGATGTGCTCTAGATCTGCCTGATATGACTTCTTGATTTCCATCTTGCCTGCAAAAGTACGAATAATCGTTGAGAATAACGAGTGTTTACAGAAGATTAACGAAAAGTAAATGACACAAATTTTGAATTCTTTTGGTAATCAGTGGGTTAGCTATAGGTAAAATAAGAATAGGTAATGCTAAAGAAACTTGTTATCCCAACACTTCACTTTGACGATTCTGTTTGCAAAGATAAGCAATTATTTTTGAGCTATACAATGACTTTGTTTTTAAGAACGAATCAAAGAGCTGCTTCCATGATTTCCTGCTTTTATGTTTCGTCCAACAGACCTCTTATTTCTTTATCGAAATCCGAGTCAATTTGCTGTGTAGGATTGAAAAGTTTATATTCTTCTTCTGCCTTCTGGTCTGCTTCTTCTCTACTAATTTTGCCTTTGTCGGGAAGCAATGCATATCGCCTAAAAGTCAGGAACTCATTAACCGAGGCTGCAAACTGTTCCATGTTAAAAGCATTCTCCCTCTCAATCAAATCCTCTATATAGTCAAAATAGCCTGTGACGGCTCTTTCCAGTTTCCGTATTTCTTTCTCTGGCAAATAATTCTTTGCCACTTTTGTATCACTTAGCAAGACTCTCCCGTCGGGTGCATTCTTCCAAGTCTGCAATCCCATGTGCTCTTTGTTGTGGTCTGCCCTGGTGTAGATAATCTCTGGAGCTGTCTGCCCTGTAATAGCATAATGGAAGCGGTTTTGTATCATTTGATAGAACTCTCGTGTGGTAGGTGAATTCCTGTCATAGTCGTAAGAACATTCTGCATAAATGTCCGTTATCTGCTGCCAGATGCGGCGTTCACTGGCACGGATACTTCTTACCCTTTCCAGCAACTCGCGGAAGTAATCCTTGCCAAACACAGCCTTTCCTTGTTTGAGCCTTTCGTCATCCAGGACAAATCCCTTACGGATGTATTCATTCAGTATCTTCGTAGCCCAAATGCGGAACTTCGTAGCGCGGGCCGAAGATACCCGATAGCCTACGGCAATAATAGCGTCAAGAGAATAAAATGCTGTTTCACTCATTTGAGTCTTCCCTTCTATTGCACCGTGCTGAGTGGCTATTTCCATTTTGGAAACAACCACATCTTTGTCAAGCTCTCCCTCGTTAAAGATATGTGTCAGATGTTTGCTGATAGAAGGAATGCCCACGCCAAACAACTGTGCCATCGCTTTCTGCGTAGCCCATATTGTCTCATCCTTTATCACCACCTGCACCCTTCCTTCCTCGTCAGGCAACTGGTATAATATAAATTGTATTTCGTTGTTCATTTTTCGTTTGCAAAGATAATCAATTATTTCGGATTTTGCAATTACTTTTTATTGAGATTGAGCCAAAGACTTGTCCTGTGGTTTAGACCACTTGAACACGGAACCGTCCTCTTTTCACCCAGAAGATTAATGTCACGAAATGACACAACTTTTGAATTCTTTTGGCTATCAGCGTGTTACTTATAAACAAATGAAGATTTTGAACCACATATTTATTGATAATAAAGAGCGGAACAGAAACCAGTCCTCCGTGTTCTTTCTCACTAATCCCCCACACGCATGGTTAGGCTATTAGTAGAAAAACCATCACAAAATTTTTACAACAATTATGATTTTCAAAAAAATGCTCTACGAAAGCGACACCGTTATTAAAGAAAATCCGATGCAGCTATAGTTGAACGGTCGTCTTTCTTCTCTTTGTTCTTATAGCGCATGATTTCCTTCTTTTCCAATTCGCAGAAACGTTCATAATGCCGCTCCATCGCTTCCGTATCATATTGTTTGTCACCCTTCAGATGCTGCAGGTTAAATGCAGCAAGCATGTCGCGCTGGTGTGTGTCGCCGTTGGAAAGTGTGACGCTTCGCTCATTCAGTTCATGTTTCTCAAAACTACCATCAGTGAAGTCGAATTGGCTAGCTGCATTTTTGGGGTCAGCCTTTATCAACTGTCCCCCAAGAGATTTTACTTTGTTTTCGAGGATGCTCACGAACATAGATGGTGCATGATTGGCAACGGATTTGCCGAAACGTTTTTTCTTTTGTATCCTCCCTGTTTTCTCGTTCACCTTGGTTTCTTTTGCCCGTCTTGTCCATGCGCTTATTGGGTTGTTCTCCACGATAAACGTTTCGCCTTCTTCCAGTAAGGCATTAGCCCTGTCTATGTGCTGCTGCTTGCGTATGACTGCCTGTTTTCGTTGCAACTCAGCCTTTTCTCGGCGCAACTCCCTGTATCGCTTTGAGTCGCTCCACACAAGGCGCGCCCCTCGTTTTATGGTACCGTCTTCATTGAAATTCTGTGGATTGTTGGCTCGACGGCTGCGGTCAATCTTTCGTGCTAGCCGGGTTATCTCCTTTTGTATATTGTCACACTTCGGGGCTAGTTTGTCTATACAGACAATGTCCTGTCCCGAAATAGCAATAGTGGTGGGGCCGAGGTCTATGCCCACATTGCCTTTGCCCAGCGTTCTGCCCTTCTGCGGTTTCTCGCCTTCTATACTCATCTGTAGGTAATACTTGTACAGGCCACGAACCAAACGGCGAACAACCTTGAGAACCTTCACACTGTCAAGTCCCCCTTTTAACGCCCACATCTCGTAGTCAGCATGTTTGGGGTTGTGAAGGATTGGGAGAGTTGTGAATTTTGAACTTTTGCCCACCTTACCGTTCAGTTTAATGGATAATTCCATCCTTTCTAGATTCAATTCCATACCAGAGAAATAGATCTTGCCTCTCACCACTTTTCTTCTACTTGAAAAAGAGTTTAGCTCGCCATATTTTTTAAACGAGATTCGCTTGGCACGATAGTCATACAACATTTTTTCCCATGCTCTCCAGATACCAGAAGACAAGTGATCAAAAACATAGGTAGTAAAACCAAGGTCAGCATAAGTCATGTTTGGCCCTGCAGACTTTTGCACCAGTTTCTCCACAAACGCATTAATGCCATATTCGTCGAACGTAATGTTAAGGGGTTCCTTGTCACCCCCCAAGATACCCTTGATGTGGAATGGGTGATTGCGGAAAAAAATTCGTTTCTCATTAATGGTCTTGCATGCCTGAAACTCAGCCATCTGATCAAAGTACTTATATTGCCGGAGCAACTTACCCTGCACATAATTGTACAACTGGCGAAGCTGCTCGTAACGTTTGTTAAGAATATCTGCCTGATATTTCTCAACTTGCAAAGGCAATTCCAATACAAATACTTCTTTCATAAACTCAATAGCCTACATTTCTGGGTGACCATCACCCTGTCATTCATCCGCTTACGGGTCTTTCGTCCTGTCAATAGCCTACATTTCTGGGTGACCATCACCCGACGACGAAATCATCTACAATGCCGTCATCCTGTCAATAGCCTACATTTCTGGGTGACCATCACCGGTGAACGCCAAGGGCTACACCACGAACACCCTGTCAATAGCCTACATTTCTGGGTGACCATCACCGGAATACTCAGTGACACGGTTCCGCTTGAACCTGTCAATAGCCTACATTTCTGGGTGACCATCACCCTATAGTGCATAATCACCAAGGAATGAATAAAAAGGCCATGATTTGCATACTCGGGGACTTGCTCTATACTCCCATTTCCGAAGAAACTGACTGTTATTTTTGCATTCCGCCATTCTACAAAATCGTTTGTCGCACCAGCCGCCCTCTGGCATTAGCTTAACGTACGCAAGGCCTGACAACACCTTTATGCCGCAAAGTTACAAAATCTTTGTGACAATAAACCTTAGTTATAAAAGAAATAGTAATATTTTGACGAAATTTAAGTCATATCATGCAAATATCGCTATGCCCAACAAGTACGCATGTTACCGTTAACAAATTGGTCAGAAACTTTGTTTCGGGTCTTGCACTTGGTGAATGCGCTTACTAAAACCTGAGCCGACTTGGACTTGTTTCATTTTTTGCAAAGCAAATGGCCTTTCGCTTGTTTGCGAAAGGCCATACGGTTGTAAGCAAATGAGCTGTTGCTTACAAGCTAATTCCGGAAAGAGATAGAGCAGACTGCTTTATCTGGGCAGATTAAAGGCACGTGTCATCTCGGCCATCTGCTCGTCGCTCATGCCCTCAGGCTCGAATCCCATGGCACGGGCGTTGATATAGATTTTAGCACTCTTCGAGAGAACATCAATCTGGTCGAAAGCATCCATCACGTCAAGACCTTTNNTGCTTCTCCCACATCACCACATCGTAGTCCTCCAACTCTTTCAATGTGGCATCAGCCAACTCGTTTGAGCCTGGAAGTGTATAAGGAACAATGCCCAGACCCAGCGGACAGAAAGCTTTCGTCTCGGGAATCATGCTCCACAGAATCTTAGTGAGCACATCCTTGCCAAGGAACTCACGCTTGTGGCTCATGGCAACCAACTCGATGGGATGAGTGTGAACGGTGGCTTTATAGGGGCTGCCGCTCTCAATGAGATGGGCATGCACGGTAAGATGGCTGGGCAGCTCACTTGTCGGCATCACAGCATTGTCGGCAATGATGACGTATGAGGCACAATCGTCGAGGATGCGGATCACCGAACCATTGTCCATGGGCCAACGAGCCAGGTCGCGCATGCGCTTGCCCGTTCCTTTGCAATAGAAATAACAGCCTTTGAGTGCAGGTAGTGTCACGCCGATTTGCTTTACGTCGCTGATGGCAGGCAGCTGGCGAATATCGTCGTCTACCAAGTCGGTCACGTTGACGGTGATGTTACCGCCGTTGCGCTCGGCCCATCCGTTCTGCCAGAGATATCCGGCCACTTCTGCTATTTTGTCAATCTCTTGTTTCAAGGCAGGTCTGCCCTCTAGTATACTTTTCATCTTTAAATGTTTAAGTTTGTGAGTTTTTAAGTTTTGCCGCAAAGGTAGTGAAAAACAGCCGCACCAAGCATCACTATTTGATTTTCGTTCTGAAACTTTTGGCTAAATGCCACTACGGAACTCGCTGGGCTTGCGGCCCACCTTTGCACGGAACTTCGACGAGAAATAGTCGGGCGACTCGAAGTTCAGCTGATAGGCTATCTCCTTGATGCTCATATCGGTGGTCGACAGCAGTTCCTTGGCGCGTTGCAGCTTCAGGTCTTGCTGATAGAGCGAGGGCGAGATGCCCGTGAACTCCTTAAAGAGTTTGCGGAAATTGCTGTAGCTGACACCCAGCTCCTCGGCCACCTGTTGAATGGTGAGCTCGCTTTCAAGCGACTCACGAATACGCAGACGGGCCTTATTGATCATGTCCACATGCGAACGGTTTTTATTCAGTTTGCGATTACGCTCCAGTGCATACATAAGTCCCAACAGGTGGTTCACGATGCCCGCCAGCATCTGCTGGAAATAGGCAGCCTCCTCGAGAGCTGTCTGATAGGCACTTTCATAAAGCCGGACAATATCGCTGGAGAATCCCACATGGTAGATAGGCTTTTCTACTGAGAGGAAACCATACTTAATGCGGTCGTCAATGTTACGTCCTTTGAACCCAATCCAATAGCTCTTCCACCCCTTACCAGGAGCAGGATGGTACGAATGCCATTCACCTGGGAAGAGCAAAAACAGGTCGCCTTCCTTGATGCGGGTCTCTTTCTGGTGCTCGCTCTTAAAGATGCCTTCACCCTCCACCAGATAGAGCAGTTGGTATTCATTCAGCGTGCGACCTTTATTCACATCGAAATAATAGCCATCAGCATGCCCCTTGGTTGGATAAGGGTCACCAGCCTGAATCTCTTCATAGCCTACAGTGCTTATATAGAGCCCCCATAGTGCATCGTGCTCGTTGTTGACCAAGTATTTACTGATTTGCTTCATAAGCAAGAAAACGATTACTTGAGTGTTTTTATTTTTCTTAGATGTTGCAAAAATAATAAAAACTATTTGATTTTCTATCGTTTTTTCATTTTTTTGTCGTACTTTTGTGCCAAAGTAACAAAATTAACGTTTAATTTCACATTTATAATTATGAGAGTTATCATCGAATCAGACTATCAGAAAATGTCACAGTGGGCAGCAGAGCATGTGATTCAGCGAATCAACGAGTTCAAGCCCACGGCTGAGAAGCCGTTTGTGCTTGGTCTGCCGACGGGTTCTTCGCCTGAAGGTATGTATGCTTGCCTGGTGAAGGCAAACAAAGAGGGACGTGTATCGTTTAAGAATGTTTTGACATTCAACATGGACGAGTATGTCGGACTGGCTGAAGACCACCCCGAGAGCTATCATTCGTTTATGGCCCGCAACTTGTTCGACCACATAGACTGCCCGAAAGAGAACATCCACATACTGAACGGAAATGCCGAGGACCTGGAAGCTGAGTGCCGGCACTATGAGGAGATGATTGCCGAGGCCGGTGGTATCGACCTGTTCATTGGCGGCATTGGTCCCGATGGTCATATTGCTTTCAACGAGCCTTATTCGTCGCTGGCATCGCGCACCCGTGTGAAGACGCTGACCACCGACACCATTATTGCCAACTCTCGGTTCTTCGACAATGATGTCAACAAGGTGCCCAAGCTGGCGCTGACCGTAGGTGTAGCCACTGTGATGGATGCCCGCGAGGTGATGATCCTGGTAAACGGCCATCACAAGGCCCGCGCCATGAAGGCTGCTGTGGAGGGACCGCTGACCCAGGAATGGACCATCAGCGCCCTGCAGACCCACCGCCACGGCATCATCGTATGCGACGAGGCTGCCACCGACGAGCTGAAAGTGGGAACCTACAAGTATTTCAAGGACATTGAGAAAGACAATCTTCTCTAATTCACCAACTGGGGCGGAATATTTCCGCCCCTTCAATAACCAATAATATCATGAAAAAGCTTTTGTTTCTTTTTCTTTTCTTATGCTTGTCGGTTGCCGTGAGCGCCCAACAGGCCAAAGTATGTTCACCCGACGGAAGACTTCAGGTGAACGTGTTTTGCAATGACGGTCACGCCGAGTATGAAGTTATCTATGGCGGAATAACTGTACTCGAACGTTCGCAGTTGGGATTTTGCACCAACATAGGCGACTTTGCCGGTAACTTGCGTATCACCGACTGTCATGAGCAGCCCGTCAGCAAGCACTATCAGATGGATCGTGTGAAAGCATCCGACATCAACTATGAGGCCAACCGACTGGATGTGGAGTTCGAGAATGCCGACCACCACTGCATGACGGTCACATTCTGCGTGTCAGACAACAATATTGCCTTCCGCTATAGCATTCCCCGACCCGAGAAAGACAATCCGAAGTGCATGAACATTCTCAGCGAGGAGACATCGTTCAAAGTTCCGGAAACAACCACCTCGTTTTTGTGTCCGCAAATCAATCCCATGACAGGATGGGAGCGCACCAAGCCCAGTTATGAGGAGGACTACAAGACCGACCAGCCCGTGAATGTGAAGTCCAAATACAAACAAGGGTATACTTTCCCCTGCCTGTTCCGTCTGCCCCTCGCCTCTCCCTCCCCTTCTCTCAAATCTAACAACATCTGGCTGCTCATCAGCGAGACGGGAGTGAGTAGCAAGTATTGCGCCTCGCACCTAAGCGATTTCGATGCCAACCGCGGCTATCAGATTGCTTTCCCCATGGAGGGCGAGAACAATGGCGTGGGTAGTGCCTTCGCATCGATATCGCTGCCCGGCGAAACACCTTGGCGCACCATCACCATTGGCGAGACGCTGAAGCCCATCGTCGAGACAACCGTTGCCTACGATGTGGTGGAACCACTTTATGCCCCATCGCAAGACTACATGCCTGGCCGCTACACATGGAGCTGGCTCATCTGGCAAGACAAGAGCATCAACTACGACGACCAGGTGAAGTTCATCGATTTGGCATCGGCGATGCAGATTGAGTATTGCTTGGTAGACAACTGGTGGGACACACAGATTGGCCGTGAGCGCATGGCTGAGCTGTCACGCTACGCACAGTCGAAAGGCGTGAAGCTGATGCTCTGGTATAACTCTAACGGCTACAGCAACGATGCGCCGCAAGGACCACGCGACTGCATGAACACGGCCATTGCCCGCGAGCGCGAGATGAAATGGCTCAAGAGCATTGGCGTGGTGGGCATCAAGGTTGATTTCTTCGGGTCTGACAAGCAAGAGACCATGCGCCTCTACGAAGACATTCTGAGCGATGCCAACCGCTACGGACTGCAGGTGGTATTCCACGGATGCACCATTCCGCGCGGATGGGAGCGCATGTACCCCAACTATGTGTCGAGCGAGGCTGCCCTGGCCAGCGAGAATGTTTATTTCACCGACCAGCATGCCAAGGCCGAAGGATTCGAGCTCACTATGCATCCTTTCTGCCGTAACGCCATGGGAGCGTTCGACTGGGGAGGCGTCATCATGAACCGTTACATGAGCAAGGACAACAAGAGCCGCCACCCACGCTATACCAGCGACGTGTTCGAGATGGCCACTGGCATTACCAATCAGACATTTGTGCAGTGCATTGCCATGCAACCCAACAATCTCGACGAGCTGCCGCAGTTTGAGTTGGATTTCATCCGCCAGCTGCCCACCACATGGGATGAGACACGGTTCATCGACGGTTATCCCGGGAAGTATGTTGTTCTAGCCCGCCGACATGGTGCCGACTGGTATGTGGCAGGTCTCAACGGAACGGACAAGGCGATGACCTTGACACTCAACTTGCCCATGATGGCCGGAGAAACGCTGAAATATTATACCGACAATGCCAAAAAGGAGGGTGAGACTGTTCCCTCTTCAGCCCTGAAATCATTGAAAGTGAATAAGAAAGGGTTGGCAAAAGTAACGCTCCAACCCATGGGCGGTATGATTCTCGTGAAGTAGTGTTCAAGAAGCAAGAGAGTTTTAAGAAGCAAGAGGCAAGAGCTTTTTAGGAAGCAAGAAGCAAGAAGCAAGAGATATGTCTTTCAAATGAGTATTCTCAAATGTAAAGGCTATTCTCTTGCTTCTTGCCTCTTGCTTCCTAATTAGACTTCTTGCTTCTTAACTAGGCTTCTTTCCTCTTAGTTCCTAAACACCAGCCCGTCACCGAACTCGTCGATGATGATAGGTTTGTCACGGCTCACCTCATCGGCAAGGATCTTGCGCGAGAGGTCGTTAAGCACGTAGGTCTGGATGGCGCGTTTCACCGGACGGGCACCAAATTCAGGCTCATAACCCATCGTGGCCAGATAGCTGACAGCCTGATCGGTGATTTCGAGCTGGATGCCTTGCGGTTCGAGCATCTTGGCCACGCGTGCCATCTGCAGGCGCACCACCTCGGCAATCTGCTGCTGCGTAAGCTGCTGGAAGGTGATAATCTCGTCGATACGGTTCAGGAACTCCGGTCGCATCGTGGCACGCAGTTGTTCGCGCGACGCATTCGATGTCATGATGATGATGGTATTCTTGAAGTTGGCCGTACGTCCCTTATTGTCGGTCAGTCGTCCGTCGTCGAGCACCTGCAACAGGATATTAAACACATCGGGATGGGCCTTCTCTATTTCATCGAACAGCACCACACTGTAAGGCTTGCGCCTCACGGCCTCGGTCAGCTGACCACCCTCGTCGTAACCTACATATCCCGGGGGCGCACCGATAAGTCGCGACACACTATACTTCTCTTGATACTCACTCATGTCGATACGCGTCATCATCTGCTCGTCGTTGAACAGATACTCGGCTAATGCCTTGGCCAACTCGGTCTTACCCACGCCCGTGGTTCCCAGGAAGATGAACGAGGCAATAGGACGCTTCGGGTCCTGCAGACCGGCACGACTACGGCGCACAGCATCGCTCACGGCGACGATGGCCTCGTCCTGGCCAATCACCCGTTTGTGCAGTTCTTCCTCCAGATGCAGCAGTTTCTCGCGCTCGCTCTGCATCATTTTCGTCACAGGAATACCTGTCCAGCGGCTCACCACCTCGGCAATATCGTCGGCTGTCACCTCCTCGCGCACCAGACGGTTGCCTGTCTGGGTGTCAGCCAGTTGCGCCTGCACGTGTTTGATATCATCCTCAAGAGCTTTCAGCTTTGAATAACGAATCTCGGCCACACGCCCATAATCGCCCTCGCGCTCAGCGCGCTCAGCCTCAAACTTCAGATTTTCTATCTCCTGCTTGTCCTGCTGTATTTTGTTCACCAACGAGCGTTCGCTTTCCCACTTGGCACGGAACTGTGTTTCCTGCTCGCGCAGTTCGGCAATCTCTTTATCCAACTGCGCTATCTTAGGCTCGTCGCCCTCGCGCTTGATGGCCTCGCGCTCAATCTCCAGCTGTGCCAGCTTTCGGGTAATCTCGTCGAGTTCCTCGGGCACGCTGTCGCGCTCCATACGCAGTTTAGCGGCAGCCTCATCCATTAGGTCGATGGCCTTATCGGGCAGGAATCGCTCACTGATATAGCGTTCGGAAAGCTGCACGGCGGCAATACAGGCATCGTCTTGAATACGCACCTTGTGATGGTTCTCGTAGCGCTCTTTCAGTCCACGAAGAATGGAGATGGCACTCAGCTCGTCGGGCTCGTCTACCATCACCGTCTGGAAACGACGCTCCAGCGCTTTGTCTTTCTCAAAATATTTCTGATACTCATTGAGTGTCGTGGCACCGATGGCCCGCAATTCGCCACGGGCCAACGCCGGCTTCAGGATGTTGGCAGCATCCATGGCGCCCTCACCTCCGCCGGCACCAACCAGCGTGTGAATCTCATCGATGAACAAGATGATGCGGCCTTCGCTCTTGGTCACTTCCTTGATGACTCCCTTCAGTCGTTCCTCAAACTCTCCTTTATACTTGGCACCGGCAACAAGCGCTCCCATGTCGAGCGAGAACAACTGCTTGTTCTTCAGGTTTTCGGGCACGTCGCCCCGCACAATGCGCTGGGCCAGTCCCTCCACGATGGCCGTCTTACCTGTTCCCGGCTCACCTATCAAGATAGGATTGTTTTTCGTACGGCGGCTCAATATCTGCAGCAACCTCCGAATCTCATCGTCGCGGCCGATGACCGGATCGAGTTTGCCGGCACGTGCCTCGGCCACCAGATTCTTGGCATACTTGTCGAGTGCCTGATAGTTCTCGTCGCCACTTTGCGAACGAACGTTCTCTCCCTGGCGCAGCTCACGGATAGCAGCCAGCATGTCCTTCTCGTTCATGCCTGCATCTTTCATGATGCGGCTCGCCGTGGAATTGACATTCAGCAGCGCCAGCAGCACAGGTTCGATGCTCACAAACTCATCGCCCATCTTCTGGGCCATGTCCTCGGCTTTCACCAACACGTTGTTGGCATCGCCCGAGAGATAAGGCTGTCCGCCCTGCACCCGTGGCAGGTGTTGTATCTCGCCCTCCACCAATTGTTCTATATGAGCGGCATTCACTCCCAGCTTTTGGAAGATGAACGTCACCACATCTTTTCCTTTCTCCATGACACCTTTCAGCAGATGCACCGGCTCGATGCTCTGCTGGCCTGCCCGCTGGGCGGCATTGACAGCCTCCTGCACGGCTTCTTGTGCCTTGATTGTAAATTTGTCTAAGCTCATAGTTTTGCTCCTTTCTTTTTTTGTGATTCTTTCTGCCCTTATGCGCTCAAACTTTGTGCCCAAAGGCCAAAAACGGACAAAACGGCAGGATTGTCTGCCGTTTTGTCCGTTTATACTTGCAAAAAGTGGGTATCACATCACAACCTCTACCTCGTGTTTCCCGTCTGTGTAGGGTATCAGGTTGCCCTCCACCGCCTGTCCGTCGACGGTCATGCTGGTCACGCCTTTCTGCCGGCCATGAGGATTCTTCACCTGAATCTCATATTCTGCATCACGGAACTTGCGGACCACCGTATATTCCTTGGCTGTCTGAGGCAGGCACGGGTCAATCTGCAGCCCGTCATATTGCGGTTTCACACCTAATATATATTGCGAGACGGTCAACCACATCCAGGCTGCCGTACCCGTGAGCCACGAGTTCTTGCCCTCGCCGGGACGGGCAGCATCCTTGCCTGCCACCATCTGGCAATTCACGTAAGGCTCCACCTTATGCAGCGTCTGGTATTTCTCCTCCACATACGACGGCAGAATCTTCGCATAATGTGCCCATGCGTCGTCGCCACGTCCAGCCAGTGTCTCGCCGATAATCACCCAGGGATTGTTGTGGCAGAAGATGCCGGCGTTCTCCTTGTAGCCTTCAGGATAGCTGGATATCTCGCCATACTCATAAATATACTTGGTAAATGCCGGATTATTCAGCACAATGCCATGCTCGCACTCCAGGTATTTCTTCACCGAGTCAAGGCTCTTGGCCACCATACCCTCGTCGGCACCAATCTCGGCCATAGTGCACCAGCCCTGGCTCTCAATGAATATCTTGCCCTCCTCACACTCTTTCGAACCTATCTTACGTCCAAAATAGTCGTAGGCACGCAGATACCACTCGCCATCCCAGCCGTCGCGCTTCACCGCCTCGGTCATGGCGTCTACGGCAGCCTGCATGCGGTCGGCCTCTGCGGTGTATTTTGCAACAGCATCACCACATGCCGAAGCGGCAAGTTTTCTGCACAAAGCCACATACTCCTTTCCTGTCACCACAAACAGTCCGGCAATCATCAGGCTCTCAGCTTTCGAACCCTCACTCTTGTTCTCGGTAGTCTGGAAACTCTCGTTAGGATCCCATGAGAAGCAGTTCAGATTCAGACAGTCGTTCCAATCGGCACGACCGATGAGGGGCAGCTTGTGCGGTCCCAAGTTCTCTATCACATGGTTCATCGACACCTTCAGGTGCTCAAACAGCGTCACCTCTGTGCCCGGCTGATTATCAAACGGCACCATCTCTTCGAGGATGGAGAAGTCGCCCGTCTCCTTCAGATAAGCCACCGTTCCGAAGATGAGCCAGCAGGGATCGTCATTGAATCCGCCACCGATGTCGTTGTTGCCCCGTTTGGTCAGCGGCTGGTACTGATGATAGCAGCCACCGTCGGCAAACTGTGTCGAGGCAATGTCGATGATGCGCTGGCGTGCACGGCTGGGAATCTGATGAACAAATCCCACCAAGTCCTGGTTACTGTCGCGGAAACCCATGCCGCGGCCGATGCCACTCTCAAAGAAAGAGGCCGAGCGCGAGAAGTTAAAGGTCACCATGCACTGGTATTGGTTCCAGATGTTCACCATGCGGTCGAGCTTGTCGTTGCCCGTACGCACACTGTAGATGCTGAGCAGGTCGTTCCAATAAGCCTGCAGCTCGGCAAAAGCCTTATCCACTTTCTCCGTGGTGTTTAGCCGTTCAATGGTGGCATGAGCATTCTCCTTATTGATGACCTGCGGGGCGACAAACTTCTCCGCCTGCTCGTTCTCCACATATCCCAACAAGAAGACAAAGTCTTTCTCCTCGCCCGGCTGCAGTTCCACCTCTATATAATGGGAGGCAATAGGGCTCCATCCGTGGGCATGGCTGTTGCGCGGACGCCCTTCCACGACGGCCTGCGGCTCGTTGAAGCCGTTGTAAAGGCCCATGAACGACTCACGGTCGGTGTCGTAGCCTTGTATCTCGGTGTTCACATGATAGAAAGCATAATGGTTGCGGCGCTCGCGGTATTCCGTCTTATGATAAATGGTCGAACCCTCAATCTCCACCTCGCCGGTAGAGAAGTTGCGCTGGAAGTTCTCCATGTCGGTGGCGGCATTCCACAGACACCACTCCTCCATCGAGAACAACTTCAGGTGCTTCACATTCTTCGAAAGATTCCTCAGCGTCAGTTTCTGCACCTCGGCCCATGTCTTCAGCGGAACAAAGAACAATACCGAGCACTCCACATCGTTCTTTCTGCCGGTGATGCGCGTGTAGCCCATGCCATGGCGGCACTCATAGAAGTCGAGCGGTGTCTTCGTTGGTTTCCACCCTGGCGACCAAACAGGTCCCATATCGTCATGCAACTCTCCTGCATGAGCAGCCTCATCGCTGTTGGCTACATACTCACGGATGTAGAAGTACCGTCCTCCATTGTCCATCGGTACACCATTATAGCGATAGCGGGTGATGCGGCGGAACTTGGCATCTTTATAGAACGAATAGCCTCCTGCCGTGTTGGAAATCAACGAGAAGAAATCCTCATTGCCCAGATAATTGATCCATGGCCATGGTGTTTGCGGGTCGGTGATGACATATTCACGACGTGCGTCGTCGAAATGACCGTATTTTTTATTTTCCATTGTTTCTTTTTCTACTATTTGTTTGTTGTTGAATCTCATTCAAGTCAGTTGCAAAGATAATGAAATTAAAACGGAATATAGAAAAATGCATAAAAAAACTACGCAAATCATTGCAAACCCTCTCCGTATGAATTGTAAACACAAATGATGACTAACGTAAAGTCGAGTCAACATATAATAAAAACAACTTTCACATGACTCAACCCTTATCGTGAGTAAGCCAATAAATAGTCAACCCGTATCGTAAATAAGGCTATAAGCAGTTTGCTAAAATCGTTAATCCACAACTTAAAAACTGTTAAATCTCAGTACCAAAATCAAGTCCGGGTTTTGGTACTGCCAGTACCAAGCGTTGGTACGCACGCTACCAAGCATCGGTAGGCAGGCTACCAAGCATTGGTAGGCAGGCTACCAGTCATTGGTACGCACGCTACCAAACATCGGTACGGCTACAAAGCATTTGTACGAACGCTACAAAGCATCTGTACTGACGCTACAAAGCATTTGTATGGTTTTGTCTACACTCCTTTACTCCTACACTCCCAAAAACTATTGCCTGAAACTCCTAATCTACAAAAGTTGTTGGACATATACGAGACTTGAAATGACATATATAAATAGGTATAGAACACTAAAATAGCTAGAAACCACGGGAAATGTGTTAAAAAACACTTTAAAACGAATTTTTTATAATTTTATGCTTGCAAATGTTAAGAATAATGCATATATTTGCAAAACAAACCAATCAAAATTTCATAACTCTCTTATTGCGGAGCTATGCTTACTGGACTTACTGAGAACACACGTAGAAACAATCAGTCTAACTTAAACAATAACTAAAAACCAGAGAGATTATGAAGAAAAAATTATGTTTAATTTTCGCCAGTTTGTTCCTGTTTGTTGGAATGGCAACGGCTCAGATCAAGGTTACTGGTAAAGTTGTCGCGTTCGACGACGGCGAGCCTATCATGGGCGCAACCGTGCAACTGAAAGGTGATAACAAAGTTGGTACGGTAACCGATGGTGGAGGTAATTTCACCATCACCGTTCCCAATCGAAACTCTATCCTGCGTTTCACATACATTGGCATGATGCCACACGAGGAAGTGGCTAAGCCCACCATGCTTGTACGCCTGCAGGACAATCCCAACGACCTTAATGAAGTGATTGTGGTTGCCTATGGTACACAGAAAAAAACCTCATTAACGGGAAGTATTCAGGAAGTAAAGAGTGAAGAGATTGCTCTTCGACCTACATCTTCTGTCGCTTCTGCATTAGAAGGAATGGTGAGCGGTGTTCAAGTGAACAGCACTTATGGCTCGCCTGGAGAAGATCCCAGCATACGCATACGTGGTATTGGAACCGTCAACGGCTCATCCAGTCCACTATATGTAATCGACGGTGTTCCTTACGGAGGAAACATCTCCGACTTGAACCCCGCCGATATCGAGTCAATGTCTGTGCTGAAAGACGCCGCCTCGGCAGCTCTTTACGGTAACCGTGCCTCAAACGGTGTGATTCTGATAACCACAAAGAAAGGCAAACAAGGACGCCTTAACGTGAGCCTCGACATCAAACAAGGAACTTACAGCCGTGGTATTAAAGAATATGATCGAGTCAACGCCATCGAATTTATGGGCGTTGAGTGGCAGAACTTGAAGAACTATCGCATGTCTAACAAAAACGAGGATTTAGCAACGGCTATGGCTTATGCCAGTTCCAAACTCATTGACGATCGCCTATACGTCAATCCGTTTGATGTTGCAGACGAAGAACTTTTCGATGCCGATGGTCATTTTAACAGCAACGCACACATGCGCAGTGGCTATCTTGACGATCTAGACTGGTACGACCAAGCGTTGCGTCACGGCTACCGTCAAGAATACAACGTCAGTGCAAACGGTGCAAACGAACGAGCAGACTATTTGTTTTCGTTAGGATATCTAGATGAGAACGGCTACCTGAAAAACTCGGGATTCGACCGTCTCTCGGCTCGTGTTTCTGCCAATGTGCAACCGAAAAAATGGCTCAAGCTTGGCATGAACCTATCGGCGACTCACCAGAATTTCAATAATACGAATGGTAACTCCGATGGTGGCTATACCAATGCATTCATGTATTGCCGTAACATAGCCCCCATCTATCCGGTTCATCTTCATGACGTAACCACAGGCGAGTATATCCTCGACAAATACGGAAACAAGCAGTACGACCCTGGATATTACACCGACGCATCAGGCAATGAGCAAGACACTCGAGGACAGTATGTTGATCGCCATGTAATATGGGAAAACGAACTCAACTATGACAAAACCGTGCGTAATACGCTGAACGGTATAGCTTATGCGGACATTATTCTGCCATACAATTTTACCTTCACACTAAAAGGTAATCTTAATGTGCGCAACAACAACAACTACACCTATAACAGTGCCATTATTGGCGATGGCAAAGGAAATCATGGCCGAGCTAAGAGAGTAGACACTCGCTATAAAAACTACACATTCCAACAGCAATTGCATTGGAACCACGAATATGGTGTTCACTCGCTAGATGCATTACTAGCTCATGAGAACTACTATTACACCTACAACTACATGTATGGCTATAAAACCAACGAGGCACTTGAGGGTAAAGGTTATATGCGCAATTTTACAGACATCAGCAGCCTCTATGACTATAACGACAACTACCGCACAGAGTCATACCTGGGTCGTGTACGCTATGGATATGACAACCGATACAATGCCGAGTTCTCGTTCCGCCGTGATGGTTCTTCACGCTTTGAAAAAAGCCATCGCTGGGGTAACTTCTGGTCTGTAGGTGCCAACTGGGTTATCTCCAATGAGGGATTCATGAAAAAGTATGACTGGGTGGACTACCTGAAACTGCGTGCTGACTATGGTGAAGTGGGTAATGATGCAGGTGCTGGTTACTACGGCTACATGTCTTTATTCCAATCCAATCAAAATGCCAACAATGGAGCTTACTACGTTAGCCAATATCCCAACGAGGATCTGAAGTGGGAAACCGGACAGTCATGGGGAGTAGCTATTGATGCCCGGCTGTTCAACCGTTGGAACTTCAGTATCGAATATTTTGACAAACGTAACAAAGACTTGCTTTTCGATGTCTACCATCCATTGTCTGCTGGTGCAACAACAACATCTAGTGCACAGTCGGTAACAACGATGAACATAGGAACAATTTCTAACCGCGGTCTGGAAATCAGTACAGATGTCGACATCATTCGCAATAAAGACTGGAAGGTAAATGTAGGTACAGAGTTTACATTGCTGAAAAACAAAGTGACCAAACTACCCGAACAAAACAAGGACGGTATTATTGACGGAACCAAGAAAATCATGGAAGGAAAAGACCGTTATGCATTCTTTGTTTACACCTTCGAAGGTATCGACTCCTATAATGGAAACAGCCTCTATAAGTTTAACGATGATGAATACTACTTTGAAGAGAACGGCGTTACCTATGGTAACGATAAAAATGGATCAAAGATTACCGGATCTAACCTTGATCTTGTAACCGTTATTGACGGAGTACCCTATTCTTACCGAACCACCTATGCAAAAAAGGAATACCATGGCTCAGCCATTCCTGATGTGTATGGCAGCTTCCACTTCTCTGTATCATGGAAATCCCTTTCTTTGAGTACACTCTTCACCTATCAGCTAGGAGGAAAAGTGATGGACTACAACTATCAGTCACTCATGCAGACTGGCAGCAGCCCACACTCTTATCACAAAGATATACTCAACTCTTGGACAACTGATCAGCAAACCGTCGACGCTGACGGGAATCCTATTCATCAGCTGATTGCCGGTGGAACACCTCGCCAGGACTACAATCTTAGTTCGTACAACAACGCAACTTCATCACGGTGGCTCACTAATGCTAGTTACTTGGTTCTAAAGAACCTTACACTTAGTTATCAGCTACCCAAGAATCTTGTACACAAGATAGACCTCGATGGCATCGGCCTGACACTCAGTTTCGAGAATCTCTTCACTTGCACAAAGCGCCTGGGCATGAACCCACAGCAGAGTTTCTCAGGAACACAGTATAACTATCTGGTTACCCCACGAGTTATTTCTATGGGAATCAATGTTAAGTTTTAAACACTAAAAAATCAGCAATTATGAAAAAATATATCATCATCTTGTCGATGGCACTTGCTGCCGCAGCATGTAGTAGCGACTATTTGGACACAGAACCCCAGGATGAGACACAGTCGCAAACCATTCTATCGAATACCCAGAACCTAGGTATCGTCATTAATGGTATCAGTCGAATGATGACCACACAGTATCTGGGCTCCCAGGGATTTAATGGTGAGGGAACTATCAAGACTTGGTACGGTAATTATCCTGGAAACGATTTTCAGAAATGCAATCTAACAGGATGGTCTAATATCATTAACCATACATACCATCAACTTCGTTCTTCCTCTTATACCTACTACCCTTGGTATTACTATTATAAAGTAATTGGCAATGCCAACCGTGTAATTACCCATGCCGACGATGCTGAAGGCCCCGACGACGAAAAAGCTTTTCTGAAAGCGCAAGCGCTCACTTACCGCGCCTACGCCTATCTCATGCTCTCACAGCTGTATTGCCACCGTTGGTCTGATGATCATGGCAACACAGAAGGACTTGTACTTCGACTTGACGAATCGACGGGTGATTGTCCGCTCTCTACACTCGCACAAACCTATGAGCAGATTTACAAAGACCTAGACGAAGCTATCAGCCTTTACCAAAAGAGCGGTTTAGATCGTGACGAAGATGAGTTCTATAAACCAAACATCAATGTCGCTTATGCTGTATATGCGCGGGCTGCCATTACCCGTGAGGATTGGGCCAATGCAGCCAAATACGCAGCCCTTGCGCGAAAGGGACACGAGCTGATGACCAATGAGCAATATGCTGGTGGCATGCATACTCCAAACAACGAGTGGATTTTCGGTGTATATGAGGCTAGTGACCAAACTCTTCATTACTATAGTTTCTTTGCCTATCAGGGTTCCAACTCCAGTGCAAGCATCTGTCGAAACTATCCTTGCGCCATCAGTAAAGAGCTCATAGACCAGATTCCAGCTACGGATGTCCGTAGAAATCTTTTCCTCGTACCTTCTGAGGCAGAACTAAAAGAATGTAACTCAGCAGGAAGAAGCACTAAGAAACTAAAAACACGAGCATTCAAGGAATATGGAAATAAGCTCTATTCTACATCTTACGTCTTTGCTTATATGCAGTTTAAACTGACAGCCGACTTTATGCCTGGCGGCGGTTCTTTCCCACTCTTCCGCTCAGCAGAGATGTACTATATTGAGGCCGAGGCTGACTGCCATTTGGGCAAAGATGCCGAAGCACAGAAATTATTGTTCGAGGCCAACCAAGAACGTGACCCAGAACTTAAAAAATCGGAAAAGACTGGTGCAGACTTGCTAACAGAAGTTAAGCTTTATCGTCGATTTGACCTTTGGGGCGAAGGTTATGATTGGTTCGACTATAAACGTTGGGGACAACCCATCAACCGTAAGGCTCTCAACGTGAAGAAAGGACTTGAAAGTCCAGGTAGTTTCCATTCTTCTTTCGCAAAAGTTATCAACCCTGAAGATCAGAATGACTGGACATGGATGATCCCTGAAAAAGAAACTGACTATAACGGAGCTTTCAAAAACGGCGATTCTACAGAAGACTAATCGGAACCTCTCTCTAAAAAATAGTTAGTTATCTACTCAAGATGGTGTGCTCGTGATGAGTACACCATCTTTTTTGTTACCGAGAAAGTTTTTCATTTGATTTGCTTGCAGATTGTTTGAATTATTGTATCTTTGCATGCAGAAGTAGAAGAACAGCCTAGCATGGAGCGTAGTTTCAGGTCTTTTTCGTTCCGACTCTCACGACGAATACTCATCGTCATGCTGTTGTCGATGCTTTTCATCTCCGGAACGGTGTTTTATTTCGCCATGGCCGCGATGAAGGTACAGGCAAACATGCACTATGTCGACATTACCGAGATTACCAACGACAAGGTGGATGTCATCTTGTCGGCTGTGGAGGTGTCGGCAGCCAACAACGTCAACGAGATAGAACAGAACCTTACCAGTCCCGAGCAAGTATTCAAAGCACTGGAAAACGAGCTGAGAATCAATCCGCACATCATCGGACTGGCCGCTGCTTTCGTTCCTGATTTCTTTCCCGAGAAAGGCCGCTGGTTCGAACCCTACGTGGTGCAGCGCGACAGCAACCGCTACGAGAAACTTGAGATTGGATCCGAACATCATGATTACCTCCATTCGCCATGGTATAAAAAGGCATTAGCTGAGGAGAACGGCTACTGGTCGGATCCCTATTTCGACGATACGGGAGCCCGCATGATGCTTTGCACCTACTCGCTGCCCATACACGACCAGACGGGGCGCACCGTGGGAGTCTTTGCCGCCGACGTATCGCTGGAATGGCTCACCGAACAGTTGCACGAACTGGATGTGATGGAGAACAACCATGGGCTGATCAAAGCCAAGGTGGGCGACAAGCAGCATGCCTCCTACAGCTTTATCATCAGTCGCACTGGCCAATACATCGTGCATCCTGAGAGGAAGCGCATTCTGACTGGCCATTTCTTCGACTATGGCGACTCGCTGACAAACAACAGCTATTACCAGCTGGGGAAAAACATGCTGGCTGGTAAAAGCGGTTATTCAAGAGCCAAGGTCGACAGCATCAACTCTTACGTGTTTCATGCGCCGTTGCGACGCTCCGGTTGGTCGATGGCCATCGTGGTGCCCATGTTCCGTCTCATCGGCCCGGGCATTGCTATTGGTTTGCTACTTCTGGTTGTGATTGCCGTCGGACTGATTGCCGTACAACTGTTGTGCTTCTATACCATCCGCAGGGCCACACGCCCACTTAGCTACTTGGCGGCATCGGCAGGCGAGGTGGCTAAAGGACGGTTCGACGCTCCCCTGCCCGAACTCAGTCACAACGACGAGATACGCCTCTTGCGCGACTCGTTCGAGAATATGCAAACCTCGCTGGCCCAACATATCCGGCAACTCACCGACACCACTGCACAGAAAGCCTCGTTGGAGAGAGAGCTCAACATTGCGCGGGGCATCCAGATGTCGATGCTGCCCAAGACGTTCCCACCGTTTCCTGAGCGCACAGACATCGACGTGTTCGGACAACTGACACCGGCCAAGGCTGTAGGCGGCGACCTTTTCGATTTCTTTATCCGCGACGAGCAGCTTTTCTTCTGCATCGGTGACGTGTCGGGAAAGGGTATTCCTGCCTCTCTGGTCATGGCTATGACCGCTGCCCAGTTCCACACCTTGTCGGCCAACGAGAACCGTCCCGACCTTATTGTCAGTGCAATCAACGAGGCGATGTCGCAACACAACGACTCGCTCATGTTTGTGACACTCTTTGTCGGTGTTCTCAACCTTGCCACCGGACGTCTGGACTATTGCAATGCGGGACACAATGCACCCATTCTCATCGCTGGCAACAGAGATATTCCAACAGAGAACGGAGAACCATTAGATGTTGTTCCTAATGTGCCTATAGGCGTTATTGCCGACTATCCCTTTGCGTTGCAGCAAACCACCCTTGTGCCTGGCACCACGCTTTTGCTCTACACTGACGGACTGACGGAGGCTGAAAATGAGCAGCATGCCCTCTTTGACGAACACCGCGTTTTTGAGAGCATCGGCCAGCTGGACAATGCCTCCCCACAACAGCTGATAGAGCACATCACCGAGTCTGTTCACCAGTTTGTGGGTGCCGCCGAGCAGAGCGACGACCTCAGCATGATGGCCATCAGATATCAATAAGGGCGAAGCCGACGATACCAAACAGTTTGCACTATACCTCGCATCAGCAGATAAATAATCATGGCCAACCACAACGCATGGTTGCCCCATACTGCACGCAAAGCATAATAAACCGCAAAAAACACCAGTGTTGAGATGACCGATGACACCAGCATGCCTCGCGTGGCAGTAATGCCTATGAACACGCCGTCCCACACAAATGCAGTGACACCGGCCACGGGAATCAACACTGCCCAGAAGAAATAATCGGACGAGGCTGCAATGACCGATGTCTCGTTGGTGAGCAAATGCAAAAAAGACGTTCCGCCCAGGGCATAGACCAGCGTGAACAACACCACCATTCCCCCACTCCATCCAAACACCCGGCGCACCACATCACGAAAGGCAGCGCCATTGTGCGCACCATAGTATTTGCCTCCAAGTGCCTCACCGGCATATGCAAAGCCGTCCATCACGTACGAGAACAACAGATAAAGCTGCATCAGCAGCGTGTTCACCGACAGGATGACGGCACCCTGGCGTGCTCCGGCTGAGGTGAAGAACAGATTGACGGCCACCAAAAAGAGCGTACGCAGAAAAATATCACGGTTCACCTGGAAAAAAGCCAGCAACGACGAGCGTCGGACAAAGAGTGAGGAGATACGGTCCACAAACGTAGAACCTTCCTGATTTGCGTCACACAAATATTTTTTCAGACGACCGTAATAAAAATGCCACAACAACAGCGCAGTCAGAAATCCTGCCCATTGAGCGATGACCGTACCGAGAGCCACACCCTCTATGCGCATGCCCAGACCGAAGACGAGCGTCAAACTGGCCAGGATATTCACCACATTCTGCATGATGGAAATCAACATGGGGATGCGCGTGTTCTGCATGCCGATAAACCAGCCGTTCAGACTGTAAATGCCCATCATGGCCGGTGCGCCCCATATGCATATATTAAAATAGGTGGCCGCCAACGGAAGAATATCGGGCGTGGGGTGCATCAGCAGCAAGGCCACTTGGCGAATAGGAATCTGCAACACGATGAAACACAACGCAATGGAAAGGCCCACCACCACCGAACTGACAAACAGCCTCATCACCTCAGCCATGTCGCGTCGGCCAAGAGCCTGCGATGTCAACCCACTGGTACCCATGCGCAGAAAGCCAAAGAGCCAGTAGAGCAGGTTGAAGATCATCGAGCCCACGGCAATGGCACCAATATAGGCTGCACTACCCATGTGACCGACAATGGCCACATCAACAAGTCCCAGCAGCGGAACGGTAATGTTCGAGACGATGCTGGGCAGTGCTATTTGCAGTATTTGCCTGTTGCGTTGATGCATATCGGATGCAAAAATACGAAAAAAAATGCAGTATATCATATTTTTTTGTATCTTTGCATGAGATAAGCAACCGAAATTGTAACAACAAGCAACACAAAGTCAATGGAAATAACGATCAGACAGCACAACGGGCAAGTAGACATCAAGCTGAAAGGACGCATGGATATCGTTGCCGCAAATGAAGTGAAAGACGAACTGAGCAAGAAACTAGTGGTTTGCGGACTGGTCAACCAGATGACATGCGATGCCAGCGAACTGAACTACATTTCTAGTTCAGGGCTGCGTGTCATTCTGCAATTGTCGAAAACATATCCCAACTTCAGTGTGATTGAGGTGCAGCCTGACATTTACCGGGTCTTCGAGATGACAGGCTTCACGAAGATTATCAACATCGAGCGTGCCATGCGACATCTGAGCATCGACGGATGCGAGATGATTGGGATAGGCGGTGTTGGCGTCGTCTATCGTATTTCCGACGATACCATCATAAAGATTTTCCGCGAAGGGACCACACTGGCCGACGTGAAAAACGAAATCAACATGGCAAAAGAGACATTTGTGTTGGGCATGCCCACTGCCATTTCTTTCGATGTGGTGCGTGTGGGCAACCAATACGGACTCGTGTATGAGCTGCTGAAAGCCGATACGCTTAGTTCGTGTATCATGAAGGAACCCAACCGCATGGATGAGTTCGCCATCAAATATGCACAGTTGTTCCGCCAGCTGCATCATATCCGGGTACCCTACAACAGTCTGATTCACGATGCAATGGAGAAAGAAGAAAGAATGGTGAAGCACATCAGCCGCTATTTCGACTCGAAAGCCACCGATCTGATGATGCAGATACTGAATGCCGTTCCACAGGCCAACCGCCTGTTACATTGCGATTTGCAAACAAAAAACATCATGATGCAAGACGACGAGCCCATGCTCATCGACATGGGGGAAGTAGGCTATGGCCACCCGATGCTCGACTTAGGACATGCCTGCTCGGCCATGACGATGCTTGTGGGCGACTACGAAACCATCATCGGCATGCCCAAACACTACGGCCAGCAAATATGGAAAATGATGATACATCATTACTTCGAAGGCGAGTCGCCTCAAGATATTGCCCATCGATGCGAACAGATTGCTGCCGTGGGCAACATCAGAAGCTTCACATGGTTGGCACTGTCAGACTCCTTCCCTGAGTCGGTCATCCGCGAATGCCAGGATATTTTCGACGAACGCATCGGGAAAAAGAAAGACTATCTGCTGGACATTAGCAAGACTTTCTACGACTGGAAACTATAGATACTATAGGAACTATAGACACTATAGATGCTATAGGAACTATAGGCAATCTCCTCCTACTCCCAGCACTCCAGTTCCAGTTCAGGCATCTTACTGCGGTGGAACGTAGGGCTGTCAATACCACTGCGCTTCTGCACACGATAGTCTTCTAATAAGCGGAAGGCATATTTGCCCAACAAGATGATGGCGACCAAATTGCACAACGTGAGCAGCGCCATGCATAAATCACCTATCGACCAGACAATGTCCAGACTGGCCACAGCACCAAAAATCACCATCAGTCCACCCGACAACAGTCGGTAGATGAACATCGCCCGCGGTGAGCGGGTGAGGAAGCGCACATTGGCCTCACCATAATAGTAATTGCCAATGATGCTGGAAAAAGCAAACAACAAGATGGCTATCGCGATGAACACCGGACCGGCAGAGCCAATCTCTGCCTCCAAGGCTGTCTGGGTGAGGGCGATGCCATTGAGTCCCGACGTCGTGTCAACACCACTGAAAAGAATCACGAAGGCAGTGCACGAGCATACCACCAGTGTGTCGACAAAGACACCTAATGCCTGAATGAGTCCTTGCTTCACCGGATGGGAGGTCGAGGCGGTAGCTGCCACATTGGGCGCCGAGCCCTCACCAGCCTCGTTAGAGAACAAGCCGCGCTTGATGCCACTCATCATGGTGGCCCCGATACCACCTCCTGCAACCTGTGACACACCGAAGGCATCCTCGAAAATCATACGAAACACTTCGGGTATCATGCCAATGTTCATCGCGATGACAACCATGACCAGCAATAAATAACCAATAGCCATCAAGGGGACAAAGACACTGCTCACCTTAGCGATGCGGTGAATGCCACCAAAGACGACCACCAACGACACCGCAGCCAGCAGAATACCCACCCACAGTGGGTCGAAGCCGAAAGCCTTGTCCATGGCACCACAAATGGTGTTGCTCTGGATGGAATTGTAGGAAAGGCCAAACGTCACCGTGATGAGGATGGCAAACAAGCGTGCCATCCAAGGCAACTTCAATCCCTGTTGAATGTAATAGGCCGGACCACCGATAAACGAATCGCGCGACCGCTTCTTAAACAACTGCGCCAGTGTGCTCTCCACAAATGCCGTGGCAGAGCCCAATAGCGCTATCAGCCACATCCAAAACACCGAACCAGGGCCGCCAATGGCGATGGCCGTGGCCACACCTGCCAGATTGCCGGTACCTACTCGTGTGGCCACGCCCACGGCGAAAGCCTGAAACGACGAGACGTGACGTTTTCCATCGTATTGTGTGGCCGACTCGCTCAACAACCCGAACATCTCGCCCAACATGCGAAACTGCACAAAACGGCTGCGCCAAGTGAACCACAACGCACACGCGATGAGCATACCTATCAGCAGGTATGCCCACAACGCGTCGTTGACGGCCGTAATCAGTTGGTTCAGCCATCCCTCGGGCGAGAGCCAGTTGTCTGTCATCGTGCCATCTGATAAATCTTACGCATATCGTCGGTGGCTATCTTCTCGATAGAACCCAGCACAAGGGTATTGTCGCGACTGCACTTGCGCACCATCTCCTCTATCTCGTCGTCGGTAATGTCACGTCCCAGCAACTCGTGTATGCTGGTGGGCATGCCTATCTGGCGATAGAACAGCTCTATAGCCTCGATACCTTTGAGTGCGGTGCCTTCTGGATCGGAGAAGTCGTTGGTAACACCCATCACATTGACGGCAAACTGAGCGAAACGACTTACGTGCTTGGGCATCACATAGCGTGCCCATGAGCCCCAAATGGCGGCCAGACCGGCACCATGGGTAACACCGAAGAGTGCGCTCAGCTCATGCTCCAACTTATGGGTGGCAAAGTCTTTCTCACCGCCACACTCGGTCAAGTTGTTGTGCGACAATGAGCCGGCCCACATAATCTGTGCACGGTTGCGATAGTCCTCAGGATTCTTCATCACGGCTAGCGCACTGTCTTTTACGGTCCGCATCAGGGCCTCTGAGATGCTGTCGGTAAGCGTCATATCGTCGAAACGGCAGAAGTAACGTTCCATGGTGTGCATCATGATGTCGGTGGCACCTGCGGCTGTCTGATAGGGCGGCAGCGTGAAGGTGCGCTCGGGATTCATGATGGCAAAACGGCAACGACACAAATCGCTGTTCACTCCACGCTTGTTCAAGTCCTCATCGCGAGTGATGACGCACGAGTCGCTCATCTCACTGCCGGCTGCCGGAATGGTCAGGATGGCACCAATAGGCAGACACGACTCGGGTTTCTTTCCACACCAGAAATCCCACACGTTGCCATCATAGCCCACGCCATAGCCAATGGCCTTCGACGAGTCGATGACACTGCCACCGCCAACGGCCAAAATAAAGTCAACCCCCTCTTTACGGCAAAGGGCAATACCTTCTTTCACCTTCGAGAGCAACGGGTTAGGCACCACACCGCCCAGTTCTACATATGAAATACCAGCCTCGGTGAGCATGGCAAACACCTTGTCGAGCAATCCTGAACGACGGGCACTGCCTCCACCGTAATGTACCAGAACGCGTGTACCACCATATTTCTTTACTAACTGTGGCAGTTGTTCTTCAGCCTGACGGCCGAAAGCCACTTCTGTCGGGGCATAAAAATTAAAGTCCTTCATCTTTAGTTTTGTTTAGATTATTTGTTTTATGGTGGCAAAGATAATCAAATCCGATGACATTTGACCAAAATCGAAGAAAAAAGTCCTTTTTCTTTTGCATTTTGCGCGTTTCGTCGTATCTTTGCACTAAATCAAAATAAAGATACTATGAACATCGGAGACAAAGCACCTGAGATTCTCGGTCGCGACGAGAATGGCAAGGAATTAAAAATGAGTGATTTCAATGGTAAAAAACTGGTATTGTACTTCTATCCGAAAGATGCCACACCAGGATGCACCAGCGAGGCTTGCAGCCTGCGCGACAACTATCAGCGCATGCTCAGCAAGGGCTATGCCGTGGTGGGTGTGAGCGTGCAGGACGAGAAGTCGCACAAGCGCTTTATCGAGAAATACCAGCTTCCCTTCCCGCTCATCGCCGACACGGAGCACACGCTGACAGAAGCCTTTGGTGTGTGGGGCGAGAAGAAAATGGCCGGGCGCACCTATATGGGCACCATCCGCACCACCTTTATCATTGATGAGAACGGAGTCGTTGAGGACATCATCGGTCCGAAACAAATCAAAGTGAAGGAACATGCCAAACAGATTATAGGTGATGAATGACAACAACGAATGTCGCGAATAGCACGAATTACATGTTATAAAAACTTATAAAATTACTATGATTAACCAACAACTATTACGTCCGGAGAGCATCGTCGTCATCGGTGGCTCCAACAACGTTCACAAACCCGGTGGTGCTGTCGTGCGCAACCTCATCAGCGGAGGCTATCAGGGCACACTGCGTGTGGTCAATCCTAAGGAAGACGAAGTACAGGGCATCAAGGTGTTCCACGATGCCAGCGAACTGCCCCCTACCGATCTGGCCATCCTGGTCATTCCCGCCAGATTCTGTCCTGATACCGTAGAACTGCTGGCACGTGACAAAGGCGTGCGGGCCTTCATCATTCTCTCTGCCGGATTCGGCGAGGAGACCCACGAGGGTGCAGTCTTCGAGCAGCACATCCTTGACACCTGCGAGAAATACGAGGCAGCGCTCATTGGTCCCAACTGTATTGGATTGCTGAACAACCATCACCACTCGGTGTTCACCAAGCCCATTCCCAACCTCAACCCCAAAGGGGCCGACTTCATTTCGGGTTCAGGAGCCACAGCTGTGTTCATTCTCGAGTCGGCTGTCATCAAGGGCCTGCAGTTCAACAGCGTGTGGTCGATTGGCAACGGCAAACAGATAGGCATTGAAGACGTGCTGCAATATATGGACGAGAACTTCGATCCCGAGCGCGACTCTCATGTCAAACTGCTCTACATCGAGAACATCTCCAATCCCGATAAACTGCTGTTCCATGCCTCCTCGCTCATCCGCAAGGGATGCCGCATTGCAGCCATCAAAGCCGGTTCGTCGGCAGCAGGCAGCCGTGCCGCCAGCAGCCACACCGGTGCCATCGCCTCTAGCGACTCAGCAGTGGAAGCTCTGTTCCGTAAAGCCGGCATCGTGAGGTGCTTCTCGCGCGAGGAACTCACCACCGTGGGTTGTATCTTCACTCTTCCGAAGCTCACGGGAAAGAATTTTGCCATTGTCACCCATGCCGGCGGCCCTGGCGTGATGCTCACCGACGCTCTCTCGAAAGGCGGACTGAAAGTGCCAAAGATTGAGGGCCCGAAGGCTGTTGAGCTGAAAGAGAAGCTCTTCCCTGGCTCATCGGTAGCCAATCCAATCGACATTCTGGCTACGGGCACTCCCGAGCATCTGGGCATTTGCATCGACTACTGTGAGCATGAATTTGAGAACATCGACGCCATTGCCGTCATCTTCGGAACCCCGGGTCTGGTACAGCTCTGGGAGGCTTACGATGTGCTGCACAAGAAGATTCTTGAGTGCAAGAAGCCTATCTTCCCCGTACTGCCCTGTCTGAACACAGCCGGACCGGAAGTGGAGGAATTCCTGAAGAAAGGACATGTCAACTTCAGCGACGAGGTGACACTGGCCACTGCGCTCACCCAGGTGATGAAGACCCCGCTGCCAGCAGCCTCCGAGATAGAGTTGTTTGGTGTCGACGTGCCCAAGATTCGCGAAATCATCAGCGGCATTCACGAGAATGGCTACGTGTCACCCGAGATTGTACGCCAGCTGTTTGGCTGTGCCGGCATTCCAATGGTTCCCGAGATGGTGAGCGAGTCGAAGGAAGAGCTCATTAAGTTTGCCAACAAGGTGGGCTATCCCGTGGTGGCCAAGGTGGTTGGTCCTGTTCACAAGAGCGATGTGGGCGGTGTGGCCCTCAATGTTCGCAGCGACGAGCATCTGGCACTCGAGTTCGACCGTATGATGCAGATTCCCGATGCCACAGCTATCATGGTACAGAAGATGATATCGGGCACCGAAGTGTTCATCGGCGCCAAATACGAACAGCGTTTCGGCCATGTGGTGCTCTGCGGTTTGGGCGGCATCTTCGTCGAGGTGCTGAAAGATGTGTCGGCAGGTCTGGCTCCGTTGTCGTATGCCGAGGCCTACTCGATGATTCGCTCGTTGCGCAGTTATAAGATTATTAAAGGTACGCGCGGACAGAAGGGCATCAACGAACAGAAGTATGCCGAGATCATCGTCCGCCTCTCTACCCTGCTGCGCTTTGCCACCGAGATCAAGGAAATGGACATCAACCCGCTATTGGCCACCGAAAAGGATGTCATCGCTGTGGATGCCAGAATACTTATTGAAAAGTAACGCTTTTCAACGTTAACGTTAACGATAACGATAACTGCCTACGGACTCTGATTCAAACAGGCAAGCTAGTTAGCAATAGCGATAACTGCCAACAGAGTCTGACACAAACCGGCAGGCCAGTTATCGTTAGCGTTATCGTTAACGTAATGAAAACCCCTCCTAGGTTGACTTAGGAGGGGTTTTCAATTATCAATTATCATCATCCGCAGTGGAAATACTCATTCACCAATTGCTGAATGGCATTTTCATCTTTCTCTATATCCTTACGCAAGGTGCGGTCGCCATAGGCACGCAGCTGGGCAATGATACCATCAATCATGGCTGGTGAGAACACGCCATGCTCCTCAAACACCTTACGCTGGCGCTCCAGACAGTCGGCCGAAGCTTCGCAGCTATCGGGCAGTTGCTCCAGCTGAGCCAGACGGTCGGCATTGGCAGCATCATGAATGTTCACGTTCACGTAGGTCTTCTCAGCCAGTTCAAGGGCATGCTCCATCTCAAATCCATGGCGGCAGGCTACGCAGAGACCCGCCAACAGCTGGTACAGATCGGCAGAGCCGTCGGGCGAGCGCATCTCCACGGTCTGCTTGATGCTCGTGTCATAGTCAGAGCGCAGTTCGTTGGGGTTCGCCTTCTGGCACATGTCCACGTCGGCAGCCCATCCCAGCGGCACGCGCACCAACACCGAACGGTTGCGGTCGCCCCAGCACACGTTGGTGGGAGCCTCCTGGTGAGGCACCAGACGGAAGTAGCTCGTAGGATTCTTGTTGCCGAAGGCCGTGATACTCGGTGCCAGTTCCATCATGCCGGCAATCATCTTGCGGGCAGCCTCGCTCAGCACACCATTGTCGAGCATCTGGTTTCTGCCATCCTTCAGCATGCGCATGTGGATATGCAGTCCCGAGCCAGCCTTGCCGGTGGTAATCTTCGGGGCAAATGTTACGTTGTAGCCCTCTTCCCAAGCCAGGTTGCGGATAATCCATTTGGCCAGCATCAGCTGGTCGGCAGCCTGCTCTACGGGCACGGGCAGGAACTCAATCTCGTTCTGTTCGTACACCAATCCGTTCATTTTGAAGTTACCCACTTCCGAGTGGCCATATTTAATTTGGCCGCCGGCCTGAGCGATATAGTGCATGCAGCGTGTGCGGAAGCCATTGGTCTTGGCATAAGGCGCACTTTCATGATAACCGTGCTGGTCGATGGCAGGGAATACCTCTTCATCTTCACTGATCACATAATATTCCAGTTCGCCCATCGCCTGAAACTCCATGCCCGTCACCTCGCGGAAAGCCTGGGCAGCCTTACGCAGCGTATGCTCGGGAGAGCTCTCCAGTGGATTGCCGTCCTTGTCGAAATAAGAGCAGAGCATTGTCAATGTGGGAATCTCGGCAAACGGGTCGAGAAAGGCTGTCGAGAACCTTGGCAGCACATACAAATCGCTGCTTCCAGCCTGTATAAACGAGAAAAGGCTGGATCCGTCCACGCGCTCGCCACAAGTGAGTATGGTGTCGAGATAGGCAAGGTTGGTAATAACAAAATTCAGTGTCTTCAGTTTACCATCACCGCCAGGATACATCAGATTGATCATCTGAATGTCGTTCTCCTTCACAAAGTTGATGATGTCGGCCTTTGTGAAAGCCTGGGGAGCCTTCTGCAAGAATGCCACTACTGGATTGGCATTCATCATGAGTTCTTCGTTTTTCATTGTGTTTTTTCAGTTTTTCGTTAGTATTCACGATTTTGCCGCAAAGATAAAGAATAAAAATAAATATGCAAAATAAATTCACCAGTATTTTCTCCGGCAAATATTATTTCGCATATTTATTGTTATTCACGCTGACTCGGCAATTCGTTGCGGAACGACGATGTGGCTCATTTGCTCACGTCTCTCAGAATGGTCACAGCCTCGCCAACGGTATTTACATTCTTGATGACCATCGAGCGCTTTCCCTTGATTTCGCGCAGGTTGCAACGGCGGGCATTACGACCCACATAGTTCAGTATCTGGTCGAAAGCCTCACTCTGGTAATAGCTGCTCAATGGATTCTGTGGGAAGTACATCATCATCTGACCTTGCTTCAGCATGATTTTCTCACATCCCAGCCGTTTGCCCAAACGTCGCAGAGGAACCACCTGCAGCAGTTCTTCACCCTCGTGGGGAACGGGTCCGAAGCGGTCGATGAGCTGCATGCGATATTTCTCCAAGTCTTGATCGCTTTTCAGACTGTCCAGCTCACGGTAGAGCAGCATACGCTCACTGCTACTAGGCACATACAGGTCGGGGAAATACATCTCCAGGTCGCTCTCGATAGCACAGTCGTCCACATACTCCAGGTGAGAACTGAGAGGTGAGAACTGAGA
>DEJV01000020.1:0-416 GCA_002353525.1 Prevotella sp. UBA2739
TGTGACTCGGATGGCAAGATAGCCCAGTTTGTCACCAACCGTCCCAACTCGCATGCCCTTCCCGTCCACTCGCTTAGGAAGAACGATAAGTATTACTTGGGTGTCTTCCTCGTGGGGGCCTATCAGGAGATACTGGGTGATATGCACAACCTCTTTGGTGACACCACCGCTGTCCACATCTCCGTCAAGGACGGACAGTATCATATCGACCAGATTATCGATGGCGAGACGGTAGCCGAAGTGCTCGACTATGTGCAGTACGACCCCAAGAAACTGGTGCGCCAGCTCGAGATATGGGTGGCCAAGAGTGTGAAACAGGGCAAGATTACCCTCGAAGAGGGCAAGGAGTTCCTCTCCAACTATCGCTCTGGACTCTACGGATATACTTATCTGGAATAAGAATTTCGATATCTCGA
>DEJV01000020.1:518-868 GCA_002353525.1 Prevotella sp. UBA2739
GGCCGCAAGGCCACGAAGATAGCCGAGCGCCTGAATATCGAGACCCACATGGTCAATGGCCGCCGCATCACCGATGAGCAGATGCTGGAGGTGGTGACGATGGTCTATGGCGGACTGGTCAACAAGAATCTGGTAGCCCGTCTGCAAGCCAACGGAGTCAATGCCTTGGGACTGACTGGTGCCGATGCTGACGTCATCCGCAGCCATAAGCGCCCGCCAGTGGTGACGGCCGAGGCTACTACTGATTATGGCTGGGTAGGCGATGTGGATAAAGTCGACGGTGCCATGCTCAGCCGCCTCATTGAGGCAGGCATCACCCCCGTGGTGGCTCCGCTGACACACGATGGCAA
>DEJV01000020.1:989-1401 GCA_002353525.1 Prevotella sp. UBA2739
GTTATCACGCGCGCATTATATAATGAGTATAAGGCTGATGGCACCATCAGCGGAGGCATGCTGCCCAAGATAGAGAATGCCCTGTCAGCTGTTGATGCTGGTGTGTCACGCGTCATTATCACCCTGGCTACGGCCATCGACGGCCAACATGGTACGGTCATCCAATGAAATCTATCAGTTTCCAAAACGACATCCTGCCACTGAAGAACGAACTCTTCCGGCTGGCACTCCGCATCACGCAAGACCGTGCGGAAGCAGAGGATGTGGTTCAGGAAACCATGATGAAGGTGTGGAGCCGTCGCGACCAGTGGCAGCAGATTGATAATATCGAGGCGTTCTGCCTCACCATCTGCCGCAACCAGGCCCTCGACAAGCTCCGCACTCAGCATTTCCAACCCCAGACACTGGCGGC
>DEJV01000020.1:1557-2301 GCA_002353525.1 Prevotella sp. UBA2739
GACATGGAGGGAAAGAGCTATCACGACATTGCCGTCATCATGGATATCACCGAACAGCAGGTCAAGGTCAACATCTTCCGCGCCCGACAGACCATCCGCGAACGCTTCCAGCAAGCCGAGAATTACAAAAAATGAATTTTTTTTTGCTCTCACTGTAACTTTTTCTTTTTTCCTTCGTCTTGTATTATAGAGAACCCAAATAAAGCATTATGGATTATAAGTATATCGAAGGACTGATAGAGCGCTATTTCGATGCGGAGACCTCCTTGGAGGAAGAGCGCATCCTGCGCACTTTCTTTAGTCAGGAGACCATCCCGGCTGAGTTCAGTCACTGGCGTCCCCTCTTTTCTGCAGAGGCTGAAGAGACTCTGGGCGACGATTTCGATGACCGTATGCTGCAGATGATTGGCGAAAAGCCACAGATGGTACAGGCTCGCGAGGTTTCCCTCACCCAGCGCCTGCAGCCGCTCTTCAAGGCCGCTGCCGTCATCGCTATCTTCCTGACCATTGGCGGTGCCTTGCAGGCCCCCTGGGATAACAGCTGGAATGCTCCTGAAGACTATGCTGCCATGCAGCAAGGTGTCGACACCGTAGGCATCCAGCCCGTGCAGGCAGAGAATATGGGGGAGACGGTGGTCGGCGACAGCACAAAGGTGCCCATTCCCGCCCAGTCCACCAATTGAAGACGAATAATATTTTCTATGCTTTCTCTATATTACATCATGTTTAGTTAAAACACACACA
>DEJV01000020.1:2360-2992 GCA_002353525.1 Prevotella sp. UBA2739
ACATGTAACCATATAACCCAACACGCGCGAAAGCCCGATACTGTAAGGGAAAAATGCGGGTTATATGTTGTCTGGACATATCACCCACATATAACCTTGCATCTAACCCTGCATCCACTCCCTTGCCCTTCAGGCTGTACGCAACGGAATCACCTGATAGTGGGGCACGTTCTTGGGAATGGTGTGATCGAAGCCCAGCTCCTTGTCAAACTTGTTCGACAGGTTCAGATGGTCCAGGTAGTACTGGCGCAGATGCACTGGCAGCAGACGCCTCAAAAAGGTGGTCTTGCCACAGCCTTGAGCTCCAATTAGCGTAGGCACACACTCGTTGCCATGCAGCGTGTCCATCAGCAGCCAGTGGGCTACAGCAGAACGAAGCCATACCGTCAGAAACGAAGCCTGCTCCGTAGTCAGACCCGGCAGGCGCGAGAGCAGAAGTGCCACATGATTCCTACCGTCCCACTTTGGCAGATGCGTCAGATACTGGCGGATAGGGTCATACGCGCGTACCTCTTTAGAATACAGCAGCAACTCGACATCCGACTTCCTGCATTCTCGCTCGTCGACTCCCTCACGCCTCGCACCAATCACGATGCTGTTCAGGTCTTCTTGCGCCAGTGGCATCCAGCGCT
>DEJV01000020.1:3073-3344 GCA_002353525.1 Prevotella sp. UBA2739
TGGTACTTCTCATTCAAAAATAGTTCAATAATAAGCTCACTCTTGGCAGAGTCACCAAGTGCCCCGCCATTTTCATTCTTTTTTTCTTGCATTAAATTCTTAAAAGTTAAACATTAAAAAACTCTACTCAAACATCCTCTTGTTAACACTCTTCTTGATATTACACTTCTTGTTATTAGTATTCTTTCAAGCTTTCATGGTCAGTCCACTCGCCCGTGGACTACTGTCCGCTTTCAACATGCAGTGGACTACTGTCCGCTTTCAACATGCA
>DEJV01000020.1:3364-3537 GCA_002353525.1 Prevotella sp. UBA2739
ACTCATTTTCCTGCTTTCAATGTCTTTTTGGGGTGTGAATTTATTTTACATGCAAAACCCTGTACCAATGCCCGTGATTCACCACCACACGACAAAAAACTTTTTTCTTGGGCAGGGAATTTTTGCGCTCTGCCCAGGGCGTAAATACAGCCTCGTAAATCCCTCTTGGCAGC
>DEJV01000074.1 GCA_002353525.1 Prevotella sp. UBA2739
TTGGGGATGGTGATGGAGGTGAGACCAGAGCAGCCACCGAACGCATAGTTTCCGATGCTCTCCACAGGATACTCCACTTCCTTATAGGTGACTTTTTCGGGGATAACCACATCTCCCGAATAGGAATTGCTTTTTGTGTCTCCATACGTCACTTCGGCAGCCTTGCCTTTAATCAGGTTATAATAGATACCGTCAATCTCAAAATCGTAGGCGAATGTGTCGGTGCTGATCATGCTGAGGAGCAAGGTAAGCAGTAAAGTAGAGAGTTTGATACTTTTCATGTCAATATGTTTTTTAACGTTAATGTTTACGGTTACCACTTTTTAATGCATAATTCATAATGCATAATAATTCAAGCTTCGGAAGCCACAAAGAACGGCCTGAAAGGCCATTGAGCATATAGCCCAGGGCAACACCCTGGGTAAGGGGTGTAGTGTGACTATCGCCCTGAAAGGGCAAAAGCATAATAGCGGAATGAAGGCTTTTGCCCCGATGGGGCGTTTGTTCTCTGCGCCTTTACAAACCCAGGGTGCTACCCTGGGCTGGATGCTCGTTGCCCCTTTGGGGCGCGCTCCGTTGGGATGCCATTCATCCGCTACTGTTAGTTGATATTATTCAACCACTGCAAAGATACAAAATATTTCGGAAGAACGGTCACGGAAATCGGAAATTTTAGAAGAAATGGGTCTAACGGAAAAACAGGAATGGAAAGTCCCCAGTTTGCGTGTAGGGACTTAGTTTATCTATGTCCACCGAATAGGATATCTTCAAATGCATACGGACATACATAAAGTAAGTCCCTACACAGTCTACCGAACAGAAATCCACCGAACCAGGCCACCGAGCGAGGACACTATTCCCCCCTTAAGCTAATGAAGCCCCCTCGGGGGCAGTATAGGGGCTTTATTCAGGGCGCAAGTGGGCGTGTACAATTAACCCAGGGTGTTGCCCTGGGCTATGTGCTTATTGGCCTTTCAGGCCGTTTCTTTGCGATTCCCGAAACTTATATTCAATTATCCTAAACAGGATTATCCTAATTTGGATAATTCACGTAAAAAGCATATTCAATGCCCCTACCCTCTATATGTCTGGAGGAGGCAGGGGGCATTTAGAAAAACTTATTTCATCATGACCTTTACGGCCCGTTGCCCAATCTTCACGATAGCTATCGAGCCAGCCTCGAGCGTGGTGTTAATGGTAGCCTGTCCGCCGTTGATGCTGTCAGAACCCAGCAGCTTGCCCTCGGCAGAATATATCGTCACTGCCTGTCCGTCCAGCTCGCCCTTCACGGTTATTGCACCGTTGTGGGCAGAAATGAGCACGAGAGTATTGGCACGCATAGCCTTGGCAGAGGTGGGTGTAGTCACCGTAAAGTCGGCCTCCGTCCATACCAATGTTGCCGCAGCTACATCTGAGTTGTCATAGCCCGACTTGGTGGCATAGACGCTGATTTCGTAGGTGGCAGAAAGCTCAATCTTTTCGTCGTAGAACTGCTTGATGTCTGCATCCTTAATCTCGCTTACAAACACAACCCCCTCGGTAGCACAATTAAAAGTAAGCACTTTATTGCCATAGCTGATGGTTGGTGTGGCGCATTTCAGAGCATCGGGACCCGGTGTGGTTCCACCGCTTATAACTTTGAATTCTTTAAATTCGCTCCAGGGTGCCGTGTTCTTATAATCGTTGATGGCGCTGGCAGGAACAAAGAGAGTACAAAATTGGGGATAGGAATCTTTAAATGCATCCCTGTTTGTTGAAGGAACAGTCTCTGCGTGGCAATAAACTTCCTCTAGTTTGCCGCAATTGGAAAAAGCCTCTTCGCCGATTGTTGTTACATTGTTGCCAATGGTGATAGTTGTGAGGGCGGAGCAACTGGATTTTCAAGTTTATCTGGATTAGGATAATTATTGTTACCTATGACTAATGCTATGATTCTCATATAAAACTCTTGTTATACACAATTTATGGGAATTTAATCGACTATCACCCACACCCCATCATTATCCTTGCCTTCGCGTTTCAAAACACCCATTTTTTGCAAAGCAGCAAGGTCACGTTCGATGGTACGCTGGCTCACCGACAAAGTCTCCGACATTTGTCTGCCGGTGATTGTCGGAGACTCTCTAATGAAATTGAGTATTTTCTGCTGACGCTCAGTGAGTTTCGTCTCCGACATGTCTCCGTCATGGTCTCCGACATTCGAGGTGTCAGAAGAGGCAAAAATGATGGTCTGAAATTGAGTTGGAGTAGATTTGAACACTGGCTTCAGCTCGTCTTTATAGCCTTCCAAAGCTTTGGTCTCATTACAAATGCGTGTGAGTCCGCTACCTCGTTTCTCCATATAGTCAAGCTGAGCCATCACGTTTGCAAGTATGGGATTGCGCCTTTCTGACGACACATCTTTGATGTCCAAATCCTGTATCAGCATTCCATTGTACATTCCACCAGGAGATGTGACAATAAGCCGGTCATCGTAAATGTCAAGATGAACTTCACTCCCCATCACAGTATAATCGCGATGGATGAAATGGTTTACCATCGCTTCAAGAACGGCACGATCTGCGTACTCTGGTTTATTCTTTCGTCCATCAGGCAGTTTCTCCCAGCCTCACTTAGTGTTTGACTTTACAAAGTTCATGGCTTCACGGAGCAGCATGAGGACATTGCCTGTAAACTCCGCATCGTTGATGGCGTCGTCCTTTTCCGTTCCATCCCATCGGGTACAATAAAGACGGGATTGCCAGAGTGGGCAATCATCGGCAAACAGTGCACCCGCATTCGTAAGGTTCCCTGTACCTGTTACCAGCCCAAACGATAAGAGATATTTTTTGTCCCATTCTTGTTTGGTGCGGTCTTTGAAGGTGTTCGCCAATATCGTAAAGGAATAGTCCTCTGCTTTATAGTCAGTGTGAAGGGAATCAAAAGTTTTGTTGGAACCTTTCAGTACCAAGCGAACCATCTGTTCTGCCGTGGCAGGAAGACTTTCATCACCAACTCGGACAAATGCTATACGCTGACCATCCCCAACATAGTAATATGGGGTATAATGCCCTGCGTTGACTTTGAGTTGCAAGATATTTAAATCATCTATATCATGGGGAATCATTTCTACCTCTGGCAGGGGATCCATATAGTCACGAATCCTGATGCTGATAGTTTCGCAAACATGCTGCACATCTTCAAGTCCTTTGATGATGCCATCATTATCAATGCCGAAGAAAAGGGAACCACCCAAGCCATTGGCAAAGGCACTTACGCTCTTCAACCAACTCTTAGGTTTCTTCTCTTCAAGCATTACCTTGAAGTCGTATGCTGTACATTCAGTTATCAGAGTCTTTAATTCCATTTTATATGAATTCTCTTTTACCTTGCAAAGGTACTCATTTTTATCGAAAGTCGAGCTTCTATCTGACGTTTATCGCGTAATTTAAGCAAATTATACCTAAAACAAGGCAGTGGCATGATAAAAAGAAACGATTTCTGCTGAATAATGACTACTTTTGTACCCACGAATCGGAGGCATAAAGTGACCTTTGTTTGAAAAAAAGTTGTAATTCTCGTGCAGTCTTTTTGGAAAAGTGGTATCTATGTCGGTAGAGGCAGAGTGTTTTTGATGGACATAGAAGGGCTCATAGAAAGAGGGCGACAAGGTGACGAGACTGCACTTGGAAGCCTGTATAAGGCATATCACCGGCAGATGACGGGGATATGCCAACGCATCGTAGGTAACCGGCAAGTGGCAGAGGAATTGGCACATGACGCTTTTCTTCTGGCCTTTGCCAAGTTGGATCAACTGCATAACGTACAACGCTTCGAGTCATGGCTGACTAGCATCACCACCAATGTGGCCAGACGCTACAAACAGCGGCAGCATGACCCTGCTACGATTTCGCTCTCCACTCTCTCTGAAGAAGAACTGCCACAAGAACCTATTCTGTCTGACGATAAGCCATTGCCAACGATGGCAGAACTGGTGGCTGCCGTAGATGCGCTACCCCATGGCTACGGGCAGGTGTTCAAGCTGGCGGTCATCCAAGAGATGTCGCATAAGGAAATTGCCGACATCCTTGGAATTGCAGCCCACTCGTCGTCCTCACAATTGTCAAGAGCAAAGAAAATGTTGCAGAAGTCGCTTGCACAGTATTGGTTGCTATGGCTTCTGCCGCTTCTATTGCCGTTGGGCATCTTCCTTTATAAAACAGGACAAACTACCCGCGTGTCGCAACCAACAGTAATCAGTAAACATCATCCTAAAACTGATACCAGACATGATGATGGAGAGACAGCACCGATAAAGCAAGGAGGTACTGCCACGCCAGGGGCAACTCTACGCCATGTGGCTGTTGCTTCTGGAAAACATCTGCCTGTGGATAGTCTTGCTCCTGTCGACACGCTTCATCGCATTGCTGAAGATACAAGGCGTACAGACTCGACAATCATCCCACAAAAGGAGCAACCCGTCTTGCTTCCTGACAAGGAAACACATGTCGCTGAGCGATTGCCTGAAAAGCCAGCAGAAGCAAAGAACAAGGGACAACAGTGGTCTTTAGATTTGGCATACATGGGTGGTATGAGCGAACAGCATGTCAATAGTCCGTTCTGGCTCACAGAGAAGGAGATGACAGACGTGTCATCTGGGGCTCCGCGTATACGTTCTTTTGACAAATGGAGTGACTACGCAGAAGCATTACAAAGCGGGACTCTGGATGTTGACCCTAAAACGTACCAAACCCTGCTGAAGATTGCCCAAAACAACGCTGCACAGCCTGCCTCTGACAAGATAGAGCGCAGAGCACACCACCACATGCCTATCACCCTGTCGTTGGCATTGAGGTATAGACTGAATAGCCGTTTGGGCCTGGAGACCGGACTGACTTATAGTCGGTTGAAGTCTGATTTCGAGATAGGCACAGGTGGTAACGCTATCCGCGAGCAGCAAACCATTCATTACCTCGGCATACCGCTGAAGGGCTCTTATCAGATGTATCATTTTGGGCGATGGAATCTTTATGGAAGCCTTGGTGCGAAGATGGAGATTCCTGTCTATGCTCCGCTCAGCACAGGCTATTACGTCAATGGAGTGAAGGAACAGGAAGAGAAGTCCACGCTCCGTGCTCCGCTACAGTGGTCGGTAGGAACCGGTCTTGGTTTGCAGTATAACCTCACGCCCAATGTCGGTTTCTTTGCCGAGCCAAGTCTGCAATACTACATCCCGACAGGCAGCGACATAGAGACCTATCGCGCGGCGCACCCATTCACGTTCTCGTTGCCTTTAGGATTCCGCATCACGTGGTAATTCCCCATTCAGGCCCATGCAGTCTTTTCTTGCTTTGTGGTATCTATCCATATAGAGAAACAAAACAAGAAAAGACCATGCAACAACGACATTTGAATCGCAAGCAATATTTCTGCGAATTGGCCAACACAGCCCGCGAGTTCTATATAGCCTACCTGCAACCGCACATCACTTTGTCGGCAGGCACTCGTGTTCTGGAAATCGGTTGCGGCGAGGGCGGCAATCTGCTCCCGTTTGCGGAAAAAGGCTGTCAGGTCATAGGAATAGACATTTGCCAAGACCGTATCAACGAAGCCCGAATGTACTTTGCGGAATGCCACCAGCAAGCAACTTTCATCTGCAAGGATTTCCTTCTCGCAGATCAACCAAAAGATGAGGCCGGACGCTACGACGTTATTCTTATTCACGATGTGATAGAGCATATTGCCCCATCTTGCAAACGGGAGTTTCTTCTTCGCTTGAAGGATTTTCTGAGAGAGGACGGCATCGTGTTCTTTGGCTTTCCTGCCTGGCAAAACCCTTTTGGCGGCCATCAGCAAATCAGTGTCGGTTTTGCTTCCAAACTCCCCTTCGTTCATCTGTTGCCCAAGCCCGTCTACCGAATGGTGTTGAGGCTGAGCGGAGCCACAAGCAATCGCATCGGTGAGCTGATGGACATCCGCTCCTCGCGTATGACCATTGAGCATTTCGAGCGATTGACCTCCGAAACAGGGTTCACTATCTGCCAGCGTACGCTTTGGCTCATCAACCCACACTACAAACAGAAGTTCCATCTTCAGCCCCGCAGACAATGCCTGCTTTTTGCCAGTATCCCGCATTTACGCAATTACTATACAACAGCGGCATGGTATTTAATCCGTCAAACTCAAAAGAGTAATTAAACGAAAAGACTATCAATTCTTTAGCAAGTTACACCTCAATTTATTCGGTTTGTCCACCGATTACACAACCGCACAAACAGACTGAGAGCATATGAAGCCCCCTCGGGGGCAGTATGGGGGGCTTTTGTTGCTTTGTCACATTGTCACATTGTCACAGTAAGGGTATTTTAGAGGTGAGAGGTGAGAAGTGAGAGGTGAGAGATGAGAGAATAGAATAATAGTAATTAATAATAATTATATATTATATTAATATATGTTAATATTAATTTTATTATTATCATACTCCGTTCTCCCTTCAGCGTGCTGACGACTTAAAATGGGCTTACTGTGACAATGTGACAATGTGACAATCTCACCCACGGAGCAATTATTTATTCTCCCACGGAAAGCACAGAAGCCACTCCGACCGAGCTGATTCCGTGGGCAACAAAGAGCCAGTATGAATTCGCAAAATTCGAGACACCGACGGTGTTCGAGAAATTCCTTGCACACAAGAAATATTCGTAAAATTCGCGCAATTCGTGGTCGTAAAAAACGAAATTCGTGGAGCTGGGCGGGGGGACTGGAGTCGCTCTCTGCTGCTCTGGAGTTGCTTTCTGCCGCTCTGGAGTTGCTTTCTCCCGGCTCGGTTGGATTGCGCAATCCGGCTGAGCCGACAGCCCTCCCTTTAGTCCCCGTGGGGGACACAATAGCCTTGTTGGGTAATGAAGCCCCCTCGGGGGCAGTATGGGGGGCTAAAAAAAATAACGCCAAAAGGGTTGGAGCGGTTATTATTTTTTACTATATTTGCAGCACAGATTACTGTTTAAACTAGTTTGACTATTTTTTTTGGGTTCATATGAAGAAACGAATGGCTATTTTTTTGATTGCGATAGGCGCTGTGCTGACTGCCTCGGCACAGATGGGCACACGCTTCCCGTCGGAGCGCAAGGTCATTACTGACCCGAAGACGGGCATGGAACTGGTGTTCCTGACCAGCAAGAGCGGCACGGGCGACTCGAAAATCTATCAGACGCACAACCAGTGGACGGCCGACGGACAGTGGGTGATATTCCGCTCTGACCGTGTGCCGGGCGAGGCCATGGCCGTGAACGAGGAGACGGGCGTGATGGTGCAGGTGACCGAGGGCGGCTATACAGGCATGCTGTGTGTGGCACGCAAGTCGATGAACCTCTACCACATGCGTGTGGCTACCGACAAGAAGGGACAGCGCACGGGCATGCAGGTGGTGGAAGTGAATCTGCAGCAGCTGTTTGCCGACTCGGAGGCCGGCAAGCTGAAAAAGAAACAACACTACGAGCGCATCTGCGGAGTGATTCCGGCCGAGATGTGCAGCGAGGGCGATATGGCACTCGACGGCAGCGAGGAGTTTGTCTATTTCCGCCTGGACAAGGAGTTTGCACGGAAATACCCGATAGCCGAACAGATTGCCCCCAACTTCGGACCGCGCAAGATGGGAGCGGGACCTGGTGGCATCGGAAAGATGGATCTCACCACGGGAAAGGCAGAGCCGGTGGTGGCTGTACACTTCAAGGTGGGCCACATTCAGGGCAACCCCTGGCACCCGGGCGAGTGCATCTTCTGCTGGGAGACGGGCGGCAAGGCACCCCAGCGCACGTGGATGGTGAATGCCGACGGCACGAACCTGCGGCCCATCTACCGCGAGGCCACGCACGACTGGGTGACGCACGAGGCCGTGATCAGTGCCGACGAACTGGTGATTGCCATCATCGGCCACCGGCCTATCCAAAATGGCAATAAGAAGGAGATAGCCGGGTTGGAGTCGTTTGCCATGTCTGACGACTGGGGACCCTCTGGCACAAAGGAATACCCCACGGGCATTGCCGTGGTGAACATGCGGACGCGCGAGCTGACAATGGAGGGACAGGTGCCGGGCGACAACTTCTGGCATGTGGCCGGTTCGCAAGACGGACACTGGGTGGCTGGCGATGACTTTGCGCGCGAGCTGTGGCTCATTGACCGTCACACGGGCGAGCGCATCCTGCTGACGGCAGGTCACAAGACCACCGCCCGCGACCATGTGCACCCCACATTCAAGCCCGACGGCACGGAGATAGAGATACAGTCGGCCATGCTCTCCGACGACGGACGCTCGATGAACATCTGTATTGTCAGGTTGCCGCAGCGGCTAGTGGAGAGGTATAAATAATAATTCGGAGGTATGAGGGTGCGTAGGTACGAAGGTACGAGAATACTTTTTTTTAGTAAATACCGGTATCCTAACACCTCAATAGGCGAGGCTAACCTCGCACCTTCGCACCTTCGAATATATATTAGCATCCGAAATTTCAACAATAGTAAGAAGAAAGAAACGGCCTATGAAAAAGAAATCGCTGATAGCCTTGACAGTACTGTCGTTGCTGCTGGGCAGTTGTACGGAGAATGGCAAGAATGCCACAGTGACAACCAACGGTCCGCATCTGGAGAAACGGGGACAAGCCACACAGCTCATCGTGAAAGGACAGCCGTGGCTAGTGCTGGGCTGCGAGCTCGGCAACTCTACTTCGTCGAGCCGCGAGTATATGAAAACGGTGTGGCCACGGCTGAAAGAGAGTGGCGTGAACACGGTGCTGGCGGTGGTGTCGTGGGAACAGACTGAGCCAGTGGAGGGGCAGTTTGACTTCACTGTGGTGGACAACCTGATTGCCGACGCGCGCACCCACCACATGAAGCTGGCGCTGCTGTGGTTCGGCTCGTGGAAAAACGGCATTACCAGCTACACACCCACATGGGTGAAGCGCGACACCAAGCGTTTCCCATTGGCCAAGACGCCCGAGGGAAAGCCGCTGCCCATCCTGACCACGCTGGGCGATGCCACCTGTGAGGCCGACGCCAAGGCCTTTGCCGCCATGATGCGCCACCTGAAACAAGTGGATGCCGCCGAGCAGACGGTCATCATGATACAGATGGAAAACGAGGTGGGACTGCACGGTCATCCGCGCGACTATTGCGAGCTGGCCGAGAAAGCCTTCCAAGGACCAGTGCCCCAGACGCTCACCCAGTGGCTGGCTGCCCACAAACAGACGCTGCTGCCCGAGACACTTGCGGCCTGGCAGGCTGGCGGATGCAAGACCGAAGGCACCTGGCAGGAGGTGTTTGGTGCCAACGACAGGGCCGCCGAGGTGTTCATGGCATGGCATTATGCCGCCTACATGGACCGCATCACAGCTGCCGGAAAGGCTGAATACGACCTGCCGGTGTTTGTGAACGCATGGATTGTGCAGCCCAAAGACACCCGTCCGGGCAACTATCCGTCGGGAGGACCGCAGGCTCAAAACCACGACATCTGGCGCGCCGCGGCACCCCATATCGACATGCTCTCGCCCGATATCTATCTGAACGACTTCCCCACCATCCTGTCGCTCTATGCAAGGAGTGGCAACCCGGTATTCATCCCAGAGTCGCGGTCGGGGCAAAACGGTGCCGCCAACGCAGCCTATGCCATCGGAGCCCTGCACGCCATCGGCTATTCGCCGTTCGGATTTGAACGCAACTGCAGCGACGAGGTGAATGCCACCTTCCGCAGTTTCTACCAAAAGGCTGGGCGCATAGCCCCGCAGATACTCGCCGCACAGGCCGACGGACGCATCGGGGCAGCCTGGCTGAAAGGCTCGGAGCCGCTGCGCGTGAAAGACACCATCCGTCTGGGCGACGCGCTGATGGTGTGCGAACTGATATCGAGCGGCATGCGCAATGGCGGTGCCCCGCAACTCACCGGCGGCACCTACGACCCCGAGGCCATGGGATATGCCATCGCCATGCGGGAGAACGACGGCAGTTACCTGCTGATGGGCTCGAATGTGCGCGTCACCTTCCTGCCTGCCGACGGCAAGGGCATTGTGGGACTGGCCAAAGTGACCGAGGGCGACTTCGACGAGAAGGGACAATGGGTGGAAGGACGCTGGCTGAACGGCGACGAGATACAGCTGCGCTACGACCTGCTCTATGCCGTAGAGGAGGGCTACTCCGGCCAGGGACTGAACTTCGGACGGCCCGAACCGTCGTTCCAGCGTGTTGAACTGTTTAAATATGAATAGGCGATGAAGAGAATCGTGATATCGATGCTTGTGGCATGGATGGCGGCTGGGGTACCGGCACATGCACAGAGCGGTGACATACAAGTGCGCGAACCGGGATTCAAGGTGTTTCAGTTTCCGCGTACGGCCATCCCCCGTATTGACGGTGATTTTGCCGACTGGGACATGGTGCCCGACAGTTATGCCGTGACCTTCGACGAGATGTGGGACGACACGGGCAAGCATTCCGCCGTAGACCGGTCGACACTCGACGTGAAAGTGAAGGTGGGATGGGTGAAAGGACTGAACCGTCTTTACTTCCTCTACGAGGCCTACGACGACTACTGGGACTTCAACCAGCTGGGCCTGCGCAACGACACCTACGAGGTGGTGGTAGATGCCGACCTGTCGGGCGGACCGCATACCGACGAGTTCCGCCTGAACCCCGAGGTGAAAAGCCGCATTGACGCCTTCTTCGAGTTTCAAAACCAACACGCGCAAAACTACCACATCATGACACCACCCACCGAGGGAAAGTCGTGGACCATGGTGTGGGGACCGCAGCAATGGCTGAAATACCTGCCCTATGCCAACTATGCCTACGACTATTCGTTTGCGCATGGGCAGAGCGGACGGCTGCGCATGGAGTTTTATATCACTCCCTTCGACTATGCCAGTGCCGACGGTCCTGAGAAATCGGTGGAGAGCCGCCTCTACGAGAACAAGAAGATAGGGCTGTCGTGGGCCGTCATCGACTACGACGGAGGTGAGCAGAACAATGGTTTCTGGAATCTCTCGAAGCATCACAAGATGTATGGCAATGCCTCGATGCAGCGCCTCTTCACGCTGATGCCCCTCGAGCAGCAGCTGAGAAAACCCGTGGAGTGTGAGTGGACATTCCATGTGGTGCCCGACACCCGCACCGTCAGTTTCCACGACCAGAGCTACGGCCCCGTGACGTCGTGGCACTGGGATTTCGGCGACGGCACCACCAGCAACGAGCAAAACCCCATTCACACCTACAAGCGCGATTTTGCCCACTATGTGGTGACACTCACCGTAGACGGTCCGAAAGGCTCAGCCCGCTGTTGCAAGGTGTGGGAAGTATGCGTGCGCGACCTGAAGAACCCGTCGCACACAGGGTATGACTGATTAAGAACATTTTAAGCGATATGCGATTGCAATATAGATTTTCAATCTTTCTTTTTTTGGTGATTAACTGCTTATTTATCACGAAATATGTAAGCAGAGTAGGCACTTTATATGTCATTCCAGTTTTGATAGTCTATGTATTGTTGATATTATGGTTGATTCATCTATATCATAAAACCTATAAAAGATTAGCCAATTATAAAAAGTTGTTGAAAGGAGTTATGATACTCTCGCTTTTTGTGTTAGTATTGCTTCAGTTTAATATTAATCCTTATCATTTGAACGTAGACCGCTGGTCGGCCATTCACAACTTCTTAAGTAATCTTTTTAGTGGCATTTATCCATATTCTGCCCAGACGCATTTAGGAGGATATGGCTCGCCATTTCCTATATGGCAGTTATTTCATATCCCCTTTTATTGGTTAGGCAATGTGGGACTGTCTTTTGTGGTTGCAGTGTTTTTGTTTACGGATAGTTTAAGGCGTTTATATAGTTTTCAGCATGCATTTTTTTGTTTTGTATTGCTATTAATGTCTCCTGCTTTTCTTTATGAAGTATGTGTCAGGAGCGACCTGATGACTAATTTTCTTATTTGTGCAGCCATTATAATGTACTTTCGTTATTATCATATTTCTCTCAATAATAACACCCTATTAGTAGGCCTGACTATAGGTTTAATGGCTTCCACCAGATTGAGTGCTGTTATACCATTTGCAGTATACTTTTTGTATGAATTTATGAATATTGAGAATCCCCAAAAAGTGAAGTTGGTTTTAGTTATTGCATCAGTGTTCTCATTCACGTTCTTACCCCTTTTTTTGTGGAATGGAAAGATGTTATTATTCTTCGAGTATAATCCGTTCATACTTCAGTCGCGCCAGGGTCATCTCTTAGATTTCTTGTTATTCATACCTATTGGTATATGGTTGGCATTGACGTGGAAGAATAGTTTTAGAAAGTATTCACTTTATACCGCAGTTCTACTGGTTTTACTAGTAGCTGTAACCTTTATTCACAATATGTGCTTAAATCATAATTTCAGTCAGTTGTTTGAATCGGCTTATGATATCACATATTTTTGCATGGCATTGCCTTTTGTTATTATCTCATTAACTAAGGCAATCGACAAAAAGGAATGCCCTTCAACTTTACTATAACGTGTTGACCCATTCTATCTGACGACGGCAATCTTGCATACGGTACCTTTTTTGCCTTCAGCAGTGGATGTGTTGACCATATATACGCCCGACGCCACGCGCTTTCCGCTTTGGTCGCAGCCGTCCCAGGTGAATGTACCGCCGTTGCTGCGTCCCTCGGCCACGAGTCGTCCGCTGACGGTAGTGATTTTCACTTCAGCATTATAACTGAGTCCTACCACAGAGATGAGGCCTGTATAGTCGGGCCGTACGGGGTTGGGATAGGCATAGACATTGTCTTTGTTCATCTCGTCGTTGGTCTGGGTGATGCCGCTCATGTAGGAGCAGAGTCCCTTCTCGGTGCCGAAGAACACCTCGCCCGTCTGTTCGTTGATGGCAATAGACTCGATGTGATTGGAGAGCAGCGGACTGTTCTCGGCGGTGAAGTGGGCCAGTTGCGTGAGGTTGTCGTCGCTGATGAGATAGACACCGTTTTGTTTTGTGCCAAACCACTTGCGGTTGCCGGCGTCGATAGCTAAGCAAGTTATATCAACATTATCGAGCAGATAATCGGCATAGTTGGTCCCATCGTTACGAGGAACTTTTACTTGAGTAAATACAGGATTTGGTTCATCAAACTGTGTTTTTTCCAAAAGTAGTGGCCCAACGCTCGTTCCAATCCAAATATTACCATTCAAGTCTTCTGCGGCACATCTGACACCTTCTTCTATGTTTAAGTTTCTACCATCTTGATTCACAAAACTCATGTATGCCTTAACTTCATCGTTGGTGGTGTTATATTGATAGAGAGCAGGATCCATATAATGGTTGTTGACAAACCATAGATAATTATTTGAGTCAAAAAACATGCTTCTTCCATCACCAATAAAACCAAATGCATTCAAGTCTTTTTTTATCCAGTTGCCTTCTTTAGTAAGGACTAAAAGTTTATTATAACTGTTTAGACTTTGTAGCATCCAGAGATTACCATTATCATCAAATTTAAGCCCGTTAACGATGACATAGTCTCTATTGTCTTCAGGGTGAAAAGTCGATTTCAGTTCGCTGTTGTATGTAGAGTATTCTTTGATAAATTTGCCATCTAAAAACTCAAAAAGCCCTGTCCGTCCGCCAGCAAATAGATGACTGCTGTTGGAAGGATCAACATCTATGCAGTCTATATCAATATATTCATGATTGATAATCGGCCGAATCTCATCTTGGCAGATTGTCCAATTGTCATTATTCAGTAGTTGTATGGTTCCTGGTCGCCGTGTCTCATGAACTGGGTGATAAAGTCCCCCACAGCTATATAGAGTGTTATTAACAAATTTCATCATAAAGAAATAGTCGTACTTCGGTCCGCCCGGCTGCAATGAGCTGACCAATGCGAGCAGTTCGGGGTCGAGTGTGGTGGTGCGTGGAGCGTACTCCCCTACCCTGCCCCAGTTGTTGGGGTCGAGCAGGTTGCTGGCGGTGCTGGCGCGGTAGAGTCCTTGTTGTTGAGATGCGGCATAGAGATAGCCACCGTCCAGATAGCTGTAGTTGACGTTGAAGCCCAGATTGTAAGTGTCGCTGATGCTGGCGTCGGCCATGTTGATTTTCATGATGCCGAATGAAGTGCTCAGGTAGGCAAAATGGCCGTCGATGTGGATGCTGTTCACCGTTTTGTCGGCAGTCATCGGTTTGTTGTAGTAGGCGGCGATGTTGGTGACGGTGCCGTTGTCGGCCAGCAAGTCGATGTTGTAGTTGGTATATACGATGAGCAGTCTTTTGGCAGCCTGGCACCACTTGATATGCGCAATCTGCGAGTCGCTCAGCGTGTTCACCTTGTCGAAGGTCTGCAGGCTCTGGTCGTTTTGGTTATACGAATAGAGATTCTGGCTGGCCAGTACATAGACGGTGCTGCCGGCTTTCTCGATCTCTGTCACGTCGTGATAAGCCATATAGGCGCGCCATGTGCCGGTCTGTGCGTGACACATGATGGAAACAAACAAGAAGATGATTGAGAAAGCCTTGCGCATATTCATTTGGTTTTTGAGTGATTCTGGAGCGGGCCGGTTACTGTTTTTTCAGGAAATCGGCCAGTTTGCCCACGGCACGGGCACGGTGGGAGATGTGGTTTTTGATGTCCATTCCCAGTTCGGCAAAGGTGGTGTCGTAGCCGTCGGGCTGGAAGATGGGGTCGTAACCGAATCCCTCGTTGCCGTGCCGCTCGCGCGTGATTTGTCCGGTGACGATGCCCTCAAACTCGTGCACTTCCTTGATGCTGGTGCAGCCGCAGGGGCACACGTCCTTCTTTAATATTAACGCAATAACGGTGCGAAATTGTGCACGGCGGTTGTTATTTTCTGCTAATTCGTGCAAAAGTTTCTGCATATTGGCCTCCGAGTCGTGCCCTTCGCCGCCTGCATAGCGTGCCGAAAAGACGCCTGGTGCTCCATTCAAAGCCTCTACCTCGAGGCCAGTGTCGTCGGCAAAGACGCTCACGTGGTAGTGGTCCCAGATGTATTGCGCCTTCTGCATGGCGTTTCCCTCGAGGGTGTCGCTGGTTTCGGGAATGTCGGCATGGCAGCCGATGTCGCTCAGTGACTGGATGTTGAACTGTTCGCCGAGGATGCTTCTGATCTCGTCGAGCTTGTGCTGGTTGTTGGTGGCGAAAACGATGGTTTGCATAGGGGTTGAGGTTTTTGGGGGATGGGGATTGTTGCGGCACAGCCGCAACCTGCTGAGAAAGAGGTGATTGGCTCGTCAACTTGTCGGCTCGTCAACTTGCTGGCTTGCTGGCTTGCCGGCTTGTCGGCTCGTTGGCTTGCCAACTTGCCAGCTACTTCACTTTTATCTGGTCGAAGCCCTCGCCGAAGACACCGATGACGAGGCTCTGGCTGACAAAGGCGTTGGGGTCGATGATCTTGATGAGACGGAAGATGAAGTTGCTCTCGCGCTTACGGGCCAGCAGGCAAATCACCTTGCGCTCCTTGCCCGTGTACCAGCCGTGACCGTCGAGAATGGTCACGCCATGCTCGGTCTGCGTGCCCAGGGCATTGGCAATCTCCTGCCACTTGCTGCTGAAGATGAAGAACTGCACCGACTGCCGCTGGCGGTTCATGATGTAGTCGAGCATGAAATTCTCGATAATCATGGTGCAGAAACCAAACACGCACATCTTGATGCGGTTGAGAGTCTCGCCAAACTGCGGGATGAAGAAGCAGGAGCCAATGATGATGAAGTCGACAAAGATGAGCACGGTGCCCAGCGACCAGGGCTTATATTTGTTGATAGAGGCAGCGATGATGTCGGTGCCGCCGGTAGAACCGTTGAAGAGGAACACCAGTCCGAGGGCTGTGCCCGTCATCAAACAGCCGATGACCAGCGACATGAAATCCTGTCCTTCGCCCAGAATCTTGTGCATCTCGCCCGTGGGAGTGACGGGAGCCAGCTCTTTCATCAGTCCGAGCAGGAACGTGAGCATGAGGATGGCATAGATGGTTTTGACCAGGAAGCGCCAGCCCAGAATCTTCAGTCCGACGACGAGCAGGGCGGCGTTGACGAGGAAGTAGGTGTAGGAGTTGGGGAAGTGAGTGGCATAGTAGACGATGGCCGCGATACCGGCCACGCCGCCCGTTACGATCTCGTAGGGCATGAGGAAGAAGGTGAAGCCGAACGAGTAGAGCACCAGCGAGAGCGTGATGCCCACATAATCCTTCACTTCGTTGAGGATGAGTTGATGATTGATAGTCATTAGATTTTCGTTTTTTTCAAGGTTTATGGTTTTCTTCGTGTCGTTTGTTTGTAATCAATCGGGAGCAGCCCTGTGGCCGTCTCCCGATTGATAGTCTCGTTATCTTCAAGTAGTATTTTATTTGCACACAATGTTCACCATGCGCTTGGGCACGATGATGACCTTTACGACCTGCTTGCCGTCGATATAGCGGGCGGTGCGCTCGTCGGCCATCACAGCTTCCTGGATGGTGTTGTTGTCGGCATCGGCGGCAAACTGCATGTCGAAACGGGTCTTGCCGTTGAAGGCTACACCCATCTTCACGCTGCTCTCAACGAGGTACTGCTCGTTGTAGGCGGGCCACTGTGCGTCGCACACGCTGCCCTCGCCGTCCAGCTGCTGCCACAGTTCTTCGGCAATGTGGGGTGCGAAGGGCGCCATCAGCGTCACCAGCTGTCTCATCAGGTCGAGGTTGCGGCACTTCTGCTGGCTCAGTTCGTTCACGCAGATCATGAAGGCGGCAATAGAAGTGTTGTAAGAGAAGCATTCGATGTCTTCTGATACTTTCTTGATGAGCTTGTGAACGCTCTTGAGCGATTCGGGTGTGGCGGGAGCTGCGGCGTCATTCTGCTCGATGGCCGTGTTGACAAGGTTCCAGAATTTCTTCAGGAAGCGGTGACAGCCGTCAATGCCGTTGGTGTCCCACGGTTTGCTTTGCTCCACGGGGCCGAGGAACATCTCGTAGAGGCGCAGGGTGTCGGCACCATAGCGCTCTACAATCATGTCGGGGTTCACCACATTGAACATTGATTTCGACATCTTCTCGATGGCCCATCCACAGATGTAGCGGCCGTCCTCGAGCACAAACTCGGCGTCGTTGTATTCCGGGCGCCAGGCCTTGAATGCCTCCAGGTCGAGAATGTCGTTGCTGACGATGTTCACATCCACGTGGATGGGGGTGACATCCTGGTACTGGTCCTTCAGGTTGAACGACACAAACACGGGATGGCCTTTCTGTTTCGAGGCCTCGTTGTCGCGATAGACGAAGTTGGAGCGTCCCTGAATCATGCCCTGGTTGACCAGTTTCTGGAACGGCTCTTCCTTACAGCTCACGCCCAGGTCGAAAAGGAACTTGTTCCAGAAGCGCGAGTAGATGAGGTGACCCGTGGCGTGCTCGGTACCACCCACGTAGAGGTCTACCTGCTGCCAGTATTCGTCGGCCTCTTTGCTGACGAGAGCCTGGTTGTTGTGGGGGTCCATATAGCGCAGATAGTAGGCGCTGGAGCCTGCAAAGCCAGGCATGGTGTTGAGTTCGAGCGGGAAGATGGTCTGGTTGTCGACCTTGCTACGGTCTACCACACAACCGGCCTCAGTGTCCCATGCCCACACCTTGGCGCGTCCCAATGGCGGCTCGCCGGTCTCGGTGGGTTTGTATTCGTCGATCTCGGGCAGTTCGAGCGGCAGTTTGTCCTCGGGCAGCATATAAGGCATACCGTCCTTATAGTAGACGGGGAACGGCTCGCCCCAGTAGCGTTGGCGCGAGAAGATGGCGTCGCGCAGACGGTAGTTCACCTTGACGCGTCCCAGTTGTTTCTCGGTCACATATTCCTTCGTCTTCTGGATAGCCTCTTTCACGGTCAGTCCGTTGAGCGAGAACTCGCCGTTGGAACTGTTCATCACGATGCCCTCTTTGGCATCGAAGCTCTCCTCGCTGACATCGGCACCCTCGATGAGGGGGATGATGGGCAGGTCGAAATGGCGCGCAAAAGCATAGTCGCGCGAGTCGTGGGCAGGCACGGCCATGATGGCTCCGGTGCCATATCCGGCCAGCACATATTCGGCAATCCAGATGGGGATGTTCTCGCCCGTGAGCGGATTGACGGCGTAAGAGCCTGAGAAGACGCCCGTCACGCGGTGGTCCATCTGGCGATCGCGCTCTGTGCGCTTCTTCACGTAGTCGAGGTATTCATCAACGGCCTGCTTCTGATCAGGGGTAGTCAGCTCTGCCACGAGGTCACTCTCTGGAGCCAATACCATGAAGGTCACGCCAAACATCGTATCGGCACGGGTGGTGAAAATGGTAAAGTGCTTATCGCTGTCGGCCACCTTGAATTCTACTTCTGTACCCTCGCTTCGTCCTATCCAGTTGCGCTGGGTCTCCTTCAGCGAGTCTGTCCAGTCTATCTCCTCCAGTCCGTCGAGCAGGCGCTGGGCGTATGCCGAGACGCGCAGGCACCACTGGCGCATCTTCTTCTGCACCACGGGGTAGCCGCCACGCACCGAAACGCCGTCGACCACTTCGTCGTTGGCCAGCACGGTGCCCAGTCCGGCACACCAGTTGACCATCGTCTCGCCCAGGTAGGCAATGCGGTAGTTCATCAGCACCTCCTGCTGCTCTTTCTCGCTCATGGCCTTCCACTCGTCGGCCGTGAAGCTGAGCTCTTCGGTCTGTGCCACGTCGAGGCCCTCGGTGCCGCACTCGTTGAAGTGCTCAATCAGTTTCTCGATGGGCTGTGCGCTCTGACAGCGGTTGCAATAGAACGACTGGAACATCTTCATGAAAGCCCACTGCGTCCAGTGGTAGTAGCCCGGGGCACAGGTGCGCACCTCGCGGTCCCAGTCGAAACAGAATCCGATTTTGTCCAACTGACTGCGATAGCGGTCGATGTTCTCGAAGGTAGTCTTCTCGGGATGCTGTCCGGTCTGGATGGCATATTGCTCGGCAGGCAGTCCGTAGGCGTCGTAGCCCATGGGGTTCAGCACGTTGAAGCCCTGCTGGCGCTTGTAGCGTGCGTAGATATCGCTGGCGATGTAGCCGAGCGGATGGCCCACATGCAGTCCTGCCCCACTGGGATAGGGGAACATGTTGAGCACGTAAAACTTCTTCTTTTGGTGGTCTTCGGTCACGCGGTAGGTGTGCTGTTCCACCCATCGCTGCTGCCACTTTTTCTCAATGTCTCTGAAATTGTATTCCATCTGTTTTGTGTATATGTTTTTTTTAATTTTCAATTAAAACGGTGCAAAGGTACACAAATTCGTAGAAAAAACACCATAAAACATCATTTTTCTGCATTTTCGGACGCTCGGGGCAACAAGAGGCTATTGCGGAAAGCCGGCATCCCGACCGTAAGAAAACGAATAGGGGAAGGTCTTCGCGACGCTCCCCTACCCTAGTTATCCCTTATCAATTTGGTCTGTCATGAAAACTTAAACTTATGTCTTTTCGTTTGCAAATTTAGAGCAAAGAATCGAAAATCAATGATACTATCTTGACCAATGCTGCCACTTTCAGAATAGCCGCCCCTCTTTTTTCTGTCGCGCATGGAAAAATTACCCGCTTTTTGGGTGTTTCCCAGGGGCGTTTTCCCAGTTGTTAATCAATTAGAGTGCGATTTGTTAACAAATTAAGATGCGATTTCTTAAGAAATTAGGGTGCGATTTGTTAACAAATTGATGTGTAATTTGTTAAGAAATTGAAGTGTAATTTGTTAGCAAATGGAAGTCTAATTTGTTAGCAAATTGAAAAACAGGGCTTCCCCACCCTCACTTTCTCCGGTCCAACCTTCTCATTCTCTGCCTCTACCCTCTCCTTGTGACAGCAAGCGAAAAAGATTTGCGCGCTGAAAAAACTAACCCATAATTTTGTTTTTCAGCAGAAATTCCGTATTTTTGCAGTTCAAAACAATAGAAACGAAATGGCTAAAAACACCAAGGAGCTGACTCCGATGATGAAGCAGTTTTTCGACTTGAAGGCCAAGCATCCCGACGCCCTGATGCTGTTCAGATGCGGCGACTTCTACGAAACCTACTGCGACGACGCGGTGGCAGCCGCTCAGATATTGGGCATCACGCTCACCAAACGTAACAATGGTGCCGGTGTGAAGGGCGACGAGATGGCCGGATTTCCCCATCATGCCCTCGACACCTATCTACCCAAACTCATCAGGGCGGGTAGGAGAGTGGCTATCTGCGACCAGCTGGAAGACCCGAAACTGACCAAGAAACTGGTGAAACGGGGTATTACCGAGCTGGTGACACCGGGTGTGGCCATGAGCGACAATGTGCTGAACTACAAGGAAAATAACTTCCTCGCGGCCATACATTTTGGTAAGGCATCGGTGGGAGTGGCTTTCCTCGACATCTCTACAGGCGAGTTTATGACAGGGGAGGGTACTTTCGACTATGTGGAGAAGCTGTTGGCCAACTTCCAGCCCAAAGAAGTGCTCTACAACCGGGAGCGACGCCGCGACTTCCAGCAGATGTTCGGCACCCGTTACTGCGTGTTCGAACTCGACGACTGGGTGTTCACCGAGCAGACGGCACGCACGAAACTGCTGAAACACTTCAACGTGAAAAACCTGAAAGGCTTCGGAGTAGACCACCTGCACAATGGGGTGGTGGCCTCGGGAGCCATCTTGCAATATCTGGAGCAGACACAACACACGCAGATTGCCCATATCACCCACCTCTCGCGCATCGAAGAAGAGAAATACGTTCGGCTGGATAAGTTCACCATCCGCTCGCTCGAGCTGGTAGACACCATGCAGGAGGGGGGCACGTCGCTGCTCAACGTCATCGACAAGACCGTCACGCCGATGGGCGGACGCATGCTGCGCCGATGGATGGTGTTCCCACTGAAAGAAGAGAAACCCATCAACGAGCGCCTCGACATGGTGGACTACTTCTTCCGTCAGCCCGACTTCAAACAGCTGGTCGACAACGAGTTTCAGCGCACGGGCGACCTGGAGCGCATCGTTTCGAAAGTGGCTGTGGGGCGGGTGTCGCCACGCGAGGTGGTGCAGCTGAAGGTGGCGCTCGAGAGTCTGCGCGCCGTGAAGGCTGCCTGCCTGCAGGCCGACAATGAAGTGCTGCGCAGGGTAGGGGAGAAACTGAGCCTCTGCGACGAACTGCGGGAGCGCATAGAGCAAGAAATTGTGAACGATCCGCCACAGTTGATGAACAAAGGGCATGTCATCCGCCGTGGATTTAATGCCGAGCTCGACGAACTGCGCAACATATCGGAAAACGGTAAGGACTACCTGATGCGTATTCAGGAGCGCGAGACCCAGCAGACGGGCATTGCCTCGCTGAAAATTGGCTACAACAACGTGTTTGGCTATTATCTTGAGGTGCGCAACACGTATAAAGACAAGGTGCCGCAAGACTGGATTCGCAAGCAGACACTGGCTCAGGCCGAGCGATACATCACCCAGGAACTGAAGGAGTATGAGGAGAAAATCCTTGGAGCCGAAGAGAAGATTCTCTCGTTGGAGACACGTCTCTTCGGCGAACTGGTGCAGGCCATGCAACAGTATATTCAGCCCATACAGGTGAATGCCAGCCTGGTGGCACAGCTCGACTGCCTGTTGTCATTTGCCAAATGTGCCGAGGAGAACCACTACATGCGGCCCGTCATCGACTCTTCCGACGAGCTGGATATCCGCCAGGGGCGCCATCCGGTCATCGAGAAACAGCTGCCAATAGGGGAGCGGTATGTGCCCAACGACATCTATCTGGACAGCAAAAAACAGCAAATCATTATTATCACTGGTCCCAATATGGCCGGTAAATCGGCCCTGTTGCGCCAAACGGCACTCATTGTACTGTTGGCCCAGATAGGCTGTTTCGTGCCCGCAGAGAGCGCCAGAATAGGTCTGGTGGACAAAATATTCACCCGTGTGGGCGCTTCAGATAATATCTCGCTGGGCGAATCGACCTTCATGGTGGAAATGACCGAGGCGGCCAACATTCTGAACAATGTCACTCCGCGCTCGCTGGTGCTCTTCGACGAGCTGGGGCGCGGCACCAGCACCTACGACGGAATCTCTATTGCCTGGGCCATTGTGGAATATCTGCACGAGCATCCCCGTGCCCAGGCCCGCACGCTTTTCGCCACCCACTATCATGAGCTGAACGAGATGGAGAAGAACTTCAAGCGCATCAAAAACTATAATGTGAGCGTGAAAGAGGTGGACAACCGCGTGATTTTCCTGCGCAAGCTGGAGCGGGGCGGTTCAGAACACTCGTTTGGTATCCATGTGGCGCAGATTGCGGGCATGCCCAAGTCGATTGTCAAGCGTGCCAACGATGTGCTGAAGCAGTTGGAGAGTCAGTCGGCTGGCGTAGAGAATAGGGTGGGGGGTTCGCCTGCCGGTGCGGCTCCGTCGTCGCTCATTCCCGATGCCAACCAGCGCGAGGGGGTGCAGCTGAGCTTCTTCCAACTCGACGATCCAGTGCTCTGTCAGGTGCGCGACGAGATTCTAGGTCTCGACGTGAACAATCTCACGCCTCTGGAGGCCCTCAACAAACTGAACGAAATAAAGAAGATTGTGAGTGGAAAATAGTTCCACGGATGGTTTTTCTTTGCCTTAGAATTCCACGGGAACAACACGGAATTTATGGTTGTTTTGCCTCGGAATTCCATGGAACAACACAGAATTTCTGATAGATTTACACGGAATAACACGGATTTAGTTATAGAAACATTCTTTTTGTTCTGTAACAATAAATCCGTGTTATTCTATGTTATTTCGTGGCAAAAAACGAATCAGAATTCCGTGTCAATCCCAGATAAAGAATCAAGCGTATTTCTTATAGGCCCTGTACATACAGTAAACACCGAGGATGACGAATGGAACGGAGAGCAACTGACCCATATTGAACAGCATGTTGGCCTCCCATGCCTCCTGCACATCCTTGGTATATTCCACAAAGAAGCGGAAGGTGAAAATCAATGTCAGCACCAGTCCGAAATAGAAGCCTGTTCCCACCGATGTAGGGTATAGGTTGGCGGGCGACGGGTGCTGGTGTTTGGCCTTGAAGTCGGTGGTTAACTGCTCCTTGCCTTTTGCACTTTGTTTCTTGCTTCTCTGGTACACCCAGAGCATCACAAAGATGAAACAGAAGTAGGCTAGCGCCTCGTATAGCTGACCAGGATGGCGCGGCTGTGCGTCCACCTGTTCGAAGATAAAGGCCCAGGGCACATCGGTGGGCTTGCCGATAATCTCTGAGTTCATGAGGTTTCCCAACCGTATGCAGCAGGCGGTGATAGGAGTGGCGATGGCAATGTTGTCGAGCACTGTCCAGATGCTCATTTTGGTCTTGCGACAATATAGCCAGAGAGCCAGCATCAGGCCCAGTGTGCCTCCGTGAGAGGCCAGTCCGGCATAGCCTGTGAACTTCCAACTACCGTCGGCCATCTGGTGCATGGGCAGGAACATCTCGACGAAATGCGTGCCCGACGAGAGGAAATAGTCCGGCTCGTAGAACAGACAATGGCCCAGGCGGGCGCCTACCAGAATGCCGATAAAGCAGTAGATGAACAGCGGATCGAACAGCTCGTCCTTGATTTTCTGGTCTTTATAGAGCCAGCGCACCATGAAGTAGGCACCGGCGATGCCCACCAGCCAGCACATGCCATACCATCGCAGGGTGATAGGACCGAGATGGCCCATCACCTCTGATGGATTCCAAACGATGTAGTTGAGAAGCGTCTCCATTGTTTCAAGTTGTTTTGTTTCTAGTTATTCTAGTCTATTTAGGATTCCTAGGACCGCCTAGGACTTCCTAGGATTGCCTAGGATCACCTAGGATTTCCTAGGACAACCTAGAATCACCTAGTATTTCCTAGTCCTTCCTAGCAGCCTATACGTTAAATCTAAAGTGCATGATGTCACCGTCTTGCACCACATAGTCTTTGCCTTCGATGCCCATTTTTCCGGCCTCGCGAACGGCAGCTTCAGAGCCATACTTGATGTAATCGTCGTATTTGATGACCTCGGCACGGATGAAACCCTTCTCAAAGTCGGTGTGAATGACACCGGCACACTGTGGTGCTTTCCAGCCTTTGTGATAGGTCCAGGCCTTCACCTCCATCTCGCCGGCGGTGATAAAGGTCTCCAGGTTGAGCAGATGATAGGCCTTTTTTATCAGGCGGTTCACGCCGCTCTCCTTCAGTCCCAGCTCGTTGAGGAACATCTGTTTGTCTTCGTAGGTCTCCAGTTCGGCAATATCTTCCTCGGTTTTGGCGGCAATCACCATCACCTCGGCTCCTTCCTCGGCGGCTATTTCCTCAATCTTCTTCGAGTATTCGTTGCCGGTCACGGCACTGGCCTCGTCTACATTGCACACGTAGAGCACCGGTTTGGTGGTCAGCAGGAACAGGTTGCGGGCAGCATCTTGCTCTTCTTTCGAGTCGAACTCCACCATGCGGGCGTTCTTTCCCTCGCTCAGCACCTCCATATAGGCCTCCAGCACGCGCAGCAGTGTCTTGGCGTCTTTGTTGCCCGCAGCAGCGGTTTTCTGCACCTTAGCCATCTGACTCTCAATGGTTTCCAGGTCTTTCAGCTGCAGTTCGGTGTCGATGATTTCCTTATCGCGTATGGGGTCTATCGTTCCGTCTACGTGGGTGATGTTGTCGTCGTCGAAACAGCGCAGCACATGGATGATGGCGTCGGTCTCACGGATATTTCCCAGGAACTTATTTCCCAGTCCCTCGCCCTTCGAGGCACCCTTCACCAGACCGGCAATATCGACAATCTCGCACGTGGCGGGCACAATGCGGCCAGGATGGACAATCTCGGCCAGGCGTGTCAGACGCTCGTCGGGCACGGTAATCACACCCACGTTGGGCTCAATCGTACAGAAAGGGAAGTTGGCTGCCTGCGCCTTGGCGCTCGACAGACAATTAAACAACGTAGACTTGCCCACATTCGGCAGGCCTACTATACCACATTTTAATGCCATATTTCTTTATAAACGTTTATATTTCTGGCTGCAAAGGTACACAAAAATGGGCGAACAAGCAAACAACCGCGTTATTTCTTGCAAATTTCGATGGCTGCTTAGTGTGCCTCCAGCCAGTTGTCGCCCCATCCGCAGTCGGCAATGAGGGGTACCTTCAGCTGGTAGGCGTGCTGCATTTCCTGCAGAACGATGGCCTCTACGCGCTCTTTCTCGTCGGGGAAGACCGAGAAATTGAGTTCGTCGTGCACCTGCAGAATCATTTTCGAACGGATGCCTTCGGCCTTGAAACGCTCGTAGATGCGGATCATGGCCACCTTGATGATGTCGGCGGCAGAGCCCTGGATGGGCGCATTGATGGCGTTGCGCTCGGCAAAGTTGCGCACGGTGGCGTTGCGCGAGTTGATGTCGGGCAGATAGCGGCGGCGGTGGAACACTGTCTCGGCATAGCCTCGCTGGCGGGCCAGCTGCTTGGAGGTCTCCATATAGTCGTGCACCTGGGGGAACGTCTGGAAGAATCCGTCGATGAGCAGTTTCGACTCGTCGCGGCTGATGTCGAGACGCTCGGCCAGTCCGAACACGGTGATGCCGTAGATGATGCCGAAGTTGGCACGTTTCGACTTGGTGCGCTCGTCGCGCGTCACGTCGTGGATGTCTTTTTTATAAATGGTGGCGGCTGTGGCGGCATGCAGGTCCTTGCCCTCGCGGAACACCTCCATCATGTGTTCGTCGCCTGAGAGGTGGGCCATCACGCGCAGTTCTATCTGACTATAGTCTGCTGAAAAAAACAGACAACCCGGTTCGGGTATGAACGCCTTGCGAATCTCCTTGCCGTCCTCACCGCGAATGGGGATGTTCTGCAGGTTAGGGTCGCTGCTCGACAGGCGTCC
>DEJV01000036.1 GCA_002353525.1 Prevotella sp. UBA2739
TGTACTTTAGTACGCTTTTAATCATTAATTCTATATTATGATCGATTCGAAGGATTGTTTTTGCGTTATTCTGGCTGGCGGTCGTGGCCGTCGGTTATGGCCTTGTAGCCGTGAGAGACGGCCGAAACAGTTTGTGGATTTTTTTGGTACGGGTCGTACTCAGCTGCAACAGACTTTCGACCGTTATGCCGAGCTGATGCCTAAGGAAAACATATTTATCAGCACGAGTTATGAATATACGCATTATGTGAAGGACCAGTTGCCGGATTTGCCCGATGAGAATATTCTGAGTGAGCCCGTTCACCGCAACACGGCTCCGAGTGTGGCGTGGGCCGCTTATCGCATCTCTCATATCAATCCTCGTGCAAAGATTGTGGTGACGCCCAGCGACCAGGCTGTGATAAAGGAGGATGTGTTTAAGGAGAGCGTAGCTGAGTGTCTTGAGTTTGCCGACATGAAGGACTGCCTGATTACGATGGGTGTGAAGCCTACTCGTCCTGAGCCGGGCTATGGCTACATTCAGTTGGGTGAGGAGACTAGGATCAAGGACTTGTATAAGGTGCAGTCGTTTACGGAGAAGCCCGACCGCGAGTTTGCCAAGATGTTTATGGAGAGTGGCGAGTTCTATTGGAATACGGGTGTGTTCTTCTCTAATGTGCGTTATCTGATAGAGTGTTTGCAGAAGATACTGCCCGTGGTGCTCCGCATGATCGACAAGGAGGGTGTCATTGTTCCCTATGAGGAGGAGATGGCATTTATCAACGAGAATTTTTCGAAGTTCCCCAATCTCTCGGTCGACTATGGTATTTTAGAGAAATCCGATAATGTATATGTTAAGAAATGTAGTTTCGGTTGGGCTGATCTGGGCACCTGGCATTCTATCTACGAGGCTTTCAGCAAGACGGATGAGGACAATGTGGTGATTGACTCTGAGGTGGTGCTGGAGGACAGTAAGAACAATGTCATCAAGTTGCCTAAGGATCATCTTGGCATTATCAACGGGTTGGATGGATATATTGTAGCCGAGGAAGATAATGTGCTGCTGATTTGCAAGAAAGGTGACTCGTCGGCACTGATTCGTAAGTATGTGAATGAAGTGAAAATCAAACTTGGCGACGATTTTGTTTAAATAAGAGGCAAAAGAGGACGAAGGTTCGAGCGTCATTTCGATTCTAGAAGGCTATTCTGTGATTCTAGAAAGCTGTCCTGTAATTCTAAAAGGCATATTTACGAGTTGTAAAAGACATGTTTACGCATCGTAAAAGGCATATCTACGAGTCGTAAAAAGCAGAAACAAAAAGAGCAAAGGACAACAGTCCTTTGCTCTTTTGTAAATGGGAACTTCTAATAGTTAGAGTTTCTTGTTTTTGTAACTTAGAACTCCTTGCGTATTTTTTCGGCAATGGCCTCAAATTGCTCGGGAGTGAGTTGCAGTTTCTCGCGACGGAAGTCAACGTCTTTCTCCGAATCCATGGGGATGAGGTGGATATGAGCGTGGGGAACCTCAAGGCCCAATACCACTTGAGCTACTTTCCGGCAAGGGAATGCCTTTTTGATGGCCAGTGCCACGCGCTTGGCAAACACCTGGAACTCAGCAATCTCGTCGTCGCTCATGTCGAAGATGTAGTCGACCTCACGGCGTGGAATAACCAGTGTGTGGCCTTCTTTGAGCGGGTTGATGTCTAGAAAAGCATAGAACTTTTCGTTTTCTGCACATTTGTAGCTGGGAATCTCGCCAGCAGCTATTTTACTGAAGATGCTCATGTTTTTGTTGGGGTTAATGGTTTGAATGGGGGTGAACAGGGTGGTTGGGGCCCGCTTATCCCACGGTGATTTTGTCGATGCGCAGTTTGATGGTGCCGCGAGGTATTTTTATCTCCACCTCGTCGCCTTCCTTATGGTTCAGCAGTCCTTGCGCAATAGGTGTGGTGATGCTGATTTTCCCCTCGCGCAGGTTGGCCTCGCTTTCGCTCACAATGGTGTAAGCCATCTTGCCCTTTGTGGTAAGATTGGTCATCTCTACTTTCGAGAGAATCTGAACGCTGTCGGTGCTCAGGCGTGATGTGTCGACAATCTTTGCCTCGGAGATTTGCATTTTCATCCGGTTGATTTTGTCTTCCAGGTGTGCCTGTGCCTCTTTGGCGGCGTCATACTCTGAATTCTCACTCAAATCGCCTTTGTCGCGAGCCTCTGCTATTGCAGCTGAGGCTTTAGGCCGCTCGATAGTTTCCAAGCGTTTTAGTTCGGCTACCAGTTTGTCGTAGCCTTCTTGTGACATGTATGCCATAGTACTTTATTTTTTTTGTTATTATTCGCAGTAATGTCAAAACAAAGAATTCCGACATCCTTTTTCAATGTCGGAATCCTTGTTTTGAATATTGTTTTTCTAAATTTCGATGCAAAGATAGTTATTTTTTTTGAAAACTCCAATTTTTTAGGGTACAAAATTAGCCTTTCAACGTATTATTAATAAAAAACGAGCTATCTTTGTAGCCTAAAATTTGAAAACACAATGTTAACACCAGAAGAGAAAAAGTCTATTATCGACTTAATTCATCGCCAGGTGGTGCCAGCCATCGGGTGTACCGAACCAATTGCAGTTGCGCTGTGCGTGGCTAAGGCAAAAGAAATGCTAGGCTTCCGTCCCGAGCATATTGAGCTGAGTCTTAGTGGTAATATCCTGAAAAACGCCATGGGCGTGGGCATACCTGGTACAGGCATGGTCGGACTTCCCATCGCCATTGCTTTGGGAGCACTTATTGGCAGGTCAGAGCTGCAGCTGGAAGTGTTGCAGGACTGCAACAAGCAGGCTGTCGAAGAGGGAAAGGCCTTTATTGCCGAGAACCGCATTCACATCTCCCTTGAGGAGAATGACCCTGACAAGTTGTATATCAGCGTGACGTGCTCGGGCAACGGGCATGAGGCACAGGCTATTATAAAAGGTGCGCACACCAACTTTGTCTATCTGCGCGTCGATGAGGAGGTGATGCTGAACAAGCAGACGGCCTGTGCCGCTGAGGCTGTTCATGATGATGACATCAAGCTGACGCTCCATAAAGTGTACGAGTTTGCCACTACCACCGACGTGGAGGATATCCGTTTCATTCTTGAGGCTAAGGAACTGAACTCCAACGCTGCCCGCAACGGACTGAAAGAGAACTATGGCCACCAGTTGGGCAAGACGTTGTGCAGCCCGCTGGGCCGTGGCATCATGGGCGATGGCATTTTCTCGAAGGTGCTCTCTGTCACCAGTTGTGCCTGCGACGCACGTATGGCCGGAGCCATGGTACCCGTCATGAGCAACAGCGGCAGCGGCAACCAAGGTATTTGTGCCACCATGCCGGTGGTAGTGTTTGCCGAGGAGAATCACAACACCGAAGAAGAGCTCATCCGTGCCCTTATCATCAGCAATCTCACCGCCATCTATATCAAGCAGAACCTGGGCGCGCTCTCTGCGCTTTGCGGATGTGTGGTAGCCAGCACGGGCAGCTCGTGCGGTATTACCTATCTGATGGGCGGAACCTACGAGCAGATGTCGTATGCGGTGAAGAATATGATAGCCAACCTTACCGGTATGATTTGCGACGGTGCCAAGCCCAGCTGCGCCTTGAAGCTGACGTCGGGCGTGAGCACAGCCGTGCTGAGTGCGATGCTGGCCATGCAGCACAAGTATGTCACCTCCGTAGAGGGCATCATCGACGACGATGTAGACCAGAGCATTCGCAACCTGACGGCCATCGGCAGCAAGGGCATGGACGTCACCGACCGCTTTGTGCTTGACATTATGACGCATAAAACCAAAAAGAACTAAAATAGAAAAAAGCAAGAATAAACGAACCAAACGAACAAACAATGAAGAATCTGAAATCATTAGCATTGACGATGATGCTGGCCCTTTTCACCATGGCCGCATTTGCTCAGAATCCCGTCAGCTTCAGCGTGCAGCAGAAGCAAGTTTCTCCTACAGAACTGGAAGTCATCTTCACTGGTAAGATTGCTCCGGGCTGGCACGTCTACTCAACAGGTCTGCCTGCCGATGGTCCTATCTCGGCTACGCTGACAACCGAAAAGGCCGAGGGTGTTCAGCCCGTTGGTGGTCTGAAGCCACAAGGCAAGGAAATCAGCCAGTTTGATAATCTTTTCGGCATGAAGTTGCGTTATTTCGAGAACAACGTCACCTTCATTCAGAAGTATAAGATTACGGGAAAGACCTACAAGGTATCTGGTTTCCTGGAGTATGGCGCCTGCAACGACCAGAACTGCCTGCCGCCAACCGACGTAGAGTTCTCTTACGAGGGCAAAGGTCCTGCCGATGCTCCCGAGGCTAAGGAAGATCCTAAAGCCAAAGAAGAAGAGAAAGCAGCAGAAGAAGCAAAGGCCGACTCGGTACCCGCCGCAGCCGCAGCCGACAGCACCATAGCAGCCGTAGTTGATACGGCTGCTATTTCCAAGGGCGACCTGTGGAGACCGGTGATTAAGGAACTGAGCGCCCTCAATGGCGAAGACGGCAGCAAGAACCGCTCGCTGCTCTACATCTTCTTCATGGGACTGGTGGGAGGACTGGTGGCCCTGTTCACTCCCTGCGTGTGGCCCATCATCCCGATGACCGTCAGCTTCTTCCTCAAGCGTGCCAAGGACGACAAGAAGAAGGGCATCAAGGATGCCATCACCTATGGTATCTCCATTGTCGTCATCTATCTTGCTTTGGGTCTTGCCATCACCGCCATCTTCGGAGCCAGCGCACTGAATGCCCTGTCGACGAATGCTATATTTAATATTTTCTTCTGTTTGTTGCTGGTGGTGTTTGCCCTCAGTTTCTTTGGTTGGTTCGAACTCACATTGCCTTCGTCATGGACGAATAAGGTAGACTCGAAGGCCTCTTCCACCAGTGGTCTGCTCTCTATCTTCCTCATGGCATTCACCCTTTCGCTGGTGAGCTTCTCTTGCACAGGTCCTATCATTGGTTTCCTGCTTGTCGACTTTGCCACTAGCGGCAACTTCTGGGGACCTGCCATCGGTATGCTCGGTTTCGCCATTGCACTGGCTTTGCCGTTCACGTTGTTTGCCCTCTTCCCCACATGGCTCAAGTCAGCTCCTAAGTCGGGAGGCTGGATGAACATCATCAAGGTGACGCTCGGTTTCATCGAGCTGGCCTTCGCCCTGAAGTTCTTCTCTGTGGCCGACCTGGCTTATGGTTGGCGTCTGCTCGACCGCGAGGTGTTCCTCTGCCTGTGGATTGTCATCTTCGGTGCTCTCGGTCTCTATCTCATCGGTAAGCTGAAGTTCCAGAGCGACTGGGAAGGCGGCGAGATGGAGAAGCCCATGCCCGTGGTATGCATCATGCTGGGTCTTTGCTCTATTGCCTTTGCCATCTACATGCTGCCCGGTCTGTGGGGCGCTCCCTGTAAGGCTGTCAGCGCTTTCGCGCCACCTATGTATACACAGGACTTCAACCTCAACACCAAGGAGGTTCGTGCCGCTTATCTGAACTACGAGGAAGGTATGGCTGCCGCCAAGGCACAGGGTAAGCCCGTCATGCTCGACTTCACCGGATTCGGTTGTGTGAACTGCCGTAAGATGGAGGCTGCCGTATGGACCGATCCTAGTGTGGCCGATAAGCTGACCAAGGATTATGTGCTCATTTCGCTGTTCGTCGACGATAAGACTCCGCTGCCCGAGCATGTCAAGGTGGTAGAGAGCGACGGTACTGAGCGCACACTGCGCACCGTGGGCGACAAGTGGAGCTATCTGCAGCGCTATAAGTTCGGAACCAATGCCCAGCCGTTCTATGTGACTGTCGACAACGAGGGTAATCCGCTCGGCAAGTCGTTCGTCTATAAAGAGGATGTAGCTGGCTACATGGAGTTCCTCAACCAGGGACTGGAGAACTATCGCAAGTAAACATTCTGACAGGTTTTCCACCTGTATATAACAACAGATGCAAGCAATTTGGCAACGTGCCTCATGCTTGCATCTGTTTTTTTTGTTTCTAAATGTCACTTATTTCCTTCCGAAGTCGGCAGGCACCTCGCCCCATTTCTTGGTTTCCCACTTCACGATAGGGTTGGTGTAGTTATGGGTTTGCAGCCAGCGCTCAGCCCGGGCGATAATCTGGAACAGCTGCTCTGTCTGTTCGTTGCGCTCCAGTTTGGTTTTACATTGGCGCTTTTTCACCCACAGAATAGCGTTGTTCGAGTCGGAATAGATGGTCTTCTGATGCAGTCCTTGGTTCCAGCAGAGAGCCAGTGCATGCACAATGGCCAGAAACTCACCGATATTGTTCGTGCCCTTCATCGGTCCGAAATGGAATACGCGGTAGCCCGTCTGCAGGTCAATGGCCTGATATTCCATTGGCCCCGGGTTACCCGAGCAGGCAGCATCAACGGCCCAGGCGTCTGCCTTTACCTCTAGGGGTAAGGGCAGCACCGTGTCGTTGCGATAGTCGGGAGGTGAAACTAAATCCATTGTCAAAGCTCAACTATTAATTGCCACAATTAATTATCAATTGTCAATTAATTATCAATTATCAATTGTCAATTATCAATTAATTTACATTCTCTCGGGCACCTCAATGCCGAGTAGGCTCATGCCGTTCTTGATGGTCTTGGCCACGTTCTTGGCCAGCATCAGGCGGAAGGCCTTCTCCTCTTCGGTGTCGGCTCCGAGGATGCTGTAGTCGTGGTAGAACTGGTTGAACTGCTTGGTCAGCTCGTAGCAGTAGTTGGCAATGCCGCTGGGCGAATAGTCCTTGCCGGCCTGCTCGACGGCAGCACCGAACTCGCTCATCTTCTGGATGAGGTCAATCTCCTTGCCAGAGAGGCTGGTCAGGCCAGTAGAACTGGTTTGACTAGTAGAACCAGCAGCGGCGGCTTTTCTCAGAATGCTGCGGATGCGGGCGTAGGTGTACTGGATGAAGGGGCCTGTGTTGCCATTGAAGTCGATGCTCTCCTCCGGGTTGAAGAGCATGTTCTTGCGGGCGTCGACCTTCAGGATGAAGTATTTCAGGGCGCCCATGCCCACGATGCGGGCAATCTCGTTGCGCTCCTCCTCGGTCATATCGTCGAACTTACCCAGTTCCTCAGAGGTTTTCTTGGCGTCGGCCACCATCAGGTCCATCAGGTCGTCAGCATCGACAACCGTTCCCTCACGGCTCTTCATCTTGCCGTTGGGCAGTTCCACCATGCCGTAGGAGAAGTGAACCAGCTCTTTGCCCCATTTGAATCCGAGGCGATCGAGCAGGATGCTGAGCACCTGGAAGTGGTAGTTCTGCTCGTTACCCACCACGTAGATCATCTTGTCGATGGGGTAGTCGTGGAATCGCATCTCGGCAGTACCGATGTCCTGGGTCATATAGACAGAGGTGCCATCGCTGCGCAGCAGCAGTTTCTGGTCGAGACCTTCGTTGGTGAGGTCGGCCCACACGCTGTTGTCTTCTTTGCGGAAGAAGAGTCCTTTCTCCAGTCCTTCCTCTACTTTTGCCTTTCCCTTCAGGTAGGTCTGGCTCTCGTAGTAAATCTTATCGAACGAGACACCCAGCTTCTTGTAGGTCTCGTCGAAACCGGCATACACCCATGCGTTCATCTTTTCCCACAGGGCTCGCACCTCGGGATCGTTCTGTTCCCACTTGACGAGCATGTCGTGAGCCTCCTTGATGAGCGGAGCCTCCTGTTTGGCCTGCTCCTCGTCCATGCCCTTGGCCACCAGCTCTTTGACCTCCTCGCGGTAGTGCTTGTCGAAAGCCACGTAGTAGTCGCCAATCAGGTGGTCGCCCTTCTTGCCGCTGCTTTCGGGAGTTTCGCCGTTGCCCCATTTCAGCCAGGCCAGCATCGACTTGCAGATGTGAATACCACGGTCGTTCACGATATTGGTCTTCACCACGCGGTTGCCGTTGGCCTGCATGATCTGTGCCAGCGACCAGCCCAGCAGGTTGTTGCGCACGTGGCCCAGGTGCAGCGGCTTGTTGGTGTTGGGCGATGAGTATTCGATCATCACCAGGGGACTGTCGTCGGTGGCCTGTTTCATGCCATAGTGCTCGTCGGCGTCGATGTCGGCCAGCAGACTGAGCCAGGCGGCAGGGGCGATGACCATGTTAAGAAATCCTTTCACCACATTGAAGCGCTCAACGGCCTCGCAGTTTTCCACGAGATAGCTTCCCAGCTCCTGGGCAGTCTGCTCAGGACTCTTGCGGGCCATCTTGACAAAGGGGAAAACAACGAGCGTCAGGTTGCCCTCAAACTCGCTGCGCGTCTTCTGTACTTGTACCATTTTGTCGGGTACCTCCTGTCCGTAAAGCGACTTCACAGCCTGCTTCACGGCATCAGCTATCATATTTTCAATCTTCATACCGGTATGTTTATTTCTGTTTTGAGGGTGCAAAGGTAGGCATTATTTCCCATATTTGCAAATTATTCGTCAGCCATTCCTGTTACTGGTGTCCGATTGCCCATCATCAAAGGCATATTGCACCTTGCATTCCCCACTCTCAGCTCTCAGTTCTCAACTCTCAGTTCTTTCCTGATGGCTGTCATTTTCTGCCGTCGTCCGATGGAGAACAAATTGCCGTTCGCGTCCACGTAGTCGAACACCTGGTAAGCCTTCTCCAGCAACATCTGCCGTAAGGGCGCCTGTTTATAGCTGCCTTCGGCATAAAGCAGCTCCGCCACCATCTCCAGCCGTTGCATGCGCTCGTCTTCCTTCCATTCGTTCCGGGCATAGTCGAGCAGCTCGTCGAACGACAGGTTGCGCAGCACATCGTAGCTGCCCACATACTGGCGGTAGAGCTCGCGCAGGCTCTCGTCGTGCTTGTCCTCGGCCTCTTTCTTCTCAAGAAAACGGGCCAGGGCGGCCATGAACTCCTGAATGATGCGCAGGAAATAATCGCGTTGTAGCATAGTCTATATGTTTTGTTCTAAGGGGTGTATGTCTTTTACTGTGTGAACGGGCCTGCTGATAGTGTCCATGCCCGCATGATGGTACACGGGCAGGAATTCGGCAGCACTACCGTATCCTTCCATAGCGCCCGCCACCATCGCCGCCCGCGCCCTGACAGGATACATGAGGGTCATCTTGCGCGCCTTTCCCGTCTTGCGGGGATTGTCGTAATAGACGAGTTCCATGCGCTGTTCGGCGGGTTTCCCGTTCTCGTCGATACTCTTTCCGGTGAAGTCCAGAATGCACGCCTCGTTCGAGCAGAATACCTCCTCAATGGCTGTTATCCTCAGGTCTTTGGCATTCTTCGCATAGCGCAGCGCCGTCTGCTGCAGTTCTTTGTGCGCCAGGGCACGTATGTCGTCGGCCGTCTTGCTCTTACAAGCGGCAGCCGTCAGCAGCCACAGACCTGTAGCCAGTCCGTAGAGGACACATAGAAGCAGTTTTCTCATTCTCATCTTTCCCGCTAAGAGGTTTACAATAAGTCTAATATCTCGCTGAAATGCCCGATGACAGTCAGGTTCTCGTGGTCGTATTCCTCGGTCACCTCGTGTGCCCAAACGGCATGGAAGGGAATGTGGACGGCCCTTCCGCCGAGTTTCAGCACGGGCTCGATGTCGCTCTTGAACGAGTTGCCCACCATCAGCAGCTCATCGATGGTGATGCCGAAGGTCTCACAAAGTTCACGGTACTGGCGGGTGGTCTTGTTCGATACCACCTCCACGCGGTCGAAGAAATCCCACAGTCCCGACCGCAGCAGTTTGCCTTCCTGGTCCATAATCTCGCCCTTGGTGAATACCACGAGGCGGTATTGTCCCTTTTCCTTCAGCTTCTCCAGCGTCTCGCGCACACCCGGCAGGGGCGTGGCAGGCAGGTTGAGCAGGCTGATGCCCAGCTCTTGAATGCGCATCAGTTCGCGGGCGGTAATCTCTCCGTCGCTGATGTTGACGGCATTCTCGAGCAACGACAGGGTGAACGCCTTCGAGCCGTAGCCCGTCACGGGCATGTTCTTGCCCTCCGTCTCGAACAAACGACGGCTCACCGTGGCCTCGTCGGCCCACGGCGAGAGAATGCGGCAGTACTGCCGTTCCACCTCGTCGAAGTGTGTCTGGCAGTCCCACAGCGTGTCGTCGGCATCGAAAGCCACCACTTTTATATCATGAAGTTTACCCATTGTTCTCTTTTTTCTGGCAAAGGTACGATTAAGCGAGCAAAACGCAAAATGAAAACTTGTTTTTCTTTTCGTTTTCGAGCGCAAGTACCTTATTCAAAGGTACAATTTAGCGGGCAAAGCACAAAAGGAAAACTTGTTTTTCTTTTCGCTTTCGGGCGCCAGTACCTTCATTGAGAGAAAGAGAAAACGGGTAAACCTGCTAACGAGAGAGATTTTCTTTGTTCTAATGAAGGGGGCGTTCGGATGGGCGCCCCCTGAGAGGGGTTTATTGCTTTTTCTTGGTATTGATTTTAATCACGGGCTTGCTTTTTTTGCTTTTGTCGATATACATCGATTCCACTTTGTCGGGGTCGATGAGGTCCAGCAGTTCATAGCCTACGACAGTCACACCGTCGAGCTCGAAGGTCACGTCGTCGCCCTTGTCGATGGCGGCTGCAATTTCCGTCTTGCCATTGGCCTTTTGCAGCACGAAGCTGACGGGCAGTACATATCCCACGCTCACAGCTTTTCCGTGGTGCCGGCCGGGAATCCATTTCGGCATGGCGTTGATGACGCGCAGCGCCTCGGCATCCAGCAGCGGAGAGATGCTTCTCACAATGTGGCTGTTGGTGATGCTGCCGTCTTTTTCTACGGTGAATTTCACCACCACATTGCCTTGTTGGCCTTTCCGTTGTGCCTCTACAGGATATTTCACGTTTTTGGCAAGGTATTGCATGCGTGCCCCCACACCTCCAGGAAACTCGGGCATCTGGTCCACCACGTCGTAGCTCTTGTCGTTGTCGGTGCCGTTGTATGTCAGTGTGGCCTCATACTTTACAGGCTCGTCCGAGCCGTCTTTCTTCAGCACAATGGCTGTGGTCCGGCTTTCAGCGATGGCTTTTGAGGTCGTAAACGTGGCCGTCTCCATGCCCACATAAGCCACCTCGATGGTTGCTCCGTCGGGCACTTCGATGGTGTATCGGCCGTCCACATCGGTCACTGTGCCCTGTTTGGTGCCTTTCACTCTGACGATGGCGCCCACCACCGGCTCCTTCTTCTCGTCAATCACCAGTCCCTTCAGCAGGAACGGTTCGTGGCCTTTCTGGTTGGGATGATCCTCAATCTCCACCAGAATGACTCCGTCTTTGCCCTTTTCGCCATACTTGGTCAGCGCCTCTTTGTTTTTCAGCACCGTGATGCTTTTGATAATGTTCGGACTGATGGACACAAACTTGTCGTAAGGCATCTCCGAGCCGTTAACAATCACCAGCGGATGGATGCCCGATTTCGGGTCTACAATCACCTCTTTCTTTTGCTGTTTGTCGTCGGCATTTGGTGTGGCCGACAGGGTGGTCGCAGCATTCGTTACGGTGGTTTCGGTCTTGTTTTCGGCATTGTTGTTGCCATTCACATAGGTGACGTCGGTCACGGTGCGTGCGTTTGTGGCCAGCACCATGCCCACGATGGGCAGCAGGGCCAGCAGTTTCAGGCTGTTCTTGGGGTTGGATGGTTTATGTAACATCATGTTGATTCGGTTTTTTAGGGTACTGTGACTGATGCCGTTGGCAATGGAGTACCCGCCAATGCCCGCGGCTTTGGTAATAAGCAGATATTGATATTGATGTGCATCGATGCCTTGAGAGAGCACTGCCCGGTCGGCCTCGTACTCGTGAATGGCGCGCAGGTCGGCACGCAGCATCCACATGGCGGGGTTGAACCATTGCAGGGCAGTGAGCAGGTCGGCGAGCAGCACGTCCCACGAGTGACCTAGTCGGATGTGTGCCCGCTCATGAGCGAGTATAGCGGCATCTTGCTGTTCGTAGTCGCTACGATTCATGACTATATAGTGCATCCAGCTGAATGGCGGCATGTCTGCGCGACCGGTCACACAGACCATCGTGCCGTCCTCCTGTGGATGCTTCTCGCTGCGGCGGATGAGCAGAAGGACTTTCGCTACCGACGTGAGGGTGTGGCCCACCGTTGCGGCCATGCCGGCGAAGAACACCACGGGCAGCGCTATCTGCCACCACGGCGTGGGCTCTTCGGCCACTTCCACCATAACCGTTTCCATGGTGTCGGTCACCTCGGGCATGGGCATCAGCACCGTCTTGTGCAGCGTGATGATGCACAGTGGCAGCACAAACGAGGCCACCGCCGTCGACAGCAGCACGATGCGGTTGAGCCGGTGGAACGTCTCGCGGCTGAGCAACAGCCGGTAGAACATGTAGAACACGGCAATGAGCGCGGCCACCTTCAGGTCGTAGATCAGAAAGTCAGTCATTCTCTATTTGTTGGATGAGTTGTTTCAGTTCGTCTACAGAAATCTTTTCTTCTTTCACAAACGAGGATACGGCACTCAGGTATGAGTTGTCGAAGTAGTTGCGGATGACACCTGCCAGCGAGCTGCGCCCGTATTCCTTCTCGCTGACGAGCGCATAATACTGATAGGTGTTGCCAAACTGCTTGTGGCCCAGAAAACCGTTCTTCTCCAGCAGGCGCACCATGGTGGACAGCGTGTTGAAGTGTGGACGGGGCTCGGCATAATGCTCCTGCAACTCGCGCACGAACATGGGTCCGTGCTGCCAATAGAGCTCCATAATCTCTTTTTCCTTATTTGTCAGTTTCTTCATCTTTCCTTGTTGTTATTCGTTCTTGGTTTTGTCTTCGTCGATGCGTGTCAAATCAATATCTGACCACAAAGTAACTAAAAAATATAGTTATATGCAACTAAAAGTTTTAGTTATTAAAGAAAATTAATTAGTTTGTGCTGTGTGTTAAGTTTTGTTTGCATTTTGCGTTGTAAAAGATGCTGTTTGCGTTGTAAAAGATGCATTTTGCGTTGTAAAAGATGCCGTTATGGCATGAACAGGCTTGCAAACCGCCCTGTCGCTACTTGCTATTGACGCAAAGACTGCTTTTGCTTTTCTTTCCCGACGATTGCAAGGGGGAAGCAAAAACATAGGCTTTTCCCTATCACGCATAGGGAATTTCCTCCACAGATGTCGCGAGAGATGTGTAATTTTGCAGTAAGATAATTGAAACAAAACAGAAATAGGTATGAGAAAAACACTATTGACAAGCCGGTTCGTCGGGCTGATTTTATTGTTTGTGGTTGTTCTTGGTGCTCACCCCGCAGCCTCTGCCCGCCGTGTGGGTGTTTATTGTTACATGTCGGGTACAGGGAGCGAAGTCTTTCACGACGGGAATGTGGAAGTACGACTGGTATTGTCGCCCATGGGCCATGCCATAGTAGAGGTGGAGAATCTGACTGACAAGGTGATTTTCGTAGACCGTGGCCGCTCTTTTGCCTGGGTAAACGGACTGTCTGCAACGATGTTCCTGCCCTCGTCACATACCGAGACCCACACGCAAGGCTACGGAACGGTGGAGCATGACTTCCATCATGTGACATGGATCAGCGGCGAGTCGCACTCCGACAGCCAGACGGTTTACGACCGTCGCATACTACCGGTGGCGCCGCACGGCACGACTGTGGTGTATGAATGGAGCAGGCTGCCACAGCTAATGCGCAAAGACATGATACGTGTAGGCCGCGACGGCTCGCTGTTCAGCAGCAAGTGCCGTGGTGCTTTCCTTACACCGTCGGCAGCGCCAGATGCCAGGGCAGAGAGGGGTAACAGCAAGAAGTTCAAAATGGGTGACAGCAGAACATATGCGGCGGAGTCTTCTCCGCTGACGCTGGCGGCTGATGTGCAGTATAGTCTCAACGAAGATGGCAGCCAGCCGGTGCGCGCCTATGTGACTGACTATGTCTCGTCAATCGTCGTGGGTGGCTCGGAGGGTGTCGGCAAGGATAGCGCATTGCGCACATTCTTTCCGCATGCTATAGACGGGAAACAGTGTTTCGGATTCCGAAGCGGCAAGTCGTCGGGACTGATTGTTGGCGAAATAGCGTCGTTGGCGCTTGTGGTGGCTATCCCGTTGGCTATAGGAAGGCAGAGTTTCGACGAGCCCGACTGGGTGAGTAAGCACTCGTGGTAGCAACGGAGGTCAGTCGGAAACGGCGATTTCCGGCATACTGTCCAGTCCGTCACGGTTCAGGCTCTGCACATATTCGTACAGCTTGCGGTAGAAGGGATGGCGCGTCATGGTTGAGGCGTTGCCCATGATGATGAGCTTCATGCGGGCTCGCGTGATGGCCACGTTCATGCGGCGCAGGTCGCGAAGGAAACCAATTTGTCCTTCGTCGTTGCTGCGCACCAGCGAGATAACGATGATGTCGCGCTCTTGCCCCTGGAAACCATCCACGGTGTTGACGCTGATGAGGTGGCGGAAGGGCTTGAAGAACTCGCGCTTGCGGAGCTGCTGCCGCAGATATTGCACTTGGGCACGGTAGGGCGAGATGACACCTACGTCGATGCGCTCGTCCAGCACGCGCTGTTTGCCAATCTTCTCGAAATACCGCTGCAGCGTGTCGAGCGTCAGCTGGGCCTCGGTTTTGTTGATGCGCCCGAAACTCTCGCCCACAAACTCCTCGGCGGGCGGCGTACCCTCGTCGTCGATAGAGGCCTGCCTCCACTCTATGGGAATGTCGTAGTCGAGTATGCCGCGGTATTTCACCGAGGGTGCACTCTCTACCTCGCCATGATAGAACCAGTCGCTCGAGAAGCGCATAATCTGGTCGTTCATGCGATATTGTATCTTCAGCAGGCTCACCTCGTCGGGATGATTCTCCACGATGCGCTCCATGAGCGTCTTGCCCAGACCGGCTTTCAGGGCGGCAATGCTCTTCACCGTGGGCGGCAGCTGACAGTGGTCGCCGGCCAGCACCACGCGCGACACCTTGCGCATCGGTATCCAGCAGGCCGCTTCTAGCGCCTGGGCGGCCTCGTCTATAAATAAGGTGTTATATCGTTGTCCCTGCAACAGGCGGTGGGCAGAGCCCGTCAGCGTGCAGGCAATGACGCGTGCCTCGCCAAAGAGCTCGCTGTTGATGCGCACTTCCAGTTCGGTGGCTCGGCTTTTCAGTCGCTCGGTCTTCTGGTGATACGACGAGTCGCCGCGCTTGCGGTGCTGGCGCAGTTCGCGCAGTGCCTTGCGGATGCTCCACAGCTGCGGATAGTCGGGATGAGCCTCAAATCGACGCTCATAAGTAAAGCTGAGCATCTTGTCGTTCACGCGCGTGGGATTGCCGATGCGCAGCACGGGAATGCCGCGGTCTACAAGTTTCTCCGAAATCCAGTCCACAGCCATGTTGCTTTGTGCGCACACCAGCACCTGGCTCTCGCGCATCAGCGTCTCGTTGATGGCCTCTACCAGTGTGGTGGTCTTGCCTGTGCCCGGTGGTCCGTGCACAATGGCCACATCCTTGGCGCGCAGCACTTCGTTCACTGCCTCTTCCTGCGTCTTGTTCAGGTAGGGAAACGCCATGGGCGCAAACGTATAGTGGCCGAAGGGGCGGTGCGAGTAGAACAAGTCGCGCAGTTCGGCCAGCCGGTTGCCGCGTGCCTTGATGACACGGTCCAGGCCCTCGAACATCAGGCGGTAGCTGGTCTCGTCGAAAAACAGTTGCACCCCCAGCCCTTCAGCATTCTGCAATTCCAGCAGGCGGTTGTTGTCGGGCACGATGACCACCATGCGGTCGCCGTCCACATAGCTCACCGTGGCCGTGAAGTTGAAGTATTTGATGGGGCTGTCGGTCCGGCTGGTGAAGAATCGCACCGGCCTGCCATACTCAAAGTTGTGCTCAATGTCGTCGTCGGCCGTACGGTGAATCTCCAGTGCCAGCTGGTTCATCGAGTTATAGTAGCTCTTGCCCGTCTTCACCGGCCACCAGGCATCACCGCGCTTCACCTTCCGCGCCAGTCCGATGGTCTCGGTCTGTTTGCGGAAAGCCTCTTTCTCGGTTTCATACTCCAGCTGGAGCAGCAACCGTTGCTGCATGAGTGACTGAATGGATGACTGTACGGACATAGTAGCCCTTGCAACTGTTGTTTGGGTGAATGGGGGTGAGAGAAGTATTGCCTATCCGGCCTCGACCAGCCGCTGGATGTCGTCGATGGAACCGTCGAAAGGTCCGCTGTGCTCCAGTTTCAGGGTACACATGGCTGCGGCAAACTTACCGCTCTCCAGATAGTTCATGCCTTGGGCGCGACAATACAGATAGCCCGTAGAATAGGTGTCGCCGCAGCCTGTGGCATCGACAGCCTGCCGTGGCGTGTATGCCGGTATCTCGTAGTAGTGGCCGTCGGCATAGATGAGCGAGCCATAGCTGCCCAGCGTGATGACCACCTCGCGCACGCCCCAGTCGGCAATGCGCCGTGCCACCTCGCGCGGATTGGTCAGTCCCGTCACCACCTCCATCTCGTGCTCGTTGAGTTTCAGTATGTCGGTATGCTTCAGCACGGCCAGTTTGTCGCGCCAGTCGATGGCAAACACGTCCTCGCCGCGCACCTCGCGCAGATAGCCCTGCACGTCGATGCTCACCCGTCCGCGCTCAGAAAGATACTTCACGGCCTCGGGCGAGAAGTCATCGGCCAGCAATGTGCCCAGATGAAACACGCGTGCCTCCAGTCCTTGCAACTGGCTCACCGTGAACGGGTCGGCCTTGGCGCGCACCTTCTGAGTGCGGTTGTTCTGGTTGTGGCCGTATTTGTTTTCAAAGAATACGGTCTCGCGGCTTTGGTGGCAAATCACATCAATGCCCGCGCGCCGCATGTCGTCGACAGCCTTCATGTCTTTCCCGGCCATGGCCGTGACCAGCTGAAAACTCACTTTCGGCGGCAGTTGGTTCATGCCGTAGGCAAAATAAAACGATGTGCCGCCGTTCTGCTCAAACTCATGTTCGGGCGTAATAATCTTGTCGAGCGTAATATGCCCTATACAACATATATCTTTCATGTGGGCAAAGGTACATATTTATTTTGATAAATGAAGAAGCTTCCGCAAAAAAGTTGTATCTTTGCACCATCCATATAGAGGGGGCATGTCTCATCACGTGACAACAGCAAAGCCCGACGACGTGAGGATGCGTCGCCTCCAGCTGCATAGAAAATAAATAACGGCCCTGCCTTTGTATGCCGAAATGAGAAAGAGAGCAATGAAAAGTCATATCCTACATAAGTCTATTTGTCTTGATGAGATGAAGTCGCAACCCCAATGGCTGTTTTGGCAACTGACATTCGTCTTACTGACAATGCTAGTTAGCGGCTGTAATGACCGAAAGGAATACCAAGTTTCTTTCGAAAAAGCCAAAAGCATGATAGATCATGCGCCCGACTCTTCGTTGTCCATTATCGACGCTTTGTTGCAGCATGAGAATGAACTATCTACCAAACTACTTATGCGCTGTCGTCTCTATCAGCTTTCTGCTGAAAACCAACTTGACTCGGTTTTCCGCTCCACTGACAGGGCAGAGCAACTGGTCAAGTACTTCGACCGAAGAGGCAATGCCAACGAGCGGATGCTGGCCTACTATCTGCTCGCACGTGCCTACACAGATATGGGCGAAGCACCTGCCGCTATTGAGCATTTTAAGATAGCTTCTGAGTGTGCCGATACCACAAGCAGCGATTGTGACTACAGGCAACTTAGCAGGGTATATAGTCAGATGTCGTTAGTCTTTCATTATCAGCGGATGCTTCAAGAAGAGTTGAACAGCATCGATCAAGGTGTGAATTATGCGCTACAAGGCAAAGACACATTGGCAGCAATCGCTCTCATCTCCTCGAAATCAAGTGCATATAATTGGATGGGAAAGAAAGACTCTGTATTATATTACAATGATTTGGCTTATTCGTTGTACAAGAAACATGGCTTCCCTGATTTTGCCGCTCAATCACTATCTACCAGTATAGACATCTTGGCTGAACGGGGAGAAACAGATAAGGCACGAGAGTATCTGAACATTTACGAATCGCAATCGGGGTTCTTTGATGCAAGTGGCAATATAGAGAGGGGCCGCGAGGTGTACTACTATAGGAAGGGATTGTTCTATCTTGCCGCTCATCAGCCCGACTCTGCTATAGCAATCTTCAGAAAAGAATTACAATTGAAGGATGACTATAATCAGGAAGGAGCCACGCGAGGGTTGTCATTGGCCTATAGGATGAAACACCAGCCCGATTCCTCTGCCAAATATGCCATACTCAGTTATGAGTACAACGACTCGTCATCTCTTCAGACTGCTGCCGATGCCGTTGCCGCCACGCAGGCCATGTTCGACTATAACCGTCATTTGCAGAAAGCACAGCAAGAGGAAAAACGGGCAGACAGAGTATCCAGTATTCTCCGGAATGTAATCCTCATTTCTCTTGTTATTGCCATCTTCGTATTTTCTTATCTCAAGAAAATAAGAAAGGAGAAACGGGCGAGTCTTGAGATGTATGAGAAAAACAAGTTGCGTTTGGTAAAACTGGAAAAAGAAATAGAGATACTAAACAGTTCTGGTGAAAAGTACCATGACTTGATAAAAGATAAAGAGCAAGAAATCACAAGGTTGAAAGCTGAAATCTGCAATTATAATCCCAAGGTCAATTCAAATCTCTTGAAGGCAGAAAACAGGCTCGTTCATGATGAAAGATATTTGTCATTGGAAGCGGTGCGGACAAAGGGGGTTGCGATAGACCAACACCAGTGGCGGGAACTTGACAATATGATTGCTGAGATTCTGCCCGATTTTGATAGTTTTCTCAAGACTTGCATCCGTCAACGTAGCGATACGGATTATAAGACCTGCGTCCTCATTCGCCTGCATGTAAAGCCTAATGTGATCAGCGGTGTCCTGGGTCTCTCGCCTTCAGCAATCTCGAAAGCCCGCTCTACCATGCTTCATGACATCTTTGAGATAACGGGAAAGCCATCCGAATTTGACCGTCGAATTCTAGCAATGGTATAGAAGACAATATTAGTTGAGAATGTAATGCTGTTTATAAATAGTTGATAGACAAATAATTGTGTTTTGGTAAAATTTAGGTAAAATCATATTTTGTTTTTCCTTTTCGTAGGGTTCTCCTTATTTGTACTTTTGTGGTCAAATTTATAACCTTAAAAGTACAAATAGATAATGAGAAAGTTATTCTTTATGCTCTTATTGAGCGCAATGTTGTTCCCAGCCACAGCCAATGCTTATGATAACAACGATGGCTATGATGAAGAGGAAATCGAATGGTCTGTAGAACTGGTACCAGATGAGCCGATTCGGCCTAGTAGACCCAAAGCCCCAGTAAGCTTTCCTAAAGTCTGCAAAGCTGGCTCGGTCTTGATATTCCAAAACGCTCATCCTGCCTACACATTATATATTATTAAAGAAGGTTTTGTGGAGTATTGTACCATAGTTTCTCCGACAACAACTACAGTTCAACTCCCTGAAACGCTCTCTGGTAGTTGCGTCGTCCAGTTAGTGATGGGTAATTACTTATTCACAGGAACAATCATTCTTTAATCATTATAACCTTATAGAATGAACAGGCAAATTCTATTAAGCCTGCTATTTGTCGTACCCTCACTCTGTCTCGCTCAGAGCAGAGTGGGGTACGCTTATGATGCAGCAGGTAATCGCATCAGCCGTACCATCGTAATGAACATGTTGGCCGCTAAGAAACAGCCACAAAGCATACAGAAGGCCAGAGTCTATAACGACATGCTTGCCAAGAATGAACACAGAGTCCCCTGCTCTTGACACATGGTGCAGATATGGTGCATTATTTAATTTGGAACAAAGTAAAAGTCTAAAACAAGTTTTATACATTAATTTATTTTAAACTAATTAAAAATGAAAAAGTATATTTTAGCTGCAATTCTACCATGTTTATTTGAGGCTTGCAGCAATGATGTCATTATTGGAGATAGTGATGAACTCATTAATAAGAGCGAATTATCACTCGATACAAATGACAGTATTTTAAGTTTTGCTAGCAAAGCAGACTTTGATCAAGTTGTAAGTGCATTAAAAAAGATGGATTGCAACACACAGCAAGAGTGGCTGAATGAGAATTATGGTAATTTCCACTCTCTGTCCGATGAATTTGAAGAGGCATTACTGGAGGCAGAAAAACTCGACGAGTCAGAGGAGGCATTTAAAACGTATTATAGTAAATATGGAGAAACTTTGTTTTTCCCTTTTTTCCGTGATGACGTAGGCCCTTATTTGCCTGTAATTGATAAATATGTGGCAAAACTTTTAAATAAAAAGGGAAAAGTTCTAATTTCAGGAGTGGAGGTAGATTTAAAAGACATTCATAACTACTCTCAACTGCAGGAACTTCATCGGGCTATGTATTCTTTAAACGAAACTCAGAATAAAGTAGGAAGGAAAAGGGTTGCAGGAACCCCAGCAGGTGATGAGTATGATTCTGAATGGTATCACGAGAATGGCAAAAAGATTCGGTTGAAATGTCAAAGAAGATATACAGGGGAATATGAAGATGGGCAACTTGGAAAATACCATCAATATGGTTTACATATAGAAATTTCTTTTAGGAAAAAGACATGGTTGGGTTGGACAAATTATGTTAGTTTTGTAGGAATAGATGCTCGTTTTAATCTTGCAGATGGGCAACTTGTTACGCTTTTAGATTCTCATACAAACGATTCATCTCATGATTATTATATTGACCTACCCAAGGTATACAAAAGGCCTTTCTCAATGACTGATAACTATTCATATATAGCTCCAGGAATCGATGCAGATGTTAAGTTGGATTATCGCGGGATAGGACATACTTTGCAATATAATTTTACTCTGGATCCTTTTTATGAAGAATAACGATTAAAGATTCTCCATAGGTTATTTCTAAGCCTATGGAGTATTTTATATTATAATGAAATATTCGATGAAAAAAACAGAATTACTTTTTCTTTTAGCGTTGATGTCAGTTTTTGTATGCTCATGTTCTGAATCTGAGGAGGAACAGAGCGAGTTTGCAAACTGGAAAGAGAACAATGAGGAATACTTTCATGCTATTTATGAGAAAGCAACGGCTGCACAGAAAGCTGCTGACGGGCAATGGAAGACACTCTTAAAGTGGTCGCTTGACAATTCTTCTCTACCGGAAGATTATGTCGTAGTGAAAGTGATAAGCGAAAGTGGACAAACTGTAAGTCCTCTCTATACTGATTCAGTTTGTTTGCATGTGAAAGGCTCTTTGATGCCAACAGCGTATCATGCAAATGGGTATGTGTTTCTGAATACCTATTTTGGAGGAAAGGAAGAGCAAGAGGTCGGAACCCCATTATTTATGCAGGCTATGGGAGATGTGAGAGGCTGGATTCCTTTAACATCCGTTAGTGCAAGAACCGATTCATATCCCCTTGTGGTTGATGGACTTGCCACGGCATTGCAACACATGCATGTGGGTGACCGATGGCTCATTTACATTCCTTATCAGCTGGGTTTCGGATTGCGCAATGTGCCTGAATGGGGTGTACCTGCTTATAGTACACTGGTCTTAGATGTTACGTTGTTGAGAATTATTAAACCAGCTGCCCCTCATAGGCTCGTAAAGAAATCTATATAAGCCTGCTATTTGTTGTACCCTCACTCTGTCTCGCTCAGAGCAGAGTGGGGTACGCTTTTGATGCAGTTGGTAACCGTGTGAACACACATTCTCCTGTTCGCGAGTTCCATTTTAAATGGAAAATATTTTGCAGGAATGAAATAAAAATGTATCTTTGCGATGTATAACGGAAAACCGCACATGATGCTATGGCAGACCAATCTAGATACATAAATATAATATCGTCTGAGGCATGCGGCGGTGTTAGAACGATGGCGTTTCCGTTCGGCAAGAGCGGAATGGCCAACCCTCTCGACATTCTTGTGCTCCGAAAGGAGCGGCAGAATGAACTATTTGGAAGGAAAATCAAAACCTATCCCTTTGATTTACGTCTTAAAACGGAACCGTCCCCAATTTCTTTAATTTCTAGATACCTGTTATGAGAATTAATAGCATAGAGGATGCTCTTAAAATATTTAGAGAAAGTGCTATTCAGCATGGCCTTTCTCATAAAACTCACAATTATAAGTTAGGTAACAAGCATCATGATAGGGTATGTGAGTGCATTTATTATCTATATAATCATAATGAGTTGCACCTTTTAAAAAGCTTTCTGTCAGATGAGGATGACGGTGTTAGATTGTGGGCTTCTTTCGCTTTGTTGCCTACTTATACCAAAGAATCTGAAAAAGTTATGAAAACCCTTATTAAAACATCGTCATATCTCAGTTTTGAAGTGAAAGTCACACTTGAAGAATGGCGAAAGGGCAGATTGAAATTTCCGTGGGAGTGGATTCCTCTTAAGAATAAAAGAGAGGACTCTAAATGATTCATTTTATTCATGTGAACACAGAGACCCCTGTTCGCGAGTTCCATTTTATATGGAAAATATTTTGCAGAAACGAAATAAAAATGTATCATTGCAATATGTTACGGAAAACCGCACATTTCGGTTCCAAAATAGTATTGCACAATATACAAGTAGGAATAACGTTTTTCAATAAAATCATAAAATTATTATATGCATATGAAACTCATCAATCTATTGGTTCTCTTGACCTTAGGGTTGTGTTGTGTAAGTCAATGTTCTTGTACGCAACGAAAAGTTGAACGTAGTTCACTTGCTATTAATACTTTCGATAGTATACCTGATGAAATAGACGGAGGAATGTGTGCTTTCTATAAGTCATTAAAAGATAAGGAAAAAAGTAAGTATCTTTTGATAAACGACATGGGTGAATATGCTTTCATCTGTATTGATGGGACGGTTCAAAAGATGTATTTAGAATCTTATAGCGAAAATGAATATAGATATAAAAACGAGTTATATTCGATGACTGTAACTATCGAATCAGAGATAAAAGGTACTGCAGAGAATTCCTTTTTTAAGGGGCATATATGGGTACAAGACACTTCGGAACATAATACTAGTACCAGTTTTATTAGCTTATGTTCCATTTAAGATTTGCGCCTACCCACATGCTGTAGGGCGTTAAAAGCATTCTAAGACCGGGCGGTGAAGGCCTATTTTAGGAAATACATTTTTTCTTTGTTTAAAGTACAACAATAGCTTGTATTTACCTGTCTGTGCGACAAATTCAGAGGCTTATCTCAATTTTGTCGTACTGATGGGCAACTGTCGTAACATGTCTGAGCAAAAAGGGGCCTTTTGCTTTGAATGGAAAGAAAGGGACCGTAACTTTGCCGATGATAAAAGAAAAAAGTAATAATAAAACAACAAACAACAATGAAAAAAGTAGTACTTCTCGTATTAGCAACTTTCCTCTTTGGCATGACCATTAGTGCTGAACCTATCTCTAAGGGTGAGGCCCGTAGGATTGCAGAAAAGTGGATGAGTAAAAAATGTTCAGCAACCAGAGCAAAAGCTTTCCCTGCTCAAGCAATGAAGACGGACGTGGTGTTTAATGCCACGAACAGTAATCAGAAGAATGCCACAAAAGCCCACCACACCTGGCATCTACATCAGAAATGGCAAGAAAGTCATCGTGAAGTGAGACGATAGCTTCCCCCAAAAAAGAAAGGCAACCTTCCAGAGCAGGAAGGTTGCCTTTTCTTATGTTGTTAACACGAGATGCTTATTTCAGCTTCTTGTAAGCGTAGCGGCTGGTAGCACCAAGCTCTTCCTCGATGCGGATGAGCTGGTTGTACTTAGCCATACGGTCGGTGCGGCTGAGCGAACCAGTCTTGATCTGACCACTGTTGGTAGCTACGGCGATGTCGGCGATGGTAGCATCCTCTGTCTCACCCGAACGGTGCGAGGTAACGGTGGTGTAGCCGTGACGGTGAGCCATCTCGATGGCCTCGAGAGTCTCGGTGAGCGAACCAATCTGGTTCACCTTGATGAGGATAGAGTTGGCAGCGCCCATCTCGATACCCTTCTGCAGGAACTTGGTGTTGGTCACGAAGAGGTCGTCACCTACCAACTGGCACTTCTTGCCTACCTTCTCGGTCAGCTTCACCCAGTTCTCCCAGTCGTTCTCGTCGAGACCGTCCTCGATAGAGTCGATAGGATAAGTGTCGATGAGGTGCTCGAGGAAGGCAATCTGCTCGTCGGCAGAGAGGCACTTTCCGTTAGGATCCTTCTGCTTGCCGTTCTTCAGCTGCTTGTAGTTGTAGAACCAGTTACCTTTCTCGTCCTGTACGGCGAACTCAGAAGCAGCGCAGTCCATAGCAATCTTCACGTCCTTGCCCGGCTCGTAACCGGCAGCCTTGATAGCGTCGCAGATAATCTGCAGAGCGTCCTCGATGCCATCAAGTGCGGGAGCGAAACCACCCTCGTCACCTACAGCGGTAGAGAGGCCACGGGCCTTGAGCAGCTTGGCCAGGTTGTGGAACACCTCAGCACCTACGCGCACAGCCTCGCGGATAGAAGGAGCAGATACCGGACGGATCATGAACTCCTGGAAAGCGATGGGAGCGTCAGAGTGAGAACCACCATTGATGATGTTCATCATAGGAACAGGCATGGTGTAGGTGTTGCAACCACCGATATAGCGATAGAGAGGCAGACCCAGAGCGTTGGCAGCAGCCTTGGCAGCAGCCAGAGAAACGCCGAGGATAGCATTGGCACCGAGCTTGCTCTTGGTGGGAGTGCCGTCGAGAGCCAGCATCTTATAGTCGAGTGCACGCTGGTCGAGCACGCAGTCACCTACCAATGCGGGAGCAATGATGGTGTTCACGTTCTCAACAGCCTTCAAAGTACCTTTACCGAGATAACGGCCTTTGTCGCCGTCGCGAAGCTCCAGGGCCTCGTTCTCACCGGTAGAAGCTCCTGATGGAACGGCAGCGCGGCCCATCACACCATTTTCCAATACTACGTCAACCTCGACGGTAGGATTACCTCTTGAGTCGAGAATCTCTCTTGCGTGAATTTTTTCAATCTTCATAACTTAAAAAATATTTTAGTAAATTGATATATACCGTTTTGCGACTGCAAAATTACTGCCAATTATCGGAAAACACGAATAATTAGTGATAATTATCATGCTGATTTTTAAAAAATTAAGATTTTTGCAAGTTGACGGGCCTGTTGGGCGCCTAAATGTCATTCTTGCTTTGCAAATTGCTATTCGCTACGGGCGCTTGCAGCTGGTGGGAAAAGACTACTGGCTTTTGCGCTGGTTGTTGAGGCGCACACCGAAACCGAGCATCAGATTGTTGGGATTCTTGAACTCGTTGAGGCTGTAGCCGATGTGGATGAAGGTGTGGCGGCTGACGCCGATTTTCAGGGCAAGCATCTCATACCAGCCGTCGAGATGGCCGCGGGCATTGACCACATTGTGGCCTATGCCCAGATTGATGGTGAAATAGGGCATGACAAACTCGGCGCGCGCCGACAGTCCGAGAGCCATCTGCTTGATAGCCTTAGGATAGTAAATCTGGTCTTTATGCTCATGATAGCGGATGTTGGCGCTGTGGTCGTAAATGCCGTCGAGTGACAAACCGGCATTGAGCCAGTGGTTGAGGTTGTACATGGGATTGACATTGAAACCCACTACGGCAAAGCTGCCGGGCACCGATGTGGGACCCTCATCGCCATAGAACCCCATGCTTTTCCAAGCGCCATAAAGCACGATGTCGTAGCTCAGGTGGCGGTTGAAACGGGGAATGGGCTTGTCGTAGTGTGGCAGTTCTTTGGGGCGGTTAATATAATAGGTGATGCCGGCATTCACTCCTGCCACGTTCAGTCCGGAGTTTGGCAGTTTGGTGTTTCCGTTGGAGAAATGCGTCAGCGAGACTCCTGCGTTGAGGTCCATCTGTCGGTTCAGCCGCCAGTTGAGATAGAAATCGGCATTGAGGTAAGCGGTGACGCGCGATCCGATGACACGGTTGTGGGGATTGGTGTCGGGGTGGTAAGGCTTCCATCCGCAGGTCAGTCCGAGGTTCCACTCGTAGTTGAACGACAGGCGAGGGCTGATGGTCTTGATGCGTGCACCCTGGAAAACATATACCGACAGCGGGTTGCTGAGCTGCGGATTGAACTCGTGCCAGGCCACTCCCACGCCCTGATAGGCTCCGCGATAGATGCTGGCCTCGGTGGTGTTTTGCGGTTTCTGGAAGGCATATTGCAGTTTGACCACAAACGAATGGTTCATGGTGCGGCTTTCGGGGTTGTTGCCTTTCAGATACTCGTTGGTGTGGAGCACGGCGCCCTGTACGGCCTTGCCCCTGAACATGTGGATGTAGCGATGCTGCTCTTGCAGCGAGTCGGGCTCGACGGCAAGTGCGGCAAGTGGCAGCATGGCCAGCATGAGAAGCAGGGGCAGACGGTGCTTTTCCATGAGATGCGTTTTGGTAAAAGTGCGTCAAAGTTACAGTTTTTTTGATAAAAAAGAAAAGATTGTAACCAAAAAATTGTAACTTTGCGAAGATAATGAATGATAACAGCTATTTATGAAACATCTACTCCTGCTCATTGCCATCCTTCTGCCCGCTGCCGGACAAGCCAAGATAGACCGCCAGCAAGTGCTTTCACGCAATAATCCGCATGTCACGGCCATCGACTCGCTGGCCTCGCTGTCGGTGGGTAACGGCCATTTCGCCTTTACCGTCGACGCGACAGGCCTGCAGACGTTCCCCGATGCCTATAAGAATGGAGTCCCACTGGGCACCATGAGCGATTGGGGATGGCACTCATTTCCCAACAAACAGCAGCTGACCACCGACGAGACGCTGCGCCTCTACGACTTTGGGCGCGGCCGCAAGGAGCCTTATGCCGTACAGATAAAAGAGAACGGGCGGAAGAAAGATGCTGCCAACTACTACCGGGTGAATTCACACAGGCTGCATCTGGGTACGATGGGTTTTGACATCTCGCAGAACGAAACGGCACAAATCAAGGATATCGACCAGACACTGGTGCTCTGGGATGGCGTCATCAAGAGCCGCTTTAGCTATAAAAATGCGCAATATGAGGTGCTGACGGCTTGTCTGCCCGATTGCGATGCGGTATGGGCAGAGGTGAAGTCGCAGCGGCCGTTGCCCCTATTGTTCCGTTTCCCCTATCCCACGGGTGTGCATAGTGACGACGGTTGCCGCTGGGATGCCGACCCGCTGCACACCACAACCATCGTGGAGCGCGGGAAACAGAGCGTGTTGCTGCGCCGCCAGCTCGACGATACCACTTATGATGTGCGCATCAGCTGGCAGGGCAAGGCGAAGTTTCAGCAGCAGGGTGCCCACCGATTCACGCTGATACCGCGGGGCAAAGAGCTCCGGCTGTTGTGCGAATACATTCCAAGTGAGAAGGGACAAGTGAGAGGTGAGAAGTATGATTACTCTCAGGAAAACGGCGCAAGCTCTAAAGGCAACGGCTCAAATGAAAAAGGTAATCATATCTCTCACCTCTCACCTCTCACTTCTCACCTCTCACCTCTCACCTCTAATTTAGTCACCGACTCTTGGCATCGCTATTGGAATGAGGGTGGCATCATCGACTTCTCGAAATGTACGGACCCGAGAGCAAAGGAACTGGAACGGCGCATCGTGCTGAGCCAATACCTGATGGCCATTCAGGATGCTGGCGACACACCGCCACAAGAGACAGGACTCACCTACAACTCGTGGTTTGGCAAGTTTCATCTTGAGATGATTCTCTGGCATCAGGCACAGTTTGCCCTGTGGGGACATCCCGAACTGCTCGACCGCAGCCTGTCGTGGTACTTCAAGGTGGCTGACAAAGCGCGTGACATTGCACGCCGACAGGGCTTCAAAGGACTGCGCTGGATGAAGATGACCGACCCGTCGGGCATCGAGGCGCCATCGAGTGTGGGCAGTTTCCTTATCTGGCAGCAGCCCCACCTGATTTATCTGGCCGAGCTGATGCGCAGAGCAGAGAGTCGTATAGGACAAACGAACAAGGATGGAGGAGCAAGAAAATATCAGTCGCTCATCGATGAAACGGCTGAGTTTATGGCCGACTTTGCCGAATACGACGCCCGGAACGACCGATATGTGTTGCGAGGATGCATTGCCGCCCAGGAGACACTGCCTGCCGCCACCACCATCAATCCGCCCTTCGAACTGTCCTACTGGCATTGTGCCCTGCAGATAGCTCAGCAATGGCGCGAAAGAGAAGGAAAGCAGCGGGTGCCCCTGTGGGACGACATTATCGGCAAAATAGCTCCGCTGGCACAAAAAGACAGCCTCTATCTCGCGGCCGAGAGCGAGCCCGACACCTATAAGACACTGCGCATGTATTCCGACCATCCTGCTGTGCTGGGCGCTGTGGGCATTCTGCCACTCAACAAGGCACAGGTTGATACCGGCGTGATGCACAACACGCTGCAGTGGGTATGGAACAACTGGAACTGGGACAAGACGTGGGGATGGGATTTCCCCATGACGGCTATGTGTGCGGCCCGACTGGGCGACCGGCAGAAGGCCGTCGACGCACTGCTGCTGCCGTTGCGCACCAATACTTATCTCATCAACGGACACAACTATCAGGATCAGCGCTTGCGACTCTATCTGCCAGGCAATGGCGGACTGCTCATGGCTGCTGCCATGATGTGTGCCGGATGGGATGGCAGCGAGGGCCGCAATCCTGGATTTCCTCAAGACGGAACGTGGAATGTAGAGTGGGAGGGACTCTTCCCAATGCCCTGACAAGCTTATGGGCGGATGCGCAAAAAGGACTTATCCGCCCATGCGTTCCTGCAGCACGTCGAAATACTGATTGAGCACCTTGCGCATGTCGTCGGGCAGATAGCTGACAGCCTGTTCTACCATGTCGTCGGGCACTTCATAATAGGCTTCGGCAATGCTGCCGGCAATGGCAGCTTTCGTGTCGGTGTCGCCGTCGCAGAGCACAGCTTTGCGGATGACCTCCTCGAAGTTGTCGGCATCGAGGAAACAGCGGATGGCCATGGGAACCGTCTCTTGGCAGGTGCCGTCGAAATGGCCCAGCGAGCCAATGCGTAGAATGTCTTTCATGGAAGGAAGATCGTAGTCAAAGCCTTTCTTCACCGACCGTTCCACCTTCTCCTTGGTCACACGCACAGTGCGCAGCCAGTAGATGAGCGTAGCCACACATTGTGCGCCCTTGATGCCTTCGGGATGGTTGTGGCTCACCTCGGCACTCTTCTTGGCCTCGTCCATCACTTCGTAATAATCGTCGAAAAGCCATCCTACAGGACTCACGCGCATGGCCGAGCCATTGCCAAAACTGTTCATGGGTGTCTGTACGTCGGAATGAATCCACTGGTAGAACCGATGACCGTAGCTGCCCATAGGGTTCGGATAGCGCCGGCACCACTCCAGCAGTGCCTCCTGATAGCCTTTATGGTTCATGATGGCATCGGCAATGGCGATGGTACACACGGTATCGTCGGTGAAACTGCACTCTGGGGTGAACAACTCGAAATCTTTTTCGGGGACAGGTCCAAATTCAAATCGCGAACCTACAATATCTCCTATAATGGCTCCTATCATGGTATTATCTCCTTTCTGCTAACGTCTAAATTTTCATTTCTGATTACTTCAGCGGTAGTCCCACCGAGAATCGAACTCGGATCTAATCTTTAGGAGAGACTTGTTCTATCCATTGAACTATGGGACCGCCACAATTGCTGAATTTTCGGCAAAGGTACAATCTTTTTGGCGAATGACAAAATTTTGCCCCGCTTATGTGCAAAGCAGGGCAAAAAAATCATTGAATTTTGGTTAGTGAATCAGCCTACCATGTGAGGCTTGCTTCTTGATTAGGTGTGAGTGTAATCTCTCCCTCATAGATGGGATAATCCGGATTGAAAGTCTTTCCTTTGCCGTCAGCGATGTAGATTTTAAGTCGGTAATGGCCTGTTTTCAGGTTCTTTGCCTTAAACGAGCAGTCGTAAGGACAGATGCAATTGGCTGACACATCATCTTTGGCAGGTACAACAACAATGCTGAGGATACCATCCTGACAGTTCATCAGCACATTCTCAATGCTTTCGGCGGCGCAGTTGAGCATCAGATTGCTTAGCATCACCATGCCGTCGCCTTTGTTGTTGAGCTTGATCATCAGGCTGTTCATCCTCAAAACCTTGTCGTTTCCAAGCTGGGCGGTCTTTTCGTAAGTGGCCTGGCATCCAGAGCTGTTCACATCGATAACCTCGATATTGCCCTTCTGAGTGTCCTGGTTGTCGTCGTCGCCAGAGCAGCCCAGTGCTAGTGCGAAAGCCATTGTGGCCAAAGCTAATTGTGATATGTGTTTCATAACCATAATTATTTATAATAAACAAAATCGCTACGTTGTGTAAAAAGTAATTTTTTTTCTGTATCGTAAACCCGCAAATTGCAGAAATCTTGCTTGGCGGCAGGCTTGTTTAATGTATATTAACGTTTGAGCAAGAGAGTAAGAGGCAAGAGAGTAAGAAGCAAGAGGCAAGAAAGTAAGAAGCAAGAGATATGATTTCGCAGTTGAAAGTACTCAACCCCAAAAACCATTCTCTTGCTTCTTGCCTCTTACTTTCTTGCTTCTAAAGCAAATCTCTTGCTTCTTGCCTCTTACTTTCTTGCTTCTAAAAGCCTCTTACTTTCTTGCTTCTTAAAAGCCTCATCCTACCTGGCTGCCGGGCTTCACGTCCTTGGTGGAGGTGACCACGCTGAGGCTTTCGTCGGCATCGACGGCCGAGAGGATCATGCCCTGGCTCTCGATTCCCATCATCTTGCGCGGTGCAAAGTTGGCCACGAAGAGGATGCGCTTGCCGATGAGCTCCTCGGGATTCTCGTAGAAGGCGGCAATGCCCGAACAGATGGTGCGGTCCTGGCCGCTGCCATCGTCGATGGTGAACTGCAGCAGTTTCTTCGATTTCTTCACTTTCTGGCAGTCTTTCACCAGTCCGACGCGTATGTCAAGTTTCTCGAAGGTCTCGAAGTCTACTGTATCCTTTATGGGAGCAGCCTTGTAGTTGGCAGCCTCGTTGGCTTTCTTGGTAGCCTCAAGCTTGTCAAGCTGGCGCTGAATCACGTCGTCCTCAATCTTCTCGAACAGCAGGGCAGGCTCAGCAAGCTGATGTCCGGCCTTCAGCAGGTCGGTGCTGCCTAATTGTTCCCATTCGAAGCTGTCGATGTTGAGCATCTGGCGCAGCCGTTTCGAACTGAATGGGAGGAACGGCTCGAAGGCAATGGCCAGGTTGGCGGTGAGCTGCAGACAGATGTTCAGAATGGTCTCGCAGCGCTTGGGGTCGGTCTTCCATACCTTCCAGGGCTCGCACTCGGTGATGTAGCGGTTGCCGATACGTGCCAGGTTCATGGCCTCAAACTGGGCATCGCGGAACTTAAACTGGTCGAGCAGTGCCTCTACTTTCTGCTTTACGTCTTTAAACTCGTCAAGGGCCTGTCGGTCAACGTCTTGCAGTTCGCCGCAAGCAGGCACTATGCCGTTCCAATATTTCTTGGTCAGTTGCAGGGCACGGTTGACGAAGTTGCCATAAACGGCCACCAGCTCATTGTTGTTGCGCTCCTGAAAATCTTTCCAAGTGAAGTTGTTGTCCTTGGTCTCGGGTGCATTGGCGGTGAGCACATAGCGCAGCACATCCTGCTTGCCCGGCATCTCCTCCAGGTATTCGTGCAACCAAACAGCCCAGTTGCGCGAGGTGGAAATCTTGTCGTTCTCAAGGTTCAGGAACTCGTTGGCGGGCACATTGTCGGGCATGATGTATTTGCCGTGGGCTTTCATCATGACGGGGAAGATGATGCAGTGGAACACAATGTTGTCCTTGCCGATGAAGTGTACCAGGCGGGTGTCCTCATCCTGCCACCATTTCTCCCACGAACCCCACTTCTCGGGCTCTTTATCGCACAGTTCCTTGGTGTTCGACACATAGCCGATGGGGGCGTCGAACCACACGTAGAGCACCTTGCCGTCGGCACCATCAACGGGCACGGGAATGCCCCAGTCGAGGTCGCGGGTCATGGCGCGGGGCTGCAAATCCATGTCGAGCCACGACTTACATTGTCCGTACACATTGGGACGCCACTCTTTGTGCTCCTCCAGAATCCACTGTTTCAGCCACTCTTGATACTCGTTGAGGGGCAGATACCAGTTCTTGGTCTCTTTCAGTACGGGCACCTCTCCTGTTTCCTTTGAGCGCGGATTGATGAGCTCTGTGGGCTCCAGTGCGCGGCCGCAACCTTCCTCACACTGGTTGCCATAGGCCGTTTTGTGGCAGTAGGGACACTCGCCCACCACGTCGCGGTCGGTGAGGAACTTGCCAGTCTTCTCGTCGAAGAACTGCTTGGTGGTCTGTTCCACCAGTTTTCCCTCGTCGTAGAGTTTGCGGAACCATTCGGCGGCAAACTTATGATGAATATCGCTGGTGGTGCGGCTGTAGATGTCGAACGAGATGCCGAACTGCTCGAACGAGTCTTTAATCATTTTGTGATAGCGGTCCACCACATCCTGCGGGGTGATGCCTTCCTTGCGGGCACGCTGTGTGACGGGCACTCCATGCTCATCGCTGCCGCCGATGAAGATGACCTCTTTCTTCTTCAGTCTGAGATAGCGTACATAAATGTCGGCGGGCACATATACGCCAGCCAGATGACCGATGTGCACACCGCCATTGGCATAGGGCAGGGCAGCGGTCACGGTCGTGCGCTTATAATTTTTCTGTTCCATTGAGTTGATTGTTTTAATTTGGATGCAAAGGTACGATTAAGTGAGCAAAATACAAAAAGAAAATTTGTTTTTCTTTGTATTTTCAACCGTAAGTACCTTATTGAAAGAACAGAACAACCCCATCACCACCGTCTGAAAGCATGCTGAAAGGGACAAACGGTGGTGACGGGTGAGATTCTGAATTGCTTACGACAGCAGGGGTGCTACATACTTCAGCACGAAGAAGGCGGCCAGCACATACATCATGACTGACAACTCGCGGTGGCGGCCAGTGAGCACTTTCACCAGTACATAGGAGAGCAGTCCCAGCACAATGCCTTCGGAAATGCTGGCCGTGAACGGCATCATGAGCATGGTGACAAAGCATGGCATCGACTCGGTGAAGTCGATAAAGTCGATGTGGATGATGGAGCGCAGCATCATCACACCCACCAGAAACAGTGCGCTGGTGGTGGCTGCGGCAGGTATCATCAGGAATACTGGCGAGAAGAACAAGGCCACCAGGAAGAGCATGGCCACCGTGAACGAGGTGAGCCCCGTGCGGCCGCCCTCCAGAATGCCTGTGGTGCTCTCCACATAGGTGGTGACGGTCGACGTTCCGCACAGCGCGCCTACGGTGGTTCCGATGGCATCGGCCATGAGCGCTTTGTTCAGATTGTGAATCTTGCCCGTCTTCTTGTCGGCCATGTCGGCTCCGGTGGCTGCACCGATGAGCGTGCCGATGGTGTCGAACAGGTCCATGAAGAGCAGCGTGAACACCACGATGTAGAAGTCGATGTCGAGTGCCAGGAACCGCGAGAAGTCGATCTTGAAGGCCACAGCGTCGAGCGATACGGGCATGCTGACGAGCGTGAAGTTCTCGGGAATCTGCGTCACACCAAACGGAATGCCGATGATGGTGATGATGATGATGGTGTAGAAGAGTGCGCCTTTCACCTTGAGTGCCAGCAAGATGGCGCCAAGCAAGATGCCCGCCATGGCCAACAGCGAGGTAGCATTCCATGCACAAAGGCTGGTCATCGTGGCCTCGCTGGAGACAACAATGCCTCCGTTCTTCAGTCCGATGAAGGCAATGAACATGCCGATGCCCACCGAAATAGAGTAACGCAGGTTCAGCGGGATGGAGTCGACGATGGCCTCGCGTACCTTAAATATAGTAAGAAGGATGAACACGATGCCCTCGATGAGTACTGCCGACAGCGCCTGCTGCCAGGTGTAGCCCATGATGATGACGAGTGTGTAAGCGAAAAAGGCATTGATGCCCATGCCCGATGCCAAGGCAAAAGGCATCTTGGCATAGAAGGCCATCACGAGCGTTGCCGCGGCTGCGGCGATGACGGTAGCCGAGAAGACGGCTCCTTTGTCCATTCCGGCATCGCTCAGAATGAGCGGGTTGACGGCAAGGATGTAACTCATGGTCAGAAAAGTAGTAAGTCCGGCCAATACTTCTGTCTTTACGCTGTGCTTGGCAGCGTCGAATCCTAGTAACGAAAGGATGCTTTTCATTCTGTTGTAATAATTCTGATGAATAGTTCGAATAATGATTCTTCCTATGGTTTGTTTCTCTTTGCAGAGCTGGTTTTCCCATTCATGATGCCTACAAAACCGGGAATCATCCCGAGCAAGCATCTATATAAAATAACATAAAAACAATGCACATGGCCAAAAAAATGGCACAGCCAAATGCGTTACCGCTTTCCCCATCCGAATTAAGTTTGGAAGACTTTGACTGGAAGAATGCTACTCTGTCGGGATGGTCTCGCTTCCATTGCAGGTATTCCTCGGAAAAATCTGAGTCAGATTCATTCTGCCGGTTGCCCTTTGGCATCTGCCCGTTTTGACAGGCTTTCCCTGCAGGACCATAAAGATCCTGCATATATTCATCGTGCCCATAAACACTGGGATTACTCAGTCTGAACTCCAGATCGTCATAATCGGGGTCACTGAACCCGCCATCGAAATCTCCGTCACACATAGCCGTTCTCCGTTAAAATTGATTTTGCTGTTCCCTTCTTGTCTGGTATTCTCAATCCAGATACTTTATCTTGAAATAATCTAAAAGGGCTTTATAGTTGTCTTGAGCCGTGAGGCAAGTGTCCATAAGGTATCCATTGATGTGCCCCCATTCACGAAGACCACGATAATAGAACATTTTCAGTTCGTCGGTGATAATAAATGGCACATAACCGTTGGCAAGGCACTCTTTAAATATCAATAGTCTGCCTATACGTCCGTTACCGTCTTGGAAAGGATGAATCGTTTCAAAACGGACATGAAAGTCAAGAATGTCTTCAAAAGTAATATTCTTTAAAGCATGATAGTTTTTCAAGAGTGCCCTCATCTCCCTATGAACATGCTCAGGAGGGCAGGTCTCCATTCCTCCCACTTCATTGGGTAATCGCTTGTATTCACCTACGGCAAACCATTCCTTCCGGCTGTCAGAAGTACTTGTTTTCAGCAGTAGATGCAGATGTCTGATGAAATCTTCGGTCAGTTTCTCGTTAGCATGGTCAATGATATAGTCAATACAGTGAAAGTGGTTGACGGTCTCCAACACGTCATCCACATTGACGGCCTCATCTGTTATGGCAATCGTGTTGGTCTCAAAGATGTAGCGCGTCTGTTCATGGGTCAGGCGGCTGCCCTCAATATGATTGGAATTGTAGGTGAGATCTATCTGGGTGCGGTGGTAGATGCTGCCCTTTAGACGGGATGCTTTTTGCTCTCTTAATGCCGTCAAGAGAGGTAATGCTCTGCCCTGAGCTGTCTTCCGTCCTGGCAGAACGGCATTGGCAGGGATGTTCCACGTTTTCCCTGTCAGGAAAGCGCCTTCAATCTTGCCCAGTGCACAATAGTGACGTGCCGTACGTTCTGAAATGCCGAATTTATCGGCAAATTGTCTGACCGAAATATACTCCATATTCACCTATCGGCAAGTTTTAGTGCCGATTTTGCCTACAAATATAGTGTTTTTTGCCGATATCGGCAAGTTTTAGTGCCGATTTTGCCTACAAAGATAGTTCTTTTTGCCGATATCGGCAAGTTATCCCATCAGGAATGAATGTCTGTTTGTCAATTCTTTTCAACTTCGGAGTTTCTTTGCGAACAAAGCGAATAAGCGCCCATTTCCAATTTGTTATCAAATTACACTTCAATTTGTTAACAAATTACACCTCAATTTCTTAAGAAATCGCATCTCAATTTCTTAACAAATTACATCTTAATTTCTTAAGAAATCGCACCTTAATTTGTTAGCAAATCGCATGCTCATTATTAATGATTCAATTTTGGGTTGTTCTTTTCAAAAACGAATTTGTCCTAATTATATCAAAAAGAACAACCCAAAGTTGAATGCATAAGAATACAAGACCCTAATAATTCTACCAAGTTCACATCCCACGCTCAGCCCAGTCGCCTCTATCGAGATTTCGATAGCCAATGGCTTCGGCAATGTGCATGGACAGAACATTTTCTGATCCGGCGAGGTCGGCGATGGTTCTTGCCACTTTTAAGATGCGGCTGTAGGCGCGGGCGGAGAGCTTTAGCCGTTCCATTGCCATTCGCAACATGTCCATTGATGCTGCATCAGGCTCTGCAAATTGGTGGAGCATGCGTTCGGTCATTTGTGCATTGCAGTGAATGCCTTTAGAATCTTTGAAGCGGACCTCTTGGATTTTGCGGGCCTTGATGACGCGCTCGCGGATGGCTGAGGACGGTTCGCCGGGCTGCATCTGCGAGAGCTGGGCGAAGGGCACAGCCTGTATCTCGCATTGGATGTCGATGCGGTCGAGAAGTGGACCGGAGATTTTGTTCATATATCGTTGAATCTGTCCGGGAGTACAGACGCATTGGTGGGTGGAGTCGCCATAGTATCCACAAGGGCATGGGTTCATCGAGGCCACGAACATGAAAGAGCAGGGGTATTCGATGGTGTATTTGGCACGGCTGATGGTGATCTTCCGGTCTTCCAATGGCTGGCGCAATACCTCTAGCGTGCTTTTGTTGAACTCTGGCAGTTCGTCGGCAAACAAAACGCCGTTGTGGGCCAGTGAAATCTCGCCTGGCTGGGGATTGGTGCCGCCGCCAACAAGCGCCACTTGCGAGATGGTGTGGTGCGGACTGCGGAATGGGCGCTGGCTGATGAGGCTGGTGTCGCGGCTCAACTTGCCCGCAATGCTGTGTATCTGAGTCGTCTCCAGACTCTCAGCGAGCGAAAGCGGCGGCAGAATGCTGGGCAACCGCTTGGCCATCATCGATTTACCACTGCCCGGCGGGCCTACCATAATCAGGTTGTGGCCGCCCGCAGCTGCCACTTCGAGGGCACGCTTCACGTTCTCTTGTCCGCGAACGTCGGCAAAATCGAGGTCGAAATGGTTTTGATGCTCGTAAAACTCGCGGCGGGTGTCGATGATGGTGGGCTCAAACTGCTGCTGACCATTGAAAAACTGCACCACATCCCACAGCGACTCCATGCCATAGACGTTGAGATTGTTCACAACGGCAGCCTCGCGGATGTTCTGTTTGGGCACAATCAGTCCCTTATAGTGTTCGGCACGGGCACGGATGGCAATGGGCAGCGCGCCACGTATGGGCTGCAGACGGCCGTCGAGTCCCAGTTCGCCAACCAGCATATATTCGTTGAGATGTTCGCTCTGCACCTTACTGTCGGCCGCAAGAATGCCGATGGCCAGCGGCAGGTCGTAGCTGCTTCCCTCTTTCTTGATGTCGGCAGGAGCAAGGTTGATGGTAATGTCGGCCACAGGAAACTTAAACCCCGTGTTCGACATGGCTGCCACGATGCGGTCCTTACTTTCTCGAACGGCGGTGTCGGCAAGGCCAGTCAGATGGAATAATATGCCCCGAGTGATGTTCACTTCAACGGTTACAGTCGTCACCTCGAGGCCATTGACGGCTGCACTGTATGTTTTTACTAGCATTAAGATGGTGTTACTTGAGCAAGTTCTTGATACGTTCAATCAGCTCGTTTTTGGGCAAACCGTGAGCAACGATTTTCCCTTTTTTGTCGATAACGACATTGTCGGGCACGCCTGTCATTCCCAGTTTCTGGAATGCCTGTCCCTCGAAGAGCAGTCCGTCGCAGATGTTGGGCCAGGTGATGGAGTCGCGCTCGAGTACATTTTTACATTCTCTCTTGCTGCCATCGAGGCTGATGCTGATGATGGCCAGTTTGCTTGCGTTCTGCTTTTGCAGTGTTCTGAGCTGTCGCTGCATGTCCTGGCTCTCGTAGTTCCAGGTGGCCCATGTGTAGATGACGCCGATTTTTCCGCGCAGCGAGGCCGTTGTGACGTAGTTGCCTTTCACGTCGTTGGTGCTGTAAGAGGGCAGGGTAGTACCTTCGGCGCCGTTTCTGAGCGATTCGGCGCTTTTCTTCATGTTGATAATCTGACCGTTCTCAGGCTGTTTTTTCAGCAGGATGTCGGCCAGTTGCATTCCCTTTTTATAGTCGGGATTGACTGCTTGCAAGAAATATCTGCGAAGCAGGTAGACGCTGACAGCCGATTTGGGGTTGTCGGTGATGAACTGTGCTGCCGTTTGGGCAGTCTCGACGGGCGACGCATTGGCAATTTTCTTGCGGAAACTGGTCATCAGCTCGTTGTCGCTCGTTCCTTTCACCTCCATCTCTTTCAGGTGGGAGGCGTCGGCCTTGACATCCACCGACTTGCCGGGAACGGCAAAGAGCGGTTGTTCCGAGAAGTTGGGGAACACCAGCATGAAGGTCTGCGGTTTGTCGCAGTCGATTTGTTTGCTGAATCGTCCACCGTTAATCTTGATGGTGTCCAATGCAGCGGATCCTCCGTCGAGGCTATATACATAAAACTCACCCTGGTTCAGGTTGAGGAAACGGCCTTCAATCTTGAAATGACTGCTATCCGTTCCGCATGAAACCAGAACCAGGGCAAGTAGTATGTAATAAATGCGATGTTTCATTTATCGCGCAATCTATTCAACTTATTTGCTGACGTTAAGAAGCTCGAGGTCGTTGTTGGCATAAGCCTTCAGGGCAGAGTCGAGTTTCAGAGCCTTCTGCAACCACTGTGCAGCCTCGGCATTCTTGCCCTGGCGTGCGTTCAGGATGGCCTGCAGATAGTTGGTCATAGCGTCTTCTTTTGCATACTTCAGGGCTACCGAAGCCTGAGCATAGTTCTTGTTCAGGATGTTGGCCAGGGCAGCGCTGTTGTTGTTAGCGTCCTTGAAGTACTGCTCAGCCTGTGCGTAGTTGCCCTTGGCAATCTCCAGGTTGCCCAGCACCTGATCCAGACCATTGGCGCCAGCGGCTTTCGACACGTAGTCGGTAGCCTTCTGGATGTCACCGCTCTGCAGGGCGATGAGTGCGAGGTTAGCATTAGCCTCGGGAGCCTTGCTGCTCACGTTGAAAGCTTTCTGGATGTAGTTCTTGGCCTCGGCAATGTTGCCTTTGTTGAACTCGAGTGCGGCAATGTTGCTCAGTGCACGGTAGTCGGCAGGATACTGCTTGGCAGCAGTCTTGTAGATATCCTCTTTCACCTTGTCGTTGTCGGTCAGTGTGGCAGCATAGAGAATCTCGTCGTTGCTCAGCTGTGAGGGATCGGCAGCCAGCTGTGCCTTGATTTGCTCGTCGCTACGGCCGATGGTCTCGTAGTTGATAATCATGCGGCTGCGGCGCAACTCGGGCAGGATGCCGTCGGCCAGTTCGCGGAAACCGGCGCTCATGTTGCGGATTTGCTGCTCACGCTCTTGTGGATCCTTATACATCGACAGTACGCGCAGGATGACATCCTTGTCCTGGATGTTGCTGGCCTGTACCAACTGCTGGAAACCTTCCCAGTCCTGAGCGGTGTATTTGGCATCGATGTCGGCGTCAACCTTTGTCTCCTTGAGGGTCTTCTTCACGTAGTTCTCAGATACATCCTGACGCTTGCTGGCCAGTTTGTCATTATAGGCGAATCCGCCTTCAGGAGAAGCATAAGCCTGCACTTCCACATTCTTGATGGCCAGACCTTCCTTGTCGGCATTGATGCGCTTCAGCAGGTTGACGAACTCGGCCACCGAGTTGTTCTTCAGCTCGCTCTTGCGCAGGTTAGCCTGGTTGATGAGGAACTTCACGTTGGCCTCCTGCTTCTTGGCGTTCACGCGCTGGAAGGTATCAGGAGCGATGCATGCACCTGCATTCATCATGGTCTTCTTATACAGTTCGGATGTGGCAATCACACCATTGGCCACCTTCACAGCGGGCACCTCTACGGTGCGCTTGCCGATGCGTGCGTTGAAGGTGAGGTACATGTCACTCTTCTGCATGGCGTCTACATAGGGGAAGCTGGCCTTCATGGTGTAGTGTCCACCCATCTTGTAAGACACGGTCTGGTCGTTACCCTGCACCTTCTCGCCCTGGAAAGTAGTTCCGGCAGCTCTTGTCACTTGTCCGTTGCCATAACGCAGTTCGGGAGTCACAGTAACTACGGCCTTTTTCTTCATGTACTTCTCTGGGAAAGTACCGTTGATGGTGGCAGGAACCTGTCCGGCCTGCGTCTCAAGAGGATTAGGTGTTACTACGAAATTGTCGGCAGACAGCGCACCAAGCTTAGAACAAGAGGTCAGTGCGAGAAACGATACTGCCGAAAGAGATAAAAGAATAATTTTTCGCATAATGATGATAAAATTTAAGGAGGTGCCGCGAGCGGGACTCGAACCCGCACAGCCATTCCTGGCCAAGGGATTTTAAGTCCCTCGTGTCTACCATTCCACCATCGCGGCAAAAAATCTGTGCAAAGATACGTCTATTTATCGGAACAGCCAAATGAATTTACACAATTTAAACATTTTAGTTGCGAACGGTGAGCCGCGTACCGTCGAAAAAGGCTTTGTAGCGAATCAGTTTGCTGCCTTTTTCGCCATGAATAATCACACCAAAATTGTTCAGGTCGTAGGTGCGCTGGCATTGGGAGCACTTCACCCACTGTCCGTTGTTGTCCCAATGCAGCGGATAGTTGTAGCGGTTGTAGTCGCTGATGCAGTTGGGGCACTGCCGGTCGAAGGCAAACAAACCGTTGCCCAGGCTGCTATAGCCGATAATCAGTCCGTTGTTGGTGCCCAGAATATAGGCTGTATAGTCTTTTTCTATGGCGGTTGTAATGTTGTCCTGGCTGGTGGTTTTCCCGTCGCTCAGTTGTGCGTTCACCACCGTGACACCACTCTTTTGCGTGGTATAGACCAAGACAAAGGTGCCCGAAGCCAGGGGATTCAGCGCATTGCGCACCAGACTGGTGTTGTGCAGTGAGGTGTCGAAAGTGAAGAAACAGCGGTGGCTGATGTCGTATTCGTTGTCGGCATCGCAGCCGCTGAGCGCCAGCATGCTCAGCAGCGCCATGCAGACCGCACAGCAGATGCGCCCCACACGGCGGCGTCTGTGGGTCGTCGTCATCCTGTTTTGTTGTGGATTGTCCGTTCTGTTCTTCTGTTTCATGCTTTGTGTCGTTTCAAAACTCTTGCCTCTCCGTTCTCACTTTCCGTTGGAAAGCAGCGCTTTCTCGGCTTCGGTCATGCGCTCGAAGTGGAATCCGTCGATGGTCTCTTGCATGAGGGCGGCAATCTGCTCGTTGCAGAGGTTGCCGATGCTGCCCTCGTGGGTGTGGTGAATGTGCTTGTCGGGCGTGAATCGTCCTGCCTCGATGTCGAGTCCCACTTTCTTGTAAGCATCGCGGAAAGGCATGCCGTTGGCAGCCAGCCGGTTCACTTCCTCTACCGAGAAGATGGGGTCGTACATAGGATTGTCGAGGATATGCTCGTCCACCTCCATCTTATTAATAATGTAGGCGGTCATCTGCAGGCAGTCTTTCAGTTCGTCGAAGGCCGGCAGGAACACCTCTTTAATAATCTGCAGGTCGCGGAAATAGCCCACGGGCAGGTTGTTCATGATGAGCATCACCTGTTGGGGCAGGCTCTGAATCTTGTTCGACTTGGCCCGAATCAGCTCAAACACGTCGGGGTTTTTCTTATGCGGCATGATGCTCGATCCCGTAGTGCACTCTTTGGGCAGCCGTACAAACGAGAAGTTTTGCGAGTTGAACAGGCAGGCGTCGAAGGCCATCTTGGCCAGTGTCCCGGCAATAGAGGCCAGCGCAAAAGCCACGTTGCGCTCCATCTTGCCGCGCCCCATCTGTGCATACACCACGTTGTAGTCCATCGAGTCGAAGCCCAGCAGACGGGTGGTCATGGTGCGGTTCAGCGGGAACGACGAGCCATAGCCTGCCGCCGACCCCAAGGGGTTGCGGTTGGTCATCTTATAGGCAGCCTGCAAGAACAGCATGTCGTCGGCCAGACTCTCGGCATAGGCGCCAAACCACAGCCCGAACGAGCTGGGCATGGCCACCTGCAGGTGCGTATAGCCCGGCATGAGTACGTCTTTATAGTGGTTGCTTTTCTCAATCAGCTCATCAAAAAGCACCTTCACCGCGTCGGCAATCTCTTTCAGTTCATGGCGTGTGAACAACTTCAGGTCGACCAGCACCTGGTCGTTGCGCGAGCGGCCAGAGTGTATTTTTTTGCCCATGTCGCCCAGTTTGCGTGTCAGCATCAGTTCTACCTGCGAGTGCACATCCTCGATGTCGTCCTCAATGCAGAATTCTCCACGTTCGCACACGGCATAGATGTTGCGCAACTCAGCCAGCAACAACTTCAGCTCGCCGGCCTCCAGCAGTCCGATGCTTTCTAGCATGGTGATGTGAGCCATGGAGCCCAGCACGTCGTATTTTGCCAAGTAGAGGTCCATCTCGCGGTCACGTCCTACGGTGAATCGCTCTATCTCCTTATTGATCTCAAAATTTTTTGCCCAAAGTTTGTTCGCCATCCTGTACTGTCTTTTTTTGGTTGGTAAAAATTTGTAATCTCCGGAAATTCCAAACTTCACGGAATTTCCGGAGATTCAGCATTATTCATATTGAATCATCGTGAGCATATCTGCCAGTTTCTCAATACCCTCTTGCAGTGGTTTCGACACCATCCCTTTGATAAAGGGGTTCAGTTCGGCCTTGATGGTGATTTTCATTTTGCTGGTCGTCTCAGTCACCGGCAGCAGTTGTATCCACAGGTTAAAAGGTACCGGGCTCTGCTCGGTCTCAAACTTAATCGTCTTTGGCTCATCGCGGTCGATGATGCGCAGTGTGATTTGTCCTACGGGAGGGATGCTGATGCTCACGCTGTCGGCGTCGAACGTCAGGTCTTGCACCTTGTCTTCGGGCAGGTGATCCTTCACCCGCTCAATGTTGCTCAGGTCGCTCAGCATGTTGTATACCGATTGTTGCGGATACATGATCTGGCGTATACTGCTTTCAAATTTTGCCATGCTCATTATTTAATTGTCAATTATCCATTATCAATTGTCAATTATCCATTGTTCCAGTGTGCGGGGTCTTTGCGCCACTCGTTGAGCAGCTCCACGTCGCTGTCGGCAATATATCCAGTCTCCAGGGCCTCGGCCACCACGTGCTCATAGTCGGTCAGTGTCACCAGTTCCACACCGGCATCCTTGAATGCCTTCTTGGCTACTGGGAATCCGTAGGTGTAGCTGGCCACCATGCCAATCACCTCGCAGGCGTTGTTGCGAATAGCCTCTACAGCCTTCAGGCTGCTGCCGCCGGTCGAGATCAGGTCTTCAATCACCACCACCTTCATGCCTGGTTTCAGTTCTCCCTCAATCAGGTTCTCCAGTCCGTGGTCTTTGGGTTTCGAACGTACATAGACGAACGGCAGGTTCAGGGCGTCGGCAACCAGTGCTCCTTGGGGGATGGCGCCTGTGGCAACACCGGCAATAGCCTCCACCTGTGGGAATTTCTCGAGCACAGCATGCACAATCTCCAGTTTTACGTAATTGCGCAGTTCGGGATAAGAGAGTGTCTTGCGATTATCACAATAGAATGGTGATTTCCATCCTGAAGCCCATGTGAAGGGGTTGTTGGGTTGCAATTTGATTGCTTTAATTTTCAACAGCTTGGCTGCAAAAGCTTTTTTCAGTGTGTCCATAATTCTCTGTGGTTTATCTATATGAGTGTGCAAAGTTACGGTTTTTCTGCTATTTTTATAGTAAGAAAAGCGAAATATTTTATTTTTTTTGCTTAACCCTTCGTCATTCCGATGCTTGCGACGCTCACTTTCACGTCTCCGGCCTTCACCAGTTCCTTGCCGCAGGCAATGATGGTGGCACCTGTCGTCACGATATCGTCCACTATTAAGAGATGTTTGCCGCTGACTTTCTCGGCGTTTACCAACTCGAAGGCACCCTCTACGTTTTCTTGTCTTCCCTGTCGGTTCTTTCGTGTTTGGCTTTCAGAGAAGCTGTTGCGCCGCACCACGTCGCCGGCAATAGGAATCCGGGTCACTTGGCTGATGCCTTTGGCAATCTCCATGCTTTGGTTGTAGCCTCGCTGCCGTTGTCGTTTGCGTGCCAAAGGTACGGGCACTATCAGGTCGATGCCTTCGAAGAAACCGTCGGCCATCATCTCTTCGGCCATCATCCGCCCTATCATCTCGCCTGTTTCGGGGTGGTTGCGGTATTTCAGGTCGTAAATCATGTTGCCTGCCTGCGAGTGAGGCTGGTAGAACATCCATGCTGCGGCACGCTCAATGGGCAGCTGTATCCAAAACAGCCGTGCCATCTCGTTGTCGTAGGCATCTTGCCAAAAGTAGGTTCGTGGCAAATGCAGGTTGCACATGCTGCACACCACCTCTTCGTCTACCGCCAGCCGCTGACCGCACATGGCGCATGCACGGGGCGCCAGCAGGTCTAACAGGCGGCTCAGAAAACTTGTTTCTCTCATGCTCGGAAGGGTTGAAACATGGTGCAAAAGTAACAAATAGTTTACAAAACATGCAATCGCGATGTACTTTTTTGTATGTTTTTTTCGTGCGGACAAATAAATACTGTATATTTGCAGCAGACAAAAACTAAAAAACAAATCATTGCAATGGAAGAAAAAGATTTACGAGTAGGCATCATTGGCACAGGATGGATAGCCGAGAAGGCTGCCTATACCTTACAACGGCAGCCGGGACTGGCGTGTTATGCAGTAGGTTCGCGCACGCAGCAGAAAGCCGACTGTTTTGCTGCGGCATGGAACATCGGGCATGCTTATGGCTCGTACGAGCAGCTCATCGCAGACCCCGATGTAGACCTGGTGTATGTGGGCACGCCCCATTCGCACCATTATGCTGTCACCCTGCAGGCCATCGAACAAGGGAAAGCCTGTCTGGTGGAGAAGGCTTTCATGGCCAATGTCGCTGAGAGTGAGACGGTTGTCAGCATGGCACGCCGGCAAGGAGTGTTTCTGGCTGAGGCTATCTGGACTCGTTATCAGCCCATCGTGGCCACCATTCGCCAGCTTATTGCCGACGGTCGCATCGGCGAACCGCGTCTCTACACCGCCAGCATAGGCTACAGCATGGGCAACAAACCCCGCATCATGCAGCCCGATTTGTGTGGTGGCGCACTGATGGACTTGGGTGTTTATGCCATCAATTTCGTGCGGATGTTCTCTGATGCTGACATCCTGCAGGTAGAGTCACAGTGTGTGAAGTCTGACACCGGCATGGATTTGGTCAATGCCGCCTCTTTCCGTTTGTCGAATGGGGCGTTGGCCAATATCCAGTCATCGGCCTGTTGTGTTAACGACAATCAAGGTACCATCTGCGGCACTGAGGGCTATCTCATCATCGACAACATCAACAATCCGCAGTCGGTGAAGGTCTATGCCCGCGACCGTGTGTTTGTCGAGGAAATCAAGGTGCCTCAGCAAATCACAGGTTATGAGTATCAGTTTCTGGCTTGTCGCGATGCCTTGCGCCAAGGACTCACCGAGGCTCCGCAGATGCCGCTCGACGAGACGTTGTATGTCATGAGGATAATGGACGAGTTGCGCCGCAAGTGGGGAGTGAGATATCCTATGGACAGGAGGTAGTTTTTTCAGGAGTTCAGAAATTCAGGAGTTCAGAAGTTCGGGAGTTCAGACATATGCATATCATACCTCTCAGTTCTCACCTCTCACCTCTCTTCTTCCACTCCATCCAGGCATTCGCGGATGACATCGAAGCCGAAGCCGCGGCCTAGAGCGAAGCGGATGAGCTTTTGGTTCAGTTCATAAGGACTGGCGGCTTTGGTGGTTTTGCGCTTTTGCTGCAGCAACGGACGTAACACCTGCACATAGTCGTCGGTGCTGATCTCGTCGAGAACGCGCTGCTGGATGTCGCTGTCGATGTGCTTTAGCCACAAGGCCTGCTCCACCTTGCGTCGTCCCCATTTGTTGTACTTCACCTTGTCTTTCACAAAAGCACGTGCATAGCGCTCGTCGTCGACATACCGTTCGCCTACCAGACGGGCCATCACGCGTGCCTGAACATCGTCGGCGATGCCCCAACGACGCATCTTTTCTACCATCTCGTGCTGGCAATGCTCGGCCTGTGCGCATTGTGCCGACAGTCGTGTGAAAGCCTCCTGCTCCGTCATCTCTTTCATATCGTAGTGTTTGTTTTAGTGGCTTTTATCATCCGCAGTTTGCCAAACTGGTCGTGGCGCATCTCCACCTGTCCCAGTCCTATTTCTTGCAGATAGGCGGCAACCTCTTCGGTCAGCAGAGGGTTCATCTCCAGATACAAACTTCCACCGGGCAGCAGGGTGGCGGCGGCATATCGGCCAATGGCTTTATACATCGCCTCAGGGTCGTCGTCAGGTGCGAACAGGGCCTCGTGAGGTTCGTAGTCAAGCACGTTTTGTGCCATCAGCTCGCTCTCTTTCCGATAGATGTAGGGCGGATTGCTCACGATGATGTCCCATTCCTCGGTGGCGAGTGGGGACTCTGTGGCGGCGAGGGCGGCAGCTTTCAGCACGTCTTTTTTCTCGAAAGTCACGTTGACATGCGCCTTAACGGCATTCTCGCGGGCAATCTCCAGCGCAGCGTCGGAGATGTCCCAAGCCGTCACGCGGCTGTCTTTTATTTCTGCGGCCAGTGTGATGGCAATACATCCGCTGCCCGTCCCGATGTCAAGGATTCGGGGGTGTTGGGTGATGGGTGATGGGTGTTGATGGTGTGCTTTTGGGGGGTGTTCATAATCATTTATGATCCATTGGCACAGTTCTTCGGTTTCCGGACGGGGGATGAGCACGCCTGGAGCCACATGCAACGACCGTCCGCAAAACGTTGTCTCGCCCAAAACATATTGAATGGGCTCTGAACGTAGCAGCCGTCGCACGATTTTCTGCAATTCTTGTTGGTCGTCTGCAGATAATTCATTAACTTTGCCACACAGAATGTCAGCCATGCTCAGCCCGAAACGCTGCTCCAGCAGCAGCCGGGTGATGGCTCGTGCCTCGCCCGCCTCGTAGATAGTGCCCAGTTGGCCGATGATTTCTTGATAGGTCATAACATGTGCAAAAGTAATCATTTTCAGACAATGAACCAAATAATAACCGACGAAAAATATATGCGCCGCTGCCTGCAACTGGCACGTAACGGTATTCATAGCGCACGGCCCAACCCCATGGTGGGGTGTGTCATTGTGGTTCCGCAAGGGCAAAGTGCATCTGGCAAAGCATGTGAGACGGAGTGCGGCGGGCGAATCATTGGCGAGGGCTATCACATTCGTTGTGGCGAGGGCCATGCCGAGGTCAACGCGTTCGCCTCAGTGCGGCCTGCCGACGAGCATCTGTTGCCGCAGGCCACCGTCTATGTGAGCCTCGAACCCTGCTCGCACTACGGCAAGACGCCGCCTTGCGCCGACCTTATCGTCAGCAAACACGTCCGCCGCGTGGTGGTGGGAACCGTCGATCCCTTCGCCAAGGTGCAGGGGCGCGGCATCGACCGTCTGCGTCAGGCGGGCATCGACGTCACTGTTGGCGTGCTCGAGCAGGAGTGCCGCGAACTGAACAAGCGCTTCTTTACCTTTCATCAGCAGCACCGCCCCTACATTATATTAAAGTGGGCACAGACCGCCAACGGTTATCTCGACGACAATTTCCATCCGTTGGCCATCTCAACGCCCTTCACCCAGATGCTCTCCCACCGTCTGCGTGCCGACGAAGATGCCATCGTCGTGGGACGTGTCACCGACGAGCGTGAGCATCCGGCGCTCACCGTGCGCCGCTGGAGCGGACGCAATCCGCGCCGCTTCGTGCTGAGCAAGGACTATAGCATCGAGCAGCTCGTCAACGACTGTGTTGCCGGCAACATCCAGTCGCTCATCGTCGAGGGCGGTGCCAAGACCCACGAGTCGTTCATCGATGCCGACTTGTGGGACGAGATACGCGTCGAGACAGCACCCATCACCGTGAAACGCGGTACCGAAGCCTGTCCGCTGCCGCCCAATATCGTGGTGAAGAGCCGCGAAGTGTACGACCAGAATGTAATTATCACCTATCAGCGCACTTGACTATGAGCAACCGATTTACCTCTCGCCTGAGCGAGAACGACGACTATAAGCGCGACATGCTCATCCAGAAGATTGAGCATGCCGTCGGCAAAATGAAACTTTCAGAATTGGAGGCGCTGGCCTACGACATGTTTACCAAGGGCTATCTCGAGGATTATTAACCTAGCGGATGCGGATGTAAACGTAAGTCTGAGGGATATCCCCATCCTCCTCGTCATGTTTTCCTCATCCTGTTGCCAGTGCCACAAGAGTGAATTTTGGTATTGCCTCAATAAAAATGAATTGTATGTATTTAAAAAAGGTTGCAATGTCACAACTATTTGGAAATATTTTGTATCTTTGTTGAGTTAATCTATTATTCATATTGCCATGTTGAAGTATCTGGATCTTCAGAAGGCTTTGTCAGCTTAAACCGGGCAGAAGTAAGATTTCTCGCAAAGCGACTCCTTATACCGAACAAACGTAAACTTCAGAATCTTGAATCGATATAGTATAAAACGAAGAAACGCCCCAGAGAGGCGCTTCTTCGTTCATATTAGATTTTTTCTCTTTTAGCACTCGTTGCTCCAAGAGTTCATCCTTCACTTTTCACTTAATCACTACTTTCCGTCCTTTGTGGATGTAGATACCGCGTGTGGGTATGCCTAGCAGTTTGTCTATATTCATCGGTAAACATAAACCTTTACAGATTGCCGACCAGATCGACAATCTTCTGCCTGGTTTTCTCACTCTTCTGCTCGTCGTGCTTAGCCGTCACAACACCTGTGTCCTCAGCATGCCAATAGTTGCAGATGTCACGATACTCAGCCTTGGCACCATCGTAGACACCAGGTGAGTAAGAAGAGACGAGCAGTGCCATCTTTTTCACCTTGGCAGGAGCATTCACGCAATACATACGTTGGATGGGAGCCTGTATCTGAGCACAAAGCGTGAAATAGTAGATGGGGGCAGCCAGCACCAGCACCTCGGCTTCAGCCATTAGCGGATAGAGCTCCTGCATGTCGTCTTTCTGTATGCAGGCTCCGTTGCCTTTTCCATGACAATACTCACAAGCCAGACAGCCCGCAATCTTCTTGCGCGACACGTTGACAAGCGTTACCTGATGACCAGCGGCCTCGGCTGCGTTCTTATACTCTTCCGCCATCCATGCGGTGTTTCCTTTAGCCCTCGGAGAGGCTTGTAAAATCAAAATGTTCATAATGGTTTTGTCTTTTTTTTTAATTGTATCGTTTATCGTTAATATTCTCTCAGCATCCTCTCGGCCAGCGTAAAATTTCTGTCCGAGGACACTCCTTTAATCTTTGTAGAAAACTGCGGCCCACTATTACTTATCGGAATTTCCCTTACGACTGGTGAACACGGCAAAGATGTTGTAACTGATGCCGTCGTCGTAGGTGTCTTCACCCTCGTATGCCTTCACCCTGCGCACCACGCGCATCGTAACGGGCAGGACAATAATCTCATAGACCGTCTTCAGCACCAGTTGGGAAAGCATCATCAGCGGCAGCTCGTTGTCAGGCAGTACCCCATAGAACGCCAACGGGAAAAAGAGGAGAGAGTCGGTTCCCTCGCCCCATATCGTGCTCATGATGGCCCGTAGAGGGAAACGCTTGCCCCTGTCGGCAATCTTCATCCGGCTCATGACATAGGCGTTCACGAAACTACCGGCAAGGAAAGAGACGAACGATGCCAATGCAATGCGGGGCGTCAGTCCGAAGATGGCATGGAAACCCGTGTCATTCTCCCAATAAGGTGCGCCGGGGATGGCATCGGCCAGCGAGGCAACGGCCATGAAGCAGAAGTTGGTGATGAAGCCCGTCCATATCAAAATGCTTGCGCGCCGATAGCCCCAGATCTCGCACACCACATCGTTGACGATGTACGATACGGGGAAAATCAGCAGTCCCCCGGTCAGATGCAACGGTCCAAAGACCATTTGCTTCGTTTCGAGTATGTTGGATGCTATCAAGCACACCGTAAAGACGATGCTCAACTGCATGAACAGCACCGACACCATTGTCTTATCTTTTTTTGTCATATCCTTACAAATGATTCGTGCCCGCTTGGTATAAAGTTTCGGGTTGCACCATGTTGATTGTATTTCCTCCAATGCTCCCGTTTTGATGATGTAAGGAGTCTCATAAATTGGAATTTATCGAATACCTCCAGTAACCTCTGTAAGCCGCTTGTAAATGCGCCGGCCTAATAACTCTGCGCCCTTGCTGTCAAAATGCAATCGGTCACGTTGGATGGTTGCATCCTCGATGTTAACCACGTGGAAATTCGGATATTCTTCTGCAAGGCGATGCAGGGCATTTACCACCAGTTCACTACGGTCGCGGCTTTTCAGCGAATAGGTTCCGCAGATGAATGGCAAACTAGCATATCGTTCGTCACCTGTCTTTTGGACTAGATAGTCGCGCACGTAGGCCACAACGGCTTTTAGATTGTCATAGTAATGTTCGGCCATCTTCTTGTCGCTTTCGCCTTGATGCCAAAGGAATGCCTTCACCTCATAGCCTTCTTTGAAGTGTGACAACTCATTGTCGATGCATGCACCGATATTCTCGGTAAAGGCTTTCAGGAGCGACTTTCCGCCTTTGTCTGCCGCATCAGTCGAGGCAAGGAATTGGGGAGATGCACTCCAATACATCCCGCTGGTACTGGTGCAGGCAGTATCGATGGCCGTACCGCCGAGTGACTCTTTGATGACATAGAAGTTACGTTTGATGCGCTGGTCAATAAGATAATAGACCACGGCATCATAGCCCCACCGCTCCTTGTTGTCAGGCTTGGCCACTCGAGGCCAGAAACGTTCGAAACGTCCACCGCCAGAAATGGTGTCGCTGCCGTATGACCACCAGCAGTGGCGATAGCCATGGTGCTTGATGTAGTCGGGCAGTTCTTCGTTGTTGACCCGCCCGTCGGTATTTGACTGTCCGGCAATGATGATAACGGGCACCGGTCTTCTCTTGGCAGATATTCCCGCATAGATAAATAGCAACAAAAGTATTATGACAGTCTTTGTTCTCATATAAAATCCGATTTACCTGTGAATATTTTCTTTGTTCAGCAATCTATGGCCAATGAACATCAGTATGTCTTGATGCAGAATATTTTTTACTGATACGTAAACTTCTGCAACACCTGTCCCGGGTCAATGATTGAGAGGGTGACGGTGTGAGTGCGGCGGCTGCGGTCGAGTGGCAGCGTCACGACGAACTCCTTGCGGTTTTCAAGTACCTGAATCTTCCACTCGCGGCCCCACTCCTTAAACACATTCTCGCAGATGACAGGCTTGCAGCCATCAACGCTGACGCCGAAACGGTTGCTGCGATCAGTAGCGACAGGCCACATCGGTACTACGGAGATGCAGAGGCTGATGGTGTCGGCATTGGCGGCCAATGTCCCTTCGGGGATGGCGATGTTGAGTTTTCCCGCGGCTTTCTCATCGAGCGGCTGTCCCATTTGGACGGCCAGCCAGTCGGTGCCAATGCCTTCGAGCAGGCGGAAAGGCTCTTTTATGGGTAGTGAGGCGAGGTCTATCTTGTGGCGCAGTTCGGGATGGCATTGGTTGTCGGGCAGTCGGTTGGCAGTGGTAGGCTTGTCGGTGAGCTCGGGCATCAGGTGATAGAGGGCGGTGTAGCCGGGTGTCACTTCCGAAATCATCTGGTTCCATTTACCGTCGAGCAGGCTGTTGTAGCGGTCTATAAGCTGCTGCAGCCGGCTGTAGGCATCTCTAGACTGCTCGGCGTAGGCTTGGTTGCCCGTCTCGTGGTTGGCCTGGGCATAGAGAAACTTGCGGTTCATCTGATAAGCCGAATGCACGGCATAGCCCAGCATCTCGAAAAGGGCAGGTCGCTGCTCTGGCGAGAGTTTGCGCTCCAGGGCGTCGTAGGCAAAGCAGATGTCGCTGTAGGCCATGAGCCGTTTCTGTGCCGTGCCTGTGGCGAAAGAGAAATCGGTGTCGTAGAGCCGTGCGTACGCAGGCTCGTCCCACTCCATTTCGTAGCCCATGAACTCAGGCTTGCGCTGCCAGGCCAGCTGGTAGTACTCGTCGAGGATATACTGGAAGGTCTCGGCATACTGCTGGCCGAACACACTGGCCAGCCACTGAGCCTGATAGCGGTTGGCATTGTCGTAGCTGAACGACGTGAAGTCGTAGGCCATGTCCATGAACATCTGTGTCTCTATCTCCATGGGTTTGATGTCACCCACGTTGAGCAGCCAGTAGCGGTCGGCACCGGCGTTGTAGGCTTTCAGCAGTTCCTCGTACATCAGCATGGGGGCTGTGGTGGAGATCCACAGGTTGTCGTGGGGCACGCCGCAGTAGCTCAGATGGTAGTACACACCGCTGCCGCCGCTTCGCCTTTGCTCTGTCGTGTTGCTCACGCGCTTCATATAGCCGTAGTTGTCGTCGGGCCATACGAGGGTGATGTCCTCCGGCACCCGCAGCCCGGCATCGTAGATGTCGAGAGTCTCTTTATAGGGTACGAATATCTGGGGGATTTTTGCTATCTTCTGTTTCTTGTATTTCGTGAGAATGTTGCGCTGTTCGGCAAACACTTTTTCCAGTGTGCGGGCGCGGTCTTTAGGGTCGGTGCTGCCCTTCATGGCTTCGTCGTGCAGTCCTCGCATACCCATGGTGTAGATATTGTCGTACTGGGCCGTCTCGCGGATGCGGTCATCAAGTTTCTTCAGGATGATACGGCTGTTGGTCTCGTAGTTCCATTCGCCGTCGCGCTCCTTGTTCCACTCCGAGGGGGCGGCATTGTTGAAGAGCAATGGCTCGCAGTGGCTGGTAGTGATCATGATGCCCCATTTGTCGGCCATCTTCTGGCTCTCGGGATAACTGTAGAAAGCTCCCGTGCAGGTGTGCATGGCAGGGGCAAGCATGTTGCCTTTCAGACGAAGGATGAGCTCACACACGCGGTCGTAGGTTTTCGGGCCGATGTCGCCAAACTCTTTCTCAAAGGTGGCGGCAGCCCAGGTCTTCAGTCCCCAGTCCTCATCGTTGATGAAGATGCCACGGTATTTCACACTCGGCGAGCGGCTGGTCATGTTCTCTTTATAGTCATTGACACGCTTATTGCTTTTGTCTACAGGAACGTCGGCCCACCAGTACCAAGGGCTGACACCTATCTGTTCGCTCACATGCAACACACCGTATGCCATTCCCCGCGGGTCGGAGCCAGTAATGTAGAGGTCGCCACCTGGTTTCGTATCGATGGCATAACGCTCCCACGTGCCTTGGAGTTCGCGGTGCAGGCGATTATGCTTCACAGTGCCTATTACCACATTTCCACCACTCTTCCGCCGGGTGCTTATCTGCGGTCTCACTCCCGATACACGCTCAATATCGTCGGCCAGCAACTCAGCCATCTGGCGGGCCAGCGGCGTGTCGTCTTCATGATAGATCAGGGTTGCTTTCGTCAGGTCAATGCCCTTCATCGCTTGTGCCGTTGCTCCAATAGCGAGCCACAACACGCCCAAAAATATCAATGCTCTTTTCATTGCCTTATTCTCTTTAGTATTGAGTTGACTGGTTAATTGGAATTCATGCTATCTCTTTAAGTGAGAGCCAAAAATGCCGATAAGTTGCATGTCGTTAAACTTTTTCCTATAGGGGTCATGTTTTGGCATCTTCAATGCGTTAGGGTTTATAGCACCAGGTAAACTGCTCTCTTTGTTCATTTGCATACGAGCATACCATTTCTTTATAAGCGTCAGGATTTCCCGGTTAAAGATGTTTCGCTCTACGATTCTATAGTGCGGATGATAAGCCTCACGGTATTCGGGCGAATGGCTGATGGCGTATTTGCCAACGGAGAGAATGCTGTCGATGAACAGTTTGTCGGCTGCATAGTTCGGATAGTTGAGATTCATGGTGTCAATCACTTCCAATATTTCATGCCACCGATTACACCAAGACTCTACCGAAGGACGATTACCTGGATTGGCACTTCGGATGAATGCATCAAGCAAAAGGTCTGCGCTGATGATTCCTTCCTTGATGGTCCTGATACTCACACGCACGTAGTTGCCCTCTGCACCACAGGGCTCATATAGCCACGGAAGGAGGTCATCAAGTGTGGTGGTATTCAACTCTTCATCAAGGTAGGCTTTTACCCGCTGCCGGTCAGTCACCAGATGTTCAGCACCCATATAGTCCTGGAAACACGACTTATAAATGTCGAGTAGTCGAGATTGAGGGTAAGTCTCCATCTGCCTGCTGACAAACCCTGCGATGTCTTGCGCCGATACAGATACCGATACTATCAGTATAATTGACAAAAGAATCAGTTTTTTCATGCTTTGGACTTTAAAGATTCCGATTTATTTGATTGAATAGCCTGCGGATTGAAGTAATCCGATAGCTCGTTCAAAGTTTTGTGATTTAGTTAGAATATAATCTGTGTTGAATGTGGAAATTGCGAAAATACCTATTCCTCCATCTGCAAGCACTTTGGAAATTGCAGCGAGAATGCCAATAAGGGAGAAATCCAGAGTTCCTTCTATGCGGAAGGCTTTCCAGCCATCATCACGTTCTACCGTGTTGTCTGGCACTAACTGCATTGGGCATACCAACGATTTTTCTTCGTCCGTTGAACCTATGAAAATATAGGGGGAAGACAAGTCGATTCCTTTATAGTCTGCTACTTTGCAGACACTAAAAACTTCATCAATAATCTTCAATATCATGTTGTTAAATTGGAATTTATAAGTCTAAAATAGACTGTATCATTTGTTCATAGTCAGTTTTTATTAAAAAGACCTTTTCTCTTGCAGTCTTAAAACCATCGATGTACCTCCTATTGTCATCCTTCAGACTCGCTATGGTGCAATTGCCGACATCTTGCCGAGCCTCGATATCAGAACGATGTTCTCTTATTTCATCGAAGTGAATGTCAATGAATTCATCTGAGAAGGCGAGACAAATAAAGCGGATGGAACCCAAATAAAGTTCATCGAAGCTTCCCCTCCAATTGAAAGGGATATAGCCACCTTCTACTATGAGATTCTGACGATTCTCTATTGCAGTCTTTATCATTTCACGCACAATCGGCCAAAGCTCATCCGTAAGGGCATCATCGTCTTCTGGGGTAAGATTAGTCTTACCACTTCGGATCATACCCATTTTCAAGTGATCTATAGACAGATATGGATACTTATATTTCTCAAGCATACGCTGTGCAAGAAGCGTTTTACCCGTATGTGAAGCACCTGTTATCAGTATAACCATATATGTAAAAACTAATCTTTAATCTCTTTGATTAAATACAAATCGCCACTTGACAAGGCTTTAATATTTGCCTCAATCTTCTCGATGTCCCAATCCCACCATTTCAGATTCAGCAGATAGGCGATGAACT
>DEJV01000006.1:0-1125 GCA_002353525.1 Prevotella sp. UBA2739
AGATAGAAATCAAAGCCGAACTTATCATAGCGAGTGTAGATACTGTCACGGGTAGTACCAGCAATCTCGGTCACAATATGGCGTTCCTCACCAATAAAGGCATTGATTATGCTGCTCTTTCCTGCATTAGGACGGCCCACCACGGCAAAGCGGGGTATGCCTTCCTCAAGCAAGTCGCCACTTTTCTCGGGTAATTTCTCCAAGACAAGATCGAGCAAATCGCCTGTTCCTGAACCCGTAGCGGCACTTACGCACACGGGATCACCGAGGCCCAATTTGTAGAACTCGCCGGAAACATAGAGGTCTTCATTGTTGTCCACCTTGTTTACGACAAGAATCACAGGCAACTTTGTGCGACGCAGAATCTTTGCCACGTCACTGTCCCAGTCGGTCAGGCCATTCTGCCCATCGACAAGAAACAGTAGCAGGTCGGCCTCTTCTGTAGCCACCATTACCTGTTTGCGGATTTCCTCTTCGAAAATGTCATCTGAATTGACAACCCAACCACCAGTATCCACGACGGAGAACTCGCGCCCATTCCAGTCGCAATGTCCATACTGGCGGTCACGCGTCGTTCCGGCCTCGTCGCTGACAATGGCCTGACGGGTTTTGGTCAGACGGTTAAAAAGGGTCGATTTCCCCACATTGGGGCGTCCCACAATCGCCACTAGGTTTCCCATATATCTTTTCTCCTTTTTTATTCTTAATTAATAATGCCAGCCGTCATTCGGGATTATACCCGAAGTTGTTAAGCTCCTTCTGCGAAGAACGCCAGTCCTTGTCCACCTTCACGTAGGTTTCCAAATATATGCTCTTTCCGAAGAAACGTTCCAAAGCTTTACGGCTCTCAGCTCCCACTTTCTTCAAAGCCACACCTTGATGACCGATGATGATGCCTTTTTGCGAATCGCGCTCTACATAGATAATGGCGCGTATATGGATGTTCTTCGCCGTCTCCTTGAAACTCTCCACCACGACCTCTACGCTATAGGGTATCTCCTTGTCATAATAGAGAAGGATCTTCTCGCGGATGATCTCCGAAACGAAGAAACGAGCGGGCTTGTCGGTGAGCTGTTCCTTGTCGAAATAGGCAGGGCTCTCAGGCAGCAGTTCCTTGATGCGTTT
>DEJV01000006.1:1261-4864 GCA_002353525.1 Prevotella sp. UBA2739
AGCAAAAGTACGGGTATCTGCATCTTCTGTACCTTCGTCAGAAAATCCATGTTCTTTTCCGGATTCTCTACAACGTCAGTAACATATAGCAGCACATCGGCATCTGCCAAAGCACTCTCTGAGAATGCCAGCATCGACTCCTGCAACTTATAGTTGGGCTTGAGCACACCGGGGGTATCCGAGAACACAATCTGCATATCATCAGTATTCACGATGCCCATGATGCGGTGGCGCGTGGTCTGAGCCTTGAACGTTGCAATTGAAATACGCTCACCAACCAACTGGTTCATGAGCGTACTTTTTCCTACGTTGGGATTACCAACGATATTTACGAATCCTGCTTTATGCTTCAATTCTTCACTTTTCACTATTCACTTTTCACTTCGAATCGTAAGCCCACTTCAAATAGCTGGCGCCATGTACAAATCCAGCACCAAAAGCTGTAAGAATCAGGTTGTCGCCTTTTTTAAGCTGAGGTTCATACTCCCAAAGAGCCAATGGAATGGTAGCGGCACTTGTGTTACCGAAATGCTCGATATTGACCATCACCTGCTCCATCGGCACTTCCAGGCGCTTAGCCACAGCTTCAATGATGCGGATATTAGCCTGATGAGGAACAACGAAGCGGATATTGTCTTTGGTGAGACCGTTGCGCTCGGCTATCAGTTCACAATCATCGCTCATCGACGTCACAGCATAACGGAACACAGTACGTCCTTCCTGAAAAAGGTAATGCAAACGATGATCTACCGTGAAATGAGATGGAGGACATACCGAACCGCCCGCTTTCAGGTGAAGGAAGGGCAAGCCCTTACCATCGGTACGGAAATAACTGTCCATCACACCGATATCCTCTTCCGTTGTAGCCTCAAGCAGCACGGCAGCTGCTCCGTCGCCAAAAAGCGGACACGTCTGACGATCCTGATAATCAACTATCGATGACATCTTGTCGGCACCGATAACGATGACTTTCTTGTATCGACCACTCTGTATCAATCCAGCGGCAACATCAAGCGTATAGAGAAATCCACAACAAGCTGCCGAGAAGTCCATGGCAAAGGCATTCTTCAGCCCAAGTTTTCCCAGCACGATAGAAGCTGTACTGGGGAACTTGTAGTCTGCCGTTGAAGTAGCCACTATAATGGCATCGATGCTGTCAGGATCTGTTCCTGTCTTCTGGAGCAGTTGCTTGGCAGCCTTGCGAGCCATATAACTCGTGCCAAGACCTTCCTCGTTAAGAATTCGGCGTTCTTTAATGCCAACACGCGACATAATCCACTCGTCATTGGTATCAACCATGCGCGACAGTTCATCATTATTGAGAACATAGTCGGGCACGTATCCGCCAACACCTGTGATTACTGCGTTAATCTTGCTCATTATTCAGCGGCTTCGTCCATTACGATAGCAATCTTGCCGCGGTAGTAACCGCAAGTGGGGCATACCGTGTGATAAATATGATATGCGCCACAGTTAGGGCAAACTGCCAATGTGGGGGCTACTGCCTTGTCGTGAGTTCTACGCTTCAGTGTACGAGTCTTTGACTGTCTTCTTTTAGGATGTGCCATAATAATTAATATTTTAAAATTTATTGTTTTCTATTTCCGAGCGAAGTTATTTCTTCACTCATCGCTCTTAGCCCTTAACTTATTAAGAGCTTCCCAGCGTGGATCAATGTCCGTTCGGTCATCCGCCTCGCTGCTTCGGGCAGCGGAGTGCTCCTCAAGAGCCTCAATCATAGCAGCGTTACACTTGCCAGGGTCGTGAACGTGCTGGATGGGAATGGCCAGGGCAATGAACTCGTAGATAAACCAAGAGAGATCGAGGATTCCCTCATTCTCATCAACGGTTACCAAGTCATCATCTTCTCTATACTCGGCTCCAAGTTTCACCGTCAAACGATTCTCAGCCACGATTGGCTGTTCCATATCATCCAGACAGCGGTCGCAAGGAACGATTACGATGCCTTCCGAATGAAACAGGAGTTCAAAAAAGCCGTTTGTCTTGCGTATAGACAGCGACACATGCACGTCACCCCTGCTTACTTCGGAACCGTCTATCGCCCCGAAGTAGGCATCGCTAAGGTCGTATTCCAAGGCTGTCACGCCTTCTTTAAGACCTTTCAAGTCTATCTTTAAGGACTCTAAACTACACATAATCTATCCGAGTGAAGACGCTACATATCCACACTTTGGGGTGCAAAGGTACAAAGAAGTGAGCAAAAAACAAAGGATTTTCAGAAGAAATTATACTTCAACTTCTTTTTTTCGAGTTGAGAATCAGCATTTTCGCACACTGTACCCCATCGTGTGCAATAATCCACGACAGTCCTTGTATGTCCCATTCATATTTTCCACGATTACGTGCTGTATCATACGTTATGGGCACCAACGACAACCCCCAGGATTTAACTATGCGAGAAGCAAAGAATATAATTCATCGGATTGCATTTCCGTAAATCTCGTATGCTGAAGCAAACGATTCCTACAAAAAGGCTGCAGCCGAGGAGAAATCCGCCTGTTGCAGCCTTTCCTATAATCATTTATCGGGAGAAAGTCATTTCTTCGTGGTAATTATTATCGCTCCCTGCTTGCCATTGGCGGCATTGCCGTACAAGGCTTTCACCTTGGCCATGTCCTTGATGACGGTTATCGACTGTATCTTCTCCGGGGAGGATAAATAGTTGTTGATTTCGCCTTCCGGAACTTCCTTCCCGTCGACGACGATGACCAGATTCTTCACTTTCTGTGCCAGGTCTTTCTCTATCGTTTCCTTGACGACTCCGCCGTCAGCAGCGTTATCGGCATCATCTTTCAACTTGAACGACAAGGGGACGGTGTACTTCACGCGCACGGGCTTCCCGTTTTGTCGGCCCGGTGTCCAGTTGGGCATGGCATTCACTATCCTGAGGGCTTCTGCATCCAACGAGGGCGACACCGACTTGACGATATGAGCGTCTGTGATGCTGCCGTCTTTCTCCACTACGAACTGTGCGATCACACGGCCTTCCTGCTTGGCATCGAAAGCCTCTTTCGGGTATTTCATGTTCTTATAGAAGAAATCCATCATGGCAACCGCTCCGCCGGGAAAGACTGGCATATCTTCCACCACGTCGAAGACATCACTGCCCGGACTCTTCGACGACGCTGGCCCATCAAAAGCGATGGCGAAATGCAGGTCGGAGGCATTCTTCTCGGTCACTTGCAGGCTTCCAATCTCGCAGTCTATCATAAACACATCAATCCACGAACCTACAGGAACATTGTCGATATGGAATTTGCCATCGACATCGGTCACAGCGCCGATTTTCGTTCCGCGAACAGTTACGGCAACGCCGACAATCGGATTCCCGTCTTCCTTCTGCACGACGACGCCCTTCACGCTGACGGTCTTAGCTTGCTCATCAGTAACCTCCTGTTTCTCCGTAGGCTGCTGTTCCGCAGCAGTCTCGACGCCCGCCACATCGGCCTTGGCCTTTTCCACCACGGCCTGGCTCTCGGTTTCCACCTGCTCGGCCACGCGCTCCACATCAGGGTTGGCAAAGGCCACCACGGCCAATGCCGCCATGGGCAGGGCAACAAGCACTTTCGCCTTCTGCCATGG
>DEJV01000046.1 GCA_002353525.1 Prevotella sp. UBA2739
TACATCAAGGAGCAGACGGGAGCTACGGCGGGCAACCTGAGTGTGCAGATAGACAAGCTCTCGGCAGCGGGTTACATAGAGGTGGAGAAGACCTTCAAAGGCAAGAAGCCCTGTACCCTCTGCCGCATCACGCCTGTAGGGCTGAAAGCCTTTGAGGATTATGTGAAAGCGCTGAAAAGCTATCTGAATGTAAAAAAGACGTGATAAACGGACTGTCTTAATTGTATTGTTATCTCAGTTCGGGTATAATTTAGAATGTTTTCCTAAATTTTATGCCCGAACTGATATACTTTCCTGCATGGCAAGAACTCATCACCCAGCCATTTCTTCCTACTTTTTCAGTCTACCCTTGCTGTCCAGGTACTTCAGGAACGCTTCCCATTGTGGGGCGCGGCGAATGCAGGTGGCCCGCCGGAAGAGAGGTGCTTGCCCCAAGATAGAAATCAATCTACCAGGTAAATCTGATGCCCAAAGGCAAGGAGAACGTAAACGGATGTTCCGTGCGATAGGTTTCTATGTCAGTCTTCATCGGGATAAAATACTGCAGGCTTGGTTCGGTGAACAGTCCGATGTTGGGGGCGAAATTGTATTGCAGACCGAGACCAAGGGTAGTAGAGAACTGCCACGGTGCGCGAATGGTAGTCTTGTCACTGGCCTCATACAGACCGTTCACGTAGAAGTCTGAGTGGAGGATAGAGTGTACAGGAATCTCGGTTGTCACTCCGATGCTGCCGTAGAGACCCCATCGCCGTCCGCCATACATATTATATATACCCTTTATGGGGATGCCAAGGTAGTGGATGGCCTGCTGCTCGCGGATGGTGTTGCCATCGGCGCCCATCTCAAAGTCAGAGTTCAGACGGCTGTAACTGAGACCAGACTCCAGACCGAAACGATGGTTCAATTTGTACTTGAATGCCAATGACCATGTGACGGGCATCTGGTGGTGACTCGTTCGCAGAATCTTGTCTTCACCTGGGCGGTTGGCATTGTTCAGGGCGATGCGCATGACGACGCTACGGGTCTTGTCGCTCATGGCATCGGGGTTGTTTGCCAGATAGACAGCATAGTCCGTCCAATTGTCAATATTGCTCGGGATAATCGGGCTTGGGGCTGGTCCGGGCACAGACTGTCCATCTGACGGCACAGGCTTCAAGCTGAATGGCTGGTTATAGCGGTTCTGCTCGTCGAACTGCCCTGCGTATGCCAGTTGCAACGACCATTGTTTTTCGTTAAGGGTGCTGACGGTTGGCTTTTCGGGGAACAAGCCCGCTATGTCATATTGTGGTAACTCTACTTCGTGTACAGTCTTTGTGGTATCGCCTGATACGGTGTCAGTTGTTGTTTGCTCCTGAGCAACGATGTGAGTTAAGGTGTCGACCGTGATGGTGTCCACAGTCTGAGCGATCAGCGATATCACAGGCTTTTGTGATGGTGATTGGTGCTCACCATCGTCTTCCGCCCGAGAATCTTTAGGCGATTCTTTCGGCGTAACTTTCTGTTTCGCCACAACAGGCGACGGCTGCTCAGCGCCGTCTTTATCTTTGACGGCAGAATCTCCTTTTCTGAACAGATAGAACGTAATGGGAACCAGTAGCAACAGAAGTACGGCTACCCAGTATTGCTGCATCATCTTGCGCAGCATCTTCTTCGCCCGTGCCAGTTGCGAGGATGACGAATGGGGCTCAATGCCCAGCGTATCGGCAATCTCCTTGTGCGACATCCCTTCGAACACCGACAGCCGGAACACCTGGCCATATCCATCGGGCAGACGGTCGACGAGTTGCTGTACATCCTCCAATGGCACGCCTTTCACTTCGCCCTCACCTTCAGGCATCTGCAAATGCTCGGCTTCTTCCAGTTGCACAAAGGTCATCTTCGCAAGATGGTCTTTATATTTCGATGCCACATTTCTCGTTATCGACATCATCCATGCCTCTGCTTTCCTGTCATCGCGGAGCTTGTCGAAGGAGGTAAAGATAATCACGAACGAGTCATGCAATACGTCGCTGATGGCTTGTTCGTCGCTGATATACCGATGGCATACGCCTCTCATCTTTTGGGCGTATGCCTTATACAGCTCTCCGAGGGCATCCACATCCCCCTGCCTGCACCGTTCTATCAGCCGTGTCATCTCCATCGAAAACATGATGTCTCTATCTTTTAAGTCGTATGAAGGGGTAAAAGACTGCACCGCCATTCGCAATTTTAGATATATTTACATTCTTTAGCAGAAAAAAGGTTTTGCGAGGCTCCTGCATAAATTCTCCGACTTTGCTTTCTAAAGTCCATGTTTTTTGTAACTCTGCGACGAAAAGGCGCGAAGTTACTCCATCTCGGCATAAAAAAAAAGGTGTTTATTTTGTTCTGCCCTCGATTTTTTGTAACTTTGCACAAAACATTTAAACCAAGCAACAATGAAAAAACAACTTTTCTTTCTTCTCTTGTTGGCCTGCGCATTCGTTTCCACCGCCAGAGCCGACTATCAGTTGGAACGGCCCAAACTGGTTGTGGGTGTTGTGGTCGACCAGATGCGATGGGATTATATCTACCGCTATTATACGCAGTTTGGCGAGGGCGGACTGAAACGCCTCGTCAACGATGGATATAATTTCGAGAACATGCACTACAACTATGTGCCCACCGTGACCGCCGCTGGCCATGCCAGCGTCTTCAGTGGTACTACGCCAGCCTTCCACGGCATCGCCGGCAACAACTACTATCTCAATGGCAAAAAGGTGTATTGCTGTGACGACCCCTCCGTGCAGACCGTAGGCTCCAACAGTAAGGCCGGAATGATGTCGCCCCGCAACATGATGGTGACCAATCTGTGCGACCAGTTGCGACTGGCCACCGACTTCCGCTCACGTGCCATCGGTGTAAGTATTAAAGACCGTGCTGCCATCCTGCCTGCCGGCCATTCGGCCAACGGAGCGTTTTGGTTCGACAAGTCGGCTGGATGCTTCATCACCAGCACTCACTATATGAACGAACTGCCGCAGTGGGTGAAGGACTTTAACAAGAAAAACAAAAAAGACCTTAACCAGGACATCGCTCCGATGCCCATCGGAGTCACTCTCACCACCCGTCTTGCCATTGCGGCTCTCGACGGTGAACAGCTGGGCAAAAACCCCACCGGCGATACCGATATCCTGACCGTCAGCTACTCCAGCACCGACTATGTGTGCCATGCGAATGGTACGCGAGGCGAGAAGGTAGACGAGATTTTCATGACCCTCGACCGTGAGCTGAAGGCGCTCTTCGATGCTCTTGACCAGCGTGTGGGACGCGGCAACTACCTGCTCTTCCTCACCGCCGACCATGCCGGATGCCACAATGCCAAGTTCATGAACGACCATAAGATGCCTGGCGGTGTGTGGAATCAAAGCGACAAGAAAAAAGAGCTCAACGCCTACTATCAACAGAAATATGGCATTGACAAGATCATCCTCGACTTCTTCCAGAACCAGGTGCACCTCAACCGTGCCGCTATTGAGGAGAAGAAACTCGACTTCCGTGCCGTTTGTCAGGAGGTGGCCGACCGTATGGCCATGGATCCTGCCGTGATGTATGCCGTACCTTTTGAGTGTGTAGCGACATCGGTGCTGCCTCCCGCCATCAAAGACCGTGTCATCATGGGTTACTGCCCCGGCCGTTCGGGCGACATACAGGTCATCACCCGCTCTGGTTATATGGACTATAGCTACGAGAAAGGTACTACCCACGTGGCCTGGAATCCCTACGACACTCATGTGCCTTTCATTCTCATGGGCTGGCATGTCAACCACGGTTTCACCAATCGTCTTGTATTCATCAACGACATTGCCCCCACCATTTGTGCAATGCTTAAAATACAGATGCCCACTGGATGTACCGGAACTGCTATTTACGAGTAAAAATAGAATAGGTTCGATATAGAAAACAACTGGAGTGAACTGACATTAGCGTTCCCGCGAGTCGGTTCACTCCAGTTGTTTTTATCTGACTCTCACGTGTGGCTTATGCCCGTAGTTAGCTTGCTTTCCTCATTCGCTGATGCAATTGGAATAAGGACGGAAGCAGAATGCAGAGCGAGAAAAGCACACTGAGTAGTATGCTCTGCTGGTTGCCGCCAAAAAGATCGGACAAATGGTCGGTCTGTCCAGGGAGCAGATTCTCGGCGACATAGGCTATCGTGTTGTTCACCCAATGAAACGCAATGCCGGGAATGATGCTGCCCGTACGCCAATACATCCATCCCAAGAGCATGCCAATGAGAAACGCATGCACCATCTGGGCCGGATTCATGTGGGCCAACGAGAACAGCAACGCTGAGATGACAATGGCCAGCCACGGTTTGCGTGTCCACTCCAACAAAGCCCGCAGGGCAGCTCCACGGAACACGAACTCTTCGGCTATGGGAGCTAACAAGCCTACGGCAAAATATCCCCAGCGGTTGGCCATGATTTGCGCAAACTGCTCCTCCAGCTTATTAGGCAACTCGGGCAGCACATCTTGCAGCCATAGCGACGGCAGGATGGTGCCAAGAGCCGCCAATACCGTCCAGCACAATACACCCCATGGGCGTGAGAGCATATACTGGCGATTGACGGGCGTCCACTTCTGCCATGCAAACAGGGCAATGACAATGATATTGAATAGCGAGATGGAAAGAATAAACTGTTCGGGACTCGTCGCAGGCTGTCCGCAAATCTTAAATACCAAAGAAACAATGCTGGTGACTACCACCTGAACAAACAGGAACATCACCACATAGAATAACGCTTTTTTCATACTATCGAAGTTAATGCTGTGAAAATAGGATGAGCTGTGAATAACGAATTATGAATGCCGGAAAAGATCCTCTACTTGCTGCTCGTCTTTGACCAACTGCTCGCGAAGGGCCGCCACACTGCTGAAACGTTGCTCGGCCCTCAACCGTTTGACGAAGGCAACGGTCAGCTTCTTGCCGTAGATGTCGTCGGAAAAGTGCAGAATGTGAGTCTCTAACGACAATCTGTTTTCGCCGAAAGTGGGGCGGGTGCCAATGTTCATCATCCCGTCCAGCCACTCGCGACAGCCCTCGACGCTCACTCTGACGGCGTAGACACCAGGGGCAGGAATAAGTTTCTGGGCATCGTCGGGTTCGATGTTCGCCGTGGGGAAACCCATCTTGCGCCCTTCGCGCACGCCGTCGACAACTTTTCCTGTCACCATGTAGGGATAGCCAAGGCACTGATTGGCCAGTTCAATCTCTCCCTCAGAGACAAACGAGCGTACCACCGATGAGCTGATGTGAATCTGATTGAGCGTGAAAGCATCGTTGAGAATTACCTCAATGCCTATTTCGCGGCCGTAGCGCACGTAGTCGTCGAAACCTTCTTCACGGTTATGGCCAAACCGGTTGTCGTAGCCCATGTACAACCGTGCCACGTTCAGTTGCCTTTTTAGCACCTGCTGCATGAACTCGCGCGCAGAAAGTGCTGCCAGCTCGCGTGTAAACGGCAGGACTACGCAGCGGTCAACACCCGTCTGTTTGAGCCTTTCCATTTTCTCGTCGAGTGTACTCAGCATGCGAGGCTGGTAGTTGCTGCCAAGCACCTCGCGCGGATGGCGGTCGAAAGTAATCACCATTGACTGCATGCCTTGGAGCTCGGCCTCTTCTCTTAGCCGGCGGATGAGATATTGATGTCCGCGGTGCACCCCGTCGAAAAAGCCTATCGTGGCCACGTATCTGACTGCAGGTGAGGGGTGGTGGGTATTTGTATGTTGCATTTCTAAACTACTAACTCTTTACTCCTTATTTCTCATTCTCACAATCCCCCTGTAGATTTCGCCTATCCACAATACGACCGACGTGCTGCCAATGATGGTCATCCACTGGATGAACGACAGGGGAACCGTGCGGAACATCTTGCCTCCGAAAGTGACAATGACCCACTGGCCAAAAAGTATCAGCGCCAGCACCAGCAGCATGCCACGGTCGGCATACAGACGGCGGAATGCCGAATGCGACGATCCTAACGTCTTGGCGTTGAACAGATTCCACCATTGCAACATGACGAAGGTGGTGAAGAATACGGTCAGTTCGCGCATCTGCACACCAAACTCCACATCGTCGTGCAGATAATAATAGAACATGGCGAACAGCACTACAAAGAACAAAATGCCAATGCCTAGGATGCCCCTCCACATGCCTCGGGTGATGATGAATGCATTGCTCGAGCGCGGCTTGTCGTTCATCACCTCGCGCGAAGGTGGCAACGAGGCCAAGGCCATGGCCGCAAATGTGTCCATAATGAGGTTCACCCACAATATCTGGGTGACGGTGAGCGGCAGTTCGGTGCCCACAATCGAGCCTCCAAGCACCAACAAGAGTGCTGTTACGTTGACCACCAGCTGGAAGAAGAGAAAACGCTGTATGTTCTTATACAAAGAGCGTCCCCACATCACGGCATTTACAATCGAGCGGAACGAATCGTCGAGCAGTGTCATGTCGCTGGCCTCTTTGGCCACGCTCGTTCCGCTGCCAAGCGACAGTCCCACATGTGCGTAATTCAAGGCCGGCGCATCGTTGGTGCCATCGCCTGTGACGGCTACGATCTCGCCGCGCTTCTGCAGCATCTGCACCAGCCGCTGCTTGTCCGACGGCCGTGCCCTGCTCATCACTTTCAGTCTGCCGGCACACTCCAGCGCTTCCTCATCGCTCATGGCCGAGAACTCCGAGCCGGAAATGGTGTATGGTTGAGAGGGGAGGGGTGAGGGGTGAGAGGTGAGATGGGAGAGGGGAGAGGTGGGCGTTAAGCCATCAACAATATGAATCTGCCGGGCAATCTCCATGGCTGTGGCAGAGGTGTCGCCCGTGACAATTTTTACGTCGATGCCGGCTTTCAGGCAGTCTTGCACGGCCTGTGGCACATCTTTTCGCACAGGGTCGCTGATGGCAACCACTGCCTGGAAACGGCCGTTGCAGGCAAAGGCCAGCGTGCGCATGGCCTGATGCTGATAACTGTTCAGCCGCTCGTTCACCGTGTTCCACTCGTCAGCACTGACAGTCTCGCACATGCCCAGCACAATCTCGGGCGCTCCTTTCACGAATACATACCGCTGGCCGTCGATTACCGCCGTGGTTTGCATATACTTTTTCTCTGTCGAGAACGGTATCTGTGCATCAATGGTGGCCCGGGCGCGCAGCGACAAATAATCAGTCTGTTGCAGACTTTGCAGTAATGCCACTTCCGTGGGGTTACCAATGCCTTTGCCGCCGTCGAGCTCGGCCGTTGAGTTGACGGCCATATTCCATTCTAGCAACTCGCTGCCCAACCGTCCGTTGGCCACTGTCTTGTCGGCCACCGTCATCCGGTTTTCGGTCAGTGTGCCCGTCTTGTCGGTGCATATCACCGTCACAGCACCCATGGTCTCGCATGCATGCAGTTTCCTCACAAGATTGTTGCTCTTCAGCATTCGCCGCATGTTCAGTGCCAACGACAGAGTCACGGCCATAGGAAGTCCTTCGGGAACGGCCATCACGATGAGCGTGACCGCCATCATGAAATAGCGCAGCACCACCTCGGCCATTCCGAGGTAGTTGTCAGTATGCCACAACGGGTTGGTCAGGATGTCGTGACCCAGAAACAAGACGAAGGCTGCTATCGACACGCCCATGCCTACTTTGCTAATCAGCGAGGCCAGCCTGTCGAGCTGTTGGTTCAGGGGAGTCTTCACACCCGTGGTCTCTGCCGATGTGCGTGCCACCTTTCCTATCTCTGTATAGTCGCCCACTGCTGTCATCACAGCTCTGCCGTGTCCGTTCATTACGAGCGACGAGCGCAGTACCACATCCTTGGGATAAGCTTCGCCAGGCTGGGAATGGGGAGCAGACGAACCGCTCGCGTCTGGCTCGTCGGCATTCACCATCTTGTTGGTCAGCATCTCACCCGTCAGCGATGACTCGTTGATTTGCAGGTCAACAGCCTCTACCAGTTTGCCGTCGGCAGGCACCTCGTCGCCAGGTTCGAGCACTACCACGTCGCCCACCACCACATCGCGGCGGGCAATCTGCTGCACCCGTCCTTGTCGCACCACTTTCACGGGCTGTTCTTCGTTCATCTGTGTCAGTACATCGAATTTCTTGGCAGCGTCGCGCTCGAAATAAAAGCCCACGGTAGTGGCAAAGAAAATGGCCAGGATGATGCCGATGGTCTCCACAAAGTCGTTCTGAACAAAGGCCAGCGCCAGCGAGATGGCCGCGGCTACCAGTAAAATGCGGATAATAGGATCTTCATATTTCTCAAGATATAGCTTCCAAAGAGAAGTCCGCTTCACAGGCGTCAGCACATTCTGCCCGTGTTTTCTCCGGCTTTCTTCCACCTGCTGGGCGGTGAGTCCTTGGAGTTTATGTGCGTTTGTAGTCATTTGCTTATATCATGTTTTGGGTTGCAAAGTTAGTAATTTCATTTCTTTTTAGGAAAAAAATTTGGAAAATTGCATAATAAACACTACCTTTGCACCCGTAAACTACATCATTAATGATAGTAGCCGGGCTTTTAGCTCAGTTGGTTAGAGCAACAGACTCATAATCTGGAGGTCCTAGGTTCAAGCCCTAGATGGCCCACGGAAGTGCCTCATCACGCGATGAGGCACTTTTTTGTTACATGCCGAGCTGGTTGCGCAAGATGGATGTGCTCTCGCTAAGCATCTTGACAAACTCGCGGGCAGAGTTTTTCACGTAAGAGCCTTTCAGCAGGTGGATGCATCCCTGCATCACATTCTCCGGGGTGTCGGTGTCGCTAATGGGGATGGCGCAAAGGCCATGTTCGCCTACCACCGTGCTCTCGCTGAGAATGGTGACATAGTTTGACTCGCGTGCCAGACGGAACAAAAGATACACCGTGTTCATCTCTACCTTCACCCTGTAGTGATAGTCTGAGCCGGCAATGCTGCGCTCAAAGGCACTTCGGGCCTGGGTTCCCATGCGCGGCAGCGCAAGGTCGTAGCGTTGCAACTCGGCGAGCGTGATGCTCTGGCGCCCCACGAGCGAGTGATGCTCGTTGACAATGGCAGCCAGTCGGTGGTGGAAGAGTGTTCGACTCTCGATGCGCGGATTGCTCTGCGTAGGCTTGAAGGCCAGCACAAAGTCGAACTCATGATGCTGCAGACGCTCCATCAGGTCGGCCATGGTCGACTGGGTGACGTTGACTTTTACGTGCGGATAATGTCGCAGGAAGGCGGTGAGCGTCTCAGCCATAATGCTGGTGAACGAGTATGTCACACCGATGTTCAGCTCGCCACCCATCAGGTTTTTCAGGTCGTTAAGCCTTAGCTGGCAGTTCTCTGCGGCCTGCAGCGTCTCTTGAGCCAGTGGCAAGAGTGTCTGTCCGGCTTCTGTGAGAGTCACCTCATGGCTGTTGCGCATGAACAGCGGTTGGTCTAGATCACGCTCCAATTGCAATATTTGCTGTGAAAGAGTGCTCTGCGTGATGAACAGCTCTTTTGCAGCAGTAGAAAAGTTGAGGGTCTCGGCAACCCGCAAAAAATATTTCAGTTGTCGTAGTTCCATGGCTGCAAATTTACGAATTATTCTGAAAATAGCCATTGATTATCAGCATATTTTTAATATCAGCGTGTTTGTTATCGTTTTTATCGATAGTAACTATCTCAGTTCTGTCTTGTGCCACATTCGAATAGTTTCATAGCCAATGTGATGCCGAACAGGCAGATTGTTGTAATTTTGCATCGTGAAAAGAAACAGTAAGTAAAATTTTAAAACGTAAACAGTATGGATAACATTACACTTTTTAACGTTGCCAGTTTGGCCGTTATGCTCATCGCAGGAACATTGTTCTCAATTTGGTACGCACGTCACGAGCACATCGACGTGAAATAATTTGTCTCTTATACATCTTATTATAAATAACGGGTAGTGCAGTTATGCTGAATGAAGCGTAACTGCACTACTTTTTTCTATCCGTTTACAGCATTACCTCTGGCACGATTTGTCCGTCGAGCAGGTTCACGATGCGTTGGGCATAGCCTGCATCGCGCTCGGAGTGGGTCACCATCAGCACGGTGGTGCCCTCCTGGTTCAGTTGCGTGAGCAGTTGCATCACCTCCAGTCCGTTCTTCGAGTCGAGGTTACCCGTCGGCTCGTCGGCAAGAATCAGTTTCGGATTCATCACCACGGCACGGGCGATGGCCACGCGCTGCTGCTNNCCGCCGGAGAGTTGCTGGGGGAAGTGGTGGGCGCGATGTGAGATGGCCATGCGGCGCAGCACTTCTTCCACCCGCTGGCGGCGCTCCTTCTTGGGCACACCGAGATAAACCAGCGGCAGTTCTACGTTTTCTTCTACGTTGAGTTCGTCAATCAGGTTGAAACTTTGGAACACGAAGCCTATCTGCCCCTTGCGAACAGCAGTACGCTGGCTCTCCTTCAGCGTGCCAACCTCCTGTCCGTCGAGCCAGTACCGGCCGCTGGTGGGGTTGTCGAGCAGGCCCAATATATTTAATAAGGTAGACTTGCCACAACCCGACGGCCCCATGATGGCCACGAACTCACCTTTGTTCACTTCGAGCGATACACCGCCCAGTGCAACGGTCTCCACCTCTTCCGTGCGGAACACCTTCTGAATGTTTTCTAACTTAATCATCATAATATGTTGTTTTAATTGTTTTGAAGTTTCGGATGAATTACCAATCAACGAATGCCATACTTGTCACATTCTTCTGCCATAGTTGGATGCCCTTTCTTGATATAGTGATAGACATCACTGAGTGTCTGCACCTCACCTTTTGTCCTCTTGTTGATTCGTTTCAGGAATGTGTTATCAAACATCTTAGGCTCGATGTGAGGAATGGAAAACTCATTGACGGGACGAAAGAAGATGATGCCATCTATGCGGTCGCCAAGGCTTTCGTCGGCACGGTGTGGACTGCCGTTATTTTTGCATAGCATCCTTTCGCTATATTGGAAATGGAAAAAGTCAGAAACAAGAATGTCGGCAAAGGGGCTTCCTGTAATGTCGAAACCTACAGGGCGGTTGCCATTACAGCGGAAGACTTCGTCAGCAAGACCATCGCCGCAACGTTCCCATCGGAAATCATCGGCTGTCGGGATGTAGCCGTTGCTGCCCATGAGTCCACCCCAGAGCTTGATAGTGAAAACCTTATACGGATAGAGGACTGAGAGTATCTTACCCGCTGTAGACTGAACGTGGTACATTCCCGTCTTCGAATTATACGATGAATGAAATTGTCGCATTGTGTGGCTTGCCCCTGCGTAGTAGAGCACCTTGCGATTTAATCCGATATAGCTTGCAATCTTGTTTGCCGTTGACTGGTCGCGGCTTAGCGTGTACTCATATTTGTCTCCGTCAAGTAGTTGTAGCATGTAGGGAGGATCAAGCAAGAGCAGACGGGTGAACTTGCCTTGTGCTTTGTTGTAACGCCACAAAGCCTTCATGTCCTCCACAGCCTCCTTATATGGCCATCCGTAAGTATCGGGGGCATTGCGAAGAATCTGCAATGCCAAATCCTCGCGGAAGGTTTTCGACATCATCAGTGTGTCGGCTTTCTTCTGGTCTATGCTGTTGCCGCTTTCCCACGCAAGCGCATCAATGTGAAGAGTCGTGTCGTTGGCAGCGTGGTCGAGATAGTCGGCCAGAAATTGCATGTGGTCTTTCACCCAATGGTCTTCACCTAACAACACGGCGTTGTATTGCTTTATCTTCTGCGTAAGGTAGTCGAAGGGTGAAGTGGTCTGGCTTTGAATGAACGAAAGATAATCCTTTTGCTTTCTTGTTCGCTCATCGGTCTGCGCAATAACAAATGTCACTACCGCCAACATGGCCAGAAGGAGCAGGAGTCGTTTGTCGTGATTTATGTGTCTCATTTTTTCTTTGTGGTAGGAAGCTACATTATTATTCTGTCTTGAGATAATTCACGGGATTGCTGGTTGCTACGCGATAGGTCTGGAGCAGCACTATTGCGGCAATGACGAGCAGCACGAACAGTGCACAGGCGGTGAAGACAAACCATGAGAGAGAAATCTTGTCGGCAAACTGCTCCATCAGCATGCGGCTGAAATACCAGCCCAAAACGGCACCAACGATGATAGACGGAATGGCTATCAGCGCAATACTGCGCAGAAACAGTCCCTGCAGTTCGCTAACGCCAGCACCCATCACCTTTCGGATGGCCAGTTCGCGGGAGCGGCGCTGCACCTCGTCGCGCACATAGCCTATCAAACCGATAAGCATGATGAGCAGCGATGCCAGACAGCCTATCATAATCAGGTCGCGGGTGTGCCTTGTCTCTTGATAGCTGTCGGCTATCTCGTTGGAATAAAGTTTCACATTCAGTTCGGCGTCAGGATAGAGGCGGTCGCATACTTGCTGCACGGCCTGCAGGTTATCTGGCGTGATGCTTTGAAGCTTTATCATGATATAATGCGTAAAGACATTGCCGTTGGCAACCATCATGGGGCGTTCTTCGCCAGATACCAGCGAACCCAACTTAAAGTTCTTCACGATGCCGACAACAGTCAAAGGATACTCGTCACCAACCGAGGAGTTGACGAACTGCTTACCAACGACGTCATCGATGCCAGCCACTTCTTTCATTTTTTTTGCAAACTTCTCGTCCACCAGCATCTCCTGCGTCCAGCCTTTATGATTCAGGCGTTTGAAGTCGCGGCCGCGAACAATCTTAAGTCCCATTGTTTCCACCAATCCTCCCTCAGCAAAGAACAGATTGACGCTATTGAACAGTTCCTGTGGATTGCCTGGCACCAGCACATTGTCGCCGCTCTGCCTCTCGCAAAAGAGCGAATAGGCGGCTGCCGCTTTCTCGACGCAAGGCAGGTTCTCTATCTCACGGGGCAGTGAATAGATGGAGTCGCCGTGTAGGGCGCTGACGTTGACGTAGG
>DEJV01000071.1 GCA_002353525.1 Prevotella sp. UBA2739
AAGTTATTCCAGTATAAGACAAACTCCACTGTAATATGCGTACAGATGTTTGGTAGCGTGCGTACCAATAATTGGTAGCCTCACTACCACTATTTGGTAGCCTTACTACCGCTATTTGGTAGCCTGGCTACCACTGTTTGGTAGCGTGAGTACCAAAGCTTGGTACTGCCAGTACCAAAACTTGGCCTCGATTTTGGTACTGTGAACTCTTGAATGGACTTTTCTGGTTATTCTTTTTTTATCTCAGGAAAAAGTTTCATTTTCTCCACCATGGCTGAGTTGCCATACGGGAACTCGTTGTAGCGAACAATATTATCGTATGTTGCCAAATAGCAGAAGGTGTTGATGGCATAAATATCCTGAGGATGACTGATGAGGTGCCGCATGATGGCGTTCAGACAGTGAAAGCGCATCTTGTTGTACTTATAGTTATGAATGACACCATCGCGCGACGGACTTTGACCTATCTGTTTCAATACGCGCCATGTGCGCCACACATCGGGCAGATAGCGTGAGTAGTTTCCCGACTTCATCAGTGCTTCCATCATAGCTATCGAAGGGTGAGGATCTGTTTCTTGTTGCTGGTGCGCATATTCCAGGGTGAAGAGGCACTTCACATCGAAGCTCTTGGCTTCTTTTGCTTTCAACACCAGGAAGTCTGCGTTTTCTTTAGAGGGCTTATGACGCATTTTGACGATGGCGTCGTCATACGTAGGAATGAACTGCAAGATGTCCAGATACTCCATTGCCCCTTCTTGCGTAATCTCTCCATAATGGCTCAATGCATATCTCTGGGCCATTTTCATAGCGTAAGTCTCTATCGCATTGCTCACCTCCTCCCATCGTCTCTCATCGTTCTCATTCCACTCGTTGGTGTCGTTTGGCAGTACATTCACCATTTCCTTGACGAATTGCTTGGCCGCCTCGCGTATATCAGGATCGCCGATGACATCAGTTTTTATCTTCTTAATGGCAGTATTGACCACGGTGCCGAAGCGAAACCATAGCTCCGCATCGCAATAAACAGCCCGCATGATGGCATATCCGTTTGCCAGGTCAACCATGTCGTGCAGTGTAGGATTGTTGGGCAGCACCGTGTCGGGGTGATAATAGATGTCACGGTCTGACAAGAGTCCGCTGTGGCTATTGGCCTCCACCTCGTCGCTTGTTTCTGATGAGCTTTCAGTCTTTGGTCCTTCGCTCTCTTTTTTGTCGGTTTTTCCTTTACAAGCGAAAAGGAGCGTGGTTGTGAGCATGATCGCTACGATTGCAAAGATGAGCTTTTTCATATATATATTTGTTTGGTTTTTATTTTTCACTGGATTCCCATATAACTAAATCTCGTGGCAGACTGATTCTTTCCTGCAAGGATTATGGAGTATTTCTTGTGCATCATTTGCAAAGTTAATGATAAAACGGTAAAAAAACAAAATTCTTTCTGGCTTTTCTGCCGTGGTCTTTCATAATTTGTCTGTGCCCAGCATGATGATGGCGCAATACAGATAACTCAAGGTAATGAAAAAGAAAGAAACTATAAGTTTTTCCAACGGCATGATTACAACCGTTACACGTGCTGATTGTAACGGTTGTATATGCCTTTTACGCTTGTGGGAATGCCTTCTTGAAAAAATTATACCGACGTTATCTTTTCTGAAAAGACAGATAGAGCCTAGAGTTGTTGCGCCCACTCGGGGTCTATCAGCTGCGCCATGTTGGCTATTTGCTGCATGATATAGGTGTTGCGGGCTTGTTCGTCGTGCACGATGGCAGCCAGACGGCTGTCCAACGAGTCGTACCAACGCAGGTATTGGGCATATTTCTGCCAAAGAAGACGTACCACACGCTTGGCATCGGCCGTCTTACCTATCAGCAAGTAGGCACGGGCAATATCGAGATCGTTGCCGTAGAGATAATCGGCAGGTATATTATAATAAGGTATAACCTTTTCGGCCCGCTGCAACACAAGGGCTGCTTTCTGGTCTTGCTGTTCGGCAATGAGGGCAAGCGCCAGCTGGGCAAACAGCCGCCGGTAACGGTAAAGCATGTTTTTGTTGGGATCGTCGAGATAGATATCGGGACGACTGGTACCGGTGAACCGGAAACGATGCATCAGCTGGTCGTAGGTACGCTGCGTGTCGGTATACCGAACCTGCGGCGAGGGATTCTTGAAAGGCGTGAGTCGGTCGGCCAACCCTTCGGTGACGAGGTAGGAGTCTAAGTGCAGGTAGCTCTCGGCACCCACCGAGTTGCACACATAGACGGGGCGCCGCCAGTTGCACTCGCTAAGCATCTGTAGCAGCATCAAGTCGCTTTTGAGAAGTGCCCGCCGCCCCTTGAGCGAAATCTCCATACGTTCGGGAATGGTGTCGGAGGGCAGCATCATGCCGCTTTGCCGCACCGCATCTTTGTCAACCTTGATGTAGAGGGTGTCGGTGGGAATAATGTGCATCTCGTCGTCGGCAGCGCACACCCAGTATTTGAGGATGTTTTTCAGCTCGTAAGGTTCATCGCCGAATTGTTCACGGGCTTGCTGGGGATGCGTGCGGTAGTAGTCGTCGAGCTGCTGGCGCACCTCGGGCACCACCTCTATGTAGTCGTTCCTGCCCGTGGTATAGTCAACGCGCTGCCAGGCAGCAGGCACGCCAGGGGCATCATAGGCCGGGCGCATCAGTTGGTCGATATACCAATCGGTGGTAGCATACTGCATGTTGCACACGCGCATGTCGGTGCGCACGCCTTCCACCTCCTGACCATACCACAACGGGAACGTGTCGTTGTCGCCATTAGAGAGGATGATGGGGTTGCCGCTGGTTTGTGCCGAATAGAGATAGTTGTAGCCTGCATCGCGGCAAATGAAACGGTTGGAGCGGTCGTGGTCGTCCCAGGTCTGACTTACCATTTGCAGAGGAACAAGCAGGCAAAGCAATCCCACGATGAATGCGGAAAGTGCAGCCATACGACGATTGCCATTGACAAACCGTGACAGCTTCATGCAGATGAGCTGGCAGAGGGCCGCCACACCCATGCCACACCAGATGGCAAAGGCATAGAACGAGCCCGCATAGGCATAGTCGCGCTCGCGTGGTTGCCCGGGTGTCTGGTTGATGTAAATCACAATGGCCAGTCCGGTCATGAAAAACAAGAAGAAAACCACCCAGAACTGCCGGATGCCCCGGTTGCCGCATCGCAGTCCTTGCCATAGAAGGCCGATAATGCCCAGCAGCAACGGCAACGCATAAAACACGTTGTGCCCTTTGTTTTCTTTCAGTTCGTCGGGCAGTAAGTCTTGATTGCCCAGCCGCCAGTTGTCAAGCAGGGAGATGCCGGTCAGCCAGTTGCCGTGATGGGGTTCGCCGTGGCCCTGAATGTCGTTCTGCCTTCCTGCGAAATTCCACATGAAGTAGCGCCAGTACATGAAGTTGCACTGATAAGAGAGGAAGAAACGCAGGTTTTCCCATTGTGTGGGCATTTTCACGCTGACATATTCACCGCAGCGGTCGTAGTACTCCTCATACCCGTCGACGCCACCCATCCATGCTTCATAGTCGTCGGCATGCTTGCTATCCCACATGCGGGGGAAAAACATGTTCTGCGCATACACATAACTAATGTCGTGGGCCACCACCACATATTGGTCTTTGTCGCTGGCATTTTGCTTGTTCCTTCGTTGGTATTCGGCTTTCCCCTGCCGCTGGCGGGGCACACAATAGTTGTCTTTCTGGTCGAGGGCTATCTGCGAAGTGTATGCCTGTCCGTAAAGGAGCGGCGTTTGCCCGTATTGATCGCGTGCCAGATATTTGCCTAAGGTAAACACTTCCTCGGGCGAGTTTTGGTCCATTGGCGTGTTGGCCACACTGCGAATCACGGTCAGCGTATAGCTGCTATAGCCGATGATGAGCATGAGCAGGCACAGCAATGCCGTGTTGGCTATGCGCATGCGGCGCTTCTGTGTCAGCCACAACGCCCAGATCATCAATGCCATCAGGCACACCAAATAGACAAATACGCCCGTATTGTAGCTGCACCCCAGCACATTGACGAACAACAGCTCAGACCACCCGGCCAAGGTGATGATGCCCGGAATGACCACATAGAGTATCAGGCCAATGAGCACAAACGACACCAGCAGGGCGATGAGCGAGCCTTTCAGATGGGTGTGACTGAACTTGCGATAGTAAAACACCAAGACGATGGCCGACAGGCACAGCAGATTGAGCAGGTGGACGCCAATGCTGAGTCCCGTCATATAGGCTATCAGCACAAGCCAACGGTCGCTATGCGGCTCGAGGTACGCATCCTCCCACTTCAAGATCATCCAGAAAACCACCGCCGTGAAGAACGACGAATAGGCATAGACCTCACCTTCAACCGCAGAATACCAGAAGGTGTCGCTGAAGGTGTAGATGAGCGCGCCCACCAGCCCCGACATCTCGATAGCAATCCACTTCGGCGAGGTCAGTTCGTCCCATGAGCTGATAAGCAGCCGACGTACCAAATGCGTAATTGTCCAAAAGAGAAACAGAATGCAGAGGGCACTCAACAGGGCATTCATCAGATTGACCCACCACGCCACCTGCGACGGATGACCAGCCAACTGCGAGAACAAATTGGCAGTGAGCATGAAAAAAGGAGCACCGGGCGGATGGCCTATCTCCAGTTTATAGGCAGTGGTGATGAACTCTGGACAATCCCAAAACGAAGCACTGGGCTCGATGGTGAGACCGTAGACGGTTGCAGCGATGGCAAAAGTAAGCCATCCCAGCACGTTATCGACAAGACGGAAGTTTCGTTGGTTCTTTGCAATCATGAGGGCAAAGATACCATCTTACAGGCAAACGGGCGAAAAAAGACGCTGACAACTGTCTGACATTTGCCTGACATTCGCCTACTGGTCTGAATCTCTGACCGTTAGATGATATGCCCGTCCCCTGTCGGCTTCGATCTGCACATTGCTATGAGCCTCTAAAACGGGCTTCAGCCTACGGATAAGCGTATATAGCGTGTCGTTGGCATTTTCCTTTCCCGGCCACAAGTGGCTGCAAATCTCCTCTTTGGCAAGCCGGTGACTGGGCGACTGGAAGAAGAGGGTCATCAGCTGATGCTGCATGGGCGTCAGGCGGATGGGTTGCTGACGCTGATCAACAAAGCACTCGCCCTCGGACGAATAATAAAGCGTGCCCACATGCGGCATGACCGAAACGAGCTGATGGTGGCGACGGAACATCCGAACGGTGACGACTGCCCACAGGATGGCCATCAGCGAGAGAAAGAGCGACAAGCGCTGGTCCGACAGACTCAACACGGTGAGAAACGAACAAGTGGAATAGCACTGGATGGTTCCGCTGCCCTTGGAAGTGTCGTAGCAGATGAACGAACGATCGCGCAATTGGCCAATGGTGAGGTGACTGCGATAAGTCCTGATCGTATCGGGGGTAATATACCTTTCGGGGCGTTCTTGCAACGTCATCGACAATGCGTGCTGCATGTCGGCTTCAATCCGTGTCTGGGTAGCCTGGTAACTGCCAATGCTAGCCAGTAGTGAAGAACCGACAAACACCAGAAACACGATGACAGAGAGATAGGGTTTCATAAGCAGAATGGTTTTGATTGCGTCAAAGTTACCATTTTTTTTGCTCTTTCGTCGGTTTTGTATTATCTTTGCAACATGATTTTGGAAGAATTAACAGACAAGCGCATTGCTGTGCTGCTATCGGGCGGTGTAGACAGTTCGGTGGTAGTATACGAATTTGCCCGGCTCGGTATGCATCCTGACTGCTTCTATATCAAAATAGGGCCTGAGGAGGAAGAAGAATGGGACTGCTCGAGCGAGGAGGATTTGGAGATGGCCACAGCCGTGGCTCACAAATATGGCTGCAAGCTACAAGTGATTGACTGCCATCGTGAATATTGGGATGAGGTGACACGCTATACTATGGAAAAAGTGCGTGCCGGTTTCACCCCTAATCCCGACGTGATGTGCAACAGGCTCATCAAATTTGGTGCGTTTGATGCGAAAAAAGGACACGATTACGACCTCATTGCCACAGGCCACTATGCGCAAACCGAAATCATTGATGGCAAGAAATGGCTTACCACCAGTCCTGACCCCGTGAAAGACCAGACTGATTTTCTGGCACAGATTGACGACTGGCAACTGAAGAAGGCGCTTTTCCCCATCGGCCATTACCAGAAGGATGAGGTGAGAAAGATTGCCGAACAAGAGCATCTGGTGAATGCGCACAGAAAAGACTCACAGGGCATTTGCTTTCTGGGTAAGATTAACTATAACGACTATATCCGTCGCTACCTTGGCGAAATGCCGGGCGACGTGATTGAACTAGAGACGGGTAAACGCATTGGCGAGCACCGTGGTCTATGGTTCCACACCATCGGCCAGCGCAAAGGCCTGGGATTTGGCGGAGGCCCATGGTTTGTTGTCAAGAAAGACATCGAGAAGAACATTCTGTACGTGGCTCACGGCTATGACCCGTCAACCGCCTACCAGCAGCAGTTTCCCATTCACGATTTCCATAGTCTGAACGGTGAGCTGCCTCCCGAAAAGATCACGTTTAAGATCCGCCACACGCCCGACTATCTGCCAGCCACCTTAGAGAAGACGGGCGATGGGCGGTACACGGTGCATGCCAAAGACAAGATACACGGTGTGGCACCAGGCCAGTTCTGCGTGGTGTACGACGAACATCACCACCGTTGCTACGGTAGTGGTGAGATTACGATTTGAAGCCTCTTATAGCTGATTCTCGTCAGGCAGTTGCTGTTACAACTTGTCTGCAGGAACCACGTCTGGATTCACATAGGCATTCTGGTTGATGCGCTGGTATTTTTCGCAAAGAGCCGTCAGCACGTTGAACTTCTTCAACCGCTCTGGCGACAATTCGCCCCGCAACTCCAGTTTGCGATTGTATTTCATCCAGTTCACCATTCGCAGGTCCTCGCTGTAGTACTTCGAGGGACGCCGCTTGTAGGTGTAGAGATAGCCCACGATTTGCAGATACATGGACTCCCATCTTTCGTTGTTATTCATAATAAGTAGTAATTATTTAGTTGATAATTAAAAATTTCGTCTCAAGTTATTCCAGTCGTTATTGAAAGCTGTCATGCTGCCGTAAATGAGATTGGCACCTTCGTCGGCTAGCATTTGGTTGGGCAAAGGTCCCGTATTGACAGCAACGGTAAATATCTTTGCCCCCACGGCTGCCCGCACACCTAATGGTGCATTCTCAACCACCATCGCCTCCCATGGTTGCACATGGCATTTTCGGAGTCCTGCCAGATAGGGTTCAGGACTGGGCTTGCCTTGTTTCACATCGAATGCGGTCACAATCTTATCGCGGTCTATCAAGCCACCGAAGGCCTCTTCCAGCCGGTCGAGCAATGTATGCTGTCCGCTGCCTGTCACTACAGAGATGGTCAGCCCGCAGTCTCTCATTTTCCTCATGAGCTGTTCCACCCCTTCCATTCTCTGTGCTGGCGGACATTGGGCAAAGCATTCGGTCTTCAGCCGGTAGAAACGTGCAGCCTCTTCCTCGGTGAGTTCCCTACCCCATTGCTGGCGGGCCAGCAACATGATAGTCTCTGTGCCCCTCATGCCTTCATATTTGTAGGCATCTTCGGGTTGCATGCTGAGGCCGCATTGAGCCATCGCCTCATGCCACGAAACGGCATGGAAAGGCATACTGTCGAACAGCACGCCGTCCATGTCGAAGAGCACGGCTTTGGGATGAAAACTCTCAAAGCCGTGCTGCTGTAAATATCGTTCGATGCAAGCAGGGCCGCTCATTTGCTTTAAGCCTCAGCTGCCAGGCGCTCCTTGATGGCTTTCGAGTCGGCCTCGTAGCCAGGTTTGTCGAGCAGGGCAAACATATTCTTCTTGTAAGCCTCAACGCCAGGCTGGTTGAACGGATTCACACCAAGCACATTGCCGCTGATGCCACAACCTATCTCAAAGAAATAGATGAGCTGTCCTAAATAATACTCGTTGAGTTTCGGCATGGAAATGCGAATATTGGGAACGCCACCGTCGACATGAGCCAGACGGGTACCCAATTCGGCCATCTTGTTCACCTCATCCACACGCTTACCGGCAAGGAAGTTCAGTCCGTCAAGGTTCTCCTCATCCTCGGGGAAGAGCAACTGCTTGTTCGGTTCCTCCACGCTGATAACGGTCTCGAAGATCGTGCGCTCGCCATCCTGAATCCACTGTCCCATAGAGTGCAGGTCGGTAGTGAAGTCGCACGATGCGGGGAAGATGCCTTTCTTGTCTTTACCCTCACTCTCGCCGTAGAGTTGCTTCCACCACTCGCTCATGAAATGGAGTTTAGGCTGGTAGTTCACCATAATCTCAATCTTCTTGCCACCCTCATGGTAGAGTCCGTTACGCACAGCGGCATATTGTGCGGCCAAATTCTCCTCGAAGGGAACATCCACTCCACAAGCTTTCTCCATATTCTGTGCACCAGCCACCAGTTGTTTGATGTCGAAACCGGCACAGGCAATGGGCAGCAGGCCTACCGGGGTGAGCACCGAGAAACGTCCGCCTACATTGTCGGGAATGATGAACGAGGTATAGCCTTCCTTATCGGCGCAAGTGCGTGCGGCACCCTTCTTGGCGTCAGTAACGGCCACGATCACCTTCTTGGCCTCTTCTTTTCCGCGCTGAGCCTCGCACTGCTTTTTCAGCAGACGGAAGGTCAGGGCTGTCTCAGTGGTGGTACCCGACTTAGAGATATTGATAACGCCAAACTTCTTGTCCTTCAGATAAGTGGTCATCTCTGAGAGATAGTCCTCTCCGATATTATTGCCGGCAAAAAGAATGGTGGGATTCTTTTTGTCTTGAACCAGCCATGCAAACGAGTTGCCCAAAGCCTCGATGACAGCGCGTGCGCCCAGATAGCTTCCGCCAATACCGGCTACTACGACCACCTCACAGTTCTCGCGCAGCACATTGGCACAAGCCTGAATCTCGTCGAGGAAAGCCTCTGTAATGGATGATGGCAGATGCAGCCATCCCAGGAAATCGTTACCAGGGCAGGTACCAGCCTCAAGGGCCTGCTGTGCCTCTTTTATTTTTGGCTCATAAGCCTTCACTACGCCGTCTTGCAAGAAGCAAGCTGCTTTGGTAATGTCTAGACTAATATTCTTCATTTGTCTGTGTTTGTAATTAAAGTTTTTAGTTGTTTGTTTTCGTTTATTTGCTCTTGTTGATATAGTCGAGGATGATATCCACTGCATCGTCTTCATCCAAATCGGCCATATTGATGACAAGGTCGTAGTTGCGAGTGTCGTAGCGCGATGTGCCGGCATACTTTTTTACATAGTTCTCACGCCACTTGTCCACCTTCTTGATGTCGCTCTCAGCCTGACTGCGGCTCAGTCCTTGTTTTTCCATCACACGCTCGATGCGTTTCTTCATCGGTGCCTGAATGAGGATGCTGATATGGTTGGGATGAGCCTTCAGCACAAAGAAAGCACTGCGTCCGGCAATCACACACGACTCGGCATAGCCAATCTCTCGGAGCACTTGTGCCTCGGTGTTGAACACGTCGTCGGTAGTGAGCAGTTCGGGCTCATCCTGATTGTTCACCTTATAATACTGGGCCTTGGCTGTGTCGTAGAAGGGAACGATCTTGCGCTGGAAGTCAGACCACCAGTTGCCCCTGTTGCCTTTCAATCTCTCTATTTCCTCTGTCGTGAGATGATATTCAGCCGTAAGAGCCTTGATGACGGCCTTATCGTAGAATTGAACACCCAGGCGCTGGGCCAGTTTCTCACCCACCGTGCGGCCACCCGAGCCGAGCTCACGGTTAATGGTAATGACGAATTGCTCTGTCTTTTTCATAATTCATTATTTTATTTAGGTCATATATATACTTCTTTGTTCTCCTCATCTGAACGAGTCGGTCAGCAGCTTGATTTCTATTTGCGGCGAGATGCGCTCGTACAGGATGTTGTACACCGCATCGAGAATGGGCATGTTCACATGCATGTGGCGGTTGATCTCCTTCATGCACTTCGTGCCGAAATAACCTTCGGCAATCATCTCCATCTCTATCTGGGCCGACTTCACTGAATAGCCCTTGCCTATCATCGTGCCAAAGGTACGGTTGCGCGAGAAGTTCGAATAGCCCGTCACCAGCAGGTCGCCAATGTAGACACTATCGTAGACGCTGCGCTCGATGGGATGGATGGCCTGGAGGAATCGCGACATCTCCTGCACGGCGTTCGACATCAGCACCGCCTGGAAATTGTCGCCATACTTCAGTCCCGAGCAGATGCCCGCTGCAATGGCATAGACATTCTTCAGCACGCTGGAATACTCAATGCCTATCACGTCGAAACTCGTTTTTGTCTTGATATACTCGCTCGACAGCACTTCGGTGAACGCCTTTGCCTTTTCCTGGTCGGAGCAACCCACGGTGAGATAACTCAGTCGCTCAAGGGCCACTTCCTCTGCATGACTAGGTCCGCCGATGCAGGCCAGATTGTCGTAAGGCACATCATACACCTGATGGAAATACTCTGAGCACGACAGGTTCTCGTCGGGCACAATGCCCTTGATGGCCGTTACCACGAACTTGTCGCGTATGCGGGTTTTCAGCTTGCGCAGATGGTTTTTCAGATAAGGCGACGGGGTGACAAACACGAGCGTGTCGTAAGCCTCGACAATCTTGTTAATGTCGCTAGAGAATGATATCTCGTCCATATCAAACCGCACACTGGTGAGATAGGCCGGATTGTGACCCATGCGCTTGAAATCGTCTATTCGGTCGTCACGACGCATATACCAACCAATGTGGTGAGTGTGCCCCACAACAATCTTGGCAATGGCCGTCGCCCAACTTCCGCCGCCAATGATAGCTATTTTTCCGCAGTCAAACATTCTATTTTGCTTTTAACAGCCTCAACCGTAGAGCTATAGCCAAGTTGGCTATAGCTTACGAATCATTATTCCTTCGACTTGTCAATCCACTGCTGCACATCAGCCACACTGGGTTTCTGCATGTCCAGCTTATATTTCTTCACAATGTCGCCAATCTTCTGCTGCAATCCTTGCGCTTTCTCGTCGCGGATGTTCTGCACCAGATTGAAACCGGCCTTGCGCAACACGGGCACCCACTCTTCGGCTACGCCAACGGCAGCCCACTCCTGTACGGTGCTCTGCGGTGCTTTCTTCTCGGGTTTCATCTGCGGGAAGAACAGCACTTCCTGGATGAATGTCTTACCCGTCATGAGCATCACCAAACGGTCGATGCCAATGCCGATACCGCTGGTGGGCGGCATGCCATACTGCAAGGCGCGCAAGAAGTCGTGGTCGATAATCATGGCCTCGTCATCGCCCTTGTCGGCCAGTCGCATCTGCTCTACGAAACGCTCCTCCTGGTCGATGGGGTCGTTGAGCTCGGAGTAGGCATTGGCCAGCTCCTTACCGTTGACCATCAACTCGAAGCGCTCGGTCAGTCCGGGCTTCGAACGGTGCATCTTCGTCAGTGGTGACATCTCTACCGGATAGTCGGTGATGAAGGTGGGCTGAATGAAAGTGCCCTCACAGAACTCGCCGAACAATTCGTCAATCAGCTTGCCCTTGCCCATGGTCTCGTCCACGTCCATGCCTTTCTCCTTGCAGAACGCACGTATCTCCTCCTCTGTCTTTCCGTCGCAGTCGAAACCGGTTTTCTCTTTGATGGCATCGAGGATGGGCAACCGGCGATAAGGCGCCTTGAACGAGATAATCTGTCCGTCCACCTCACGCTCTGGCTTACCGTTCACGGCCGTGCAGATTGTCTCCAGCAACTTCTCTGTGAACGACATCATCCAATTGTAGTCCTTATACTGCACATACAGCTCCATGCAGGTGAACTCGGGATTGTGGTTGCGGTCCATACCCTCATTGCGGAAGTTCTTGCCAATCTCGTATACGCCCTCGAATCCGCCAACGATGAGTCGCTTCAGATAAAGCTCTGTGGCAATGCGCATATACATGTCTTGGTCGAGCGCATTGAAGTGGGTAATGAACGGGCGTGCCGAGGCTCCGCCGGCAATCATCTGCAGGGTGGGTGTCTCCACCTCGGTATAGCCGGCCTCATCGAGCACGCGGCGCATGGTGCGCAGCACGGTGGCGCGCTGCAGGAATGTGTCTTTCACACCGTCGTTCACCACCAGGTCAACATAGCGCTGGCGATAGCGGAGCTCGGGGTCGTCGAACTTGTCGTAGGCCACACCATCCTTATATTTCACGATGGGCAGCGGCTTGAGCGACTTCGACAGGAGCGTCAGCTCTTTGGCATGCACCGACAACTCGCCGGTCTGTGTGCGGAACACGAAACCACGAACACCCACGAAGTCACCAATGTCCATCAGTTTCTTGAACACCACATTATACATATCCTTGTTCTCTTCCGGGCAGATGTCATCACGGGTGATATACACCTGAATGCGGCCCTTCGAGTCTTGAATCTCGGCAAACGAAGCCTTTCCCATCACGCGGCGGCTCATCATGCGGCCGGCGATTGTCACCTGCGGGAGATTCTCGGCAGCAATGGGCTCTTCGCCCTCGGGAGCATCTACGACCCACTCGCCACTCTCCACTTTCTGTTTTATCTCGGTGCTGAAAGCATTCGTTGCATACTCGGCTGCTGGATATGGGTCAATGCCCAACTGACGCAGCTGCTGCAGACTCTCACGTCTGCCTATTTCCTGTTCACTCAGTTCTAGTACGTTCATTTCGTTTTTTAATTTGCGATATTTTGGGCAAAGATACGAAAAATTTGGGGAAGTGAGAAAAATTTGCTCACGTTTCTTTGCTTTTATCGTTTTTTTTCTGCGAGTTTGGTTTTCTTAACAGCTATTACGAAAAGAACCTTTTCGTTTATTCTTCCTCTATTTTCTTGCGCAGTGCCTCTATCTTCCTGTCTATCTCAGCTTTCATCTCTGCGAGTTTTTCCAATTCTTGCTGATACTCTCTATGCCTTTCCTTTTTCGAAGAAGAAGAGGTGATGTTTATCATGGAATCTGAATTATCCTTGAGACCAAGCTTCTTGATACGCGATGAAATCCCACCGGTATTCCTGCTCATCAGCGATGCTATTTCCGACGTACTTAATCCCTGTCTGTAATAATCTGTCAGTTTCTTGTCTTCCTCATCATCCCACCTGGCATACGCATTAGCATGGAGTTGCTTCTGCCTCTCCATGTAAGAAGACGGCTCCGAAGGTTTGAACGAAGGCATAGCATCAGGGAATGGCAAAGGCTCAGAGAATGGTGTGGCTTCAGGGAAAGGCAGATCGGCATGCTCACCTGCATACTGTTTGATTGCCTCAATGAACGGCTTACCATATGTCATTGCCTTGTATTCGCCAAAACCAAACACATCGGCCAAAGCTTCTAATGTAGTGGGACGCTTTAATACCAAGTCTTGCAATGACTTGTCGGACATAACTATGAAAGCAGGTTTGCCAATTTCAGCGGCCATTTGTCTGCGCACTTCTCGCAGACGACTATACAGGTCGTTAGATTGTCCTTGACCGATAGAAGCCTTTTCTGTCTCCCAATCCTCCTTTTGTCTCTTTCTACGTGGTTTCGCTACAAATTCCTCACGGCTGATAACAGCTAATTGCACATCGCGTTTTCCATAGAGCACTTCCTTACCCAATGGCGTGATGTGCAGATGTCTGTCTTCATTATAGGCTATCTCAAAGAACCCCATCTGTAACATTTGCAACAAATAGTCGTGCCAGTCTCTGGCAGAAATATCACGCCCTGCGCCAAAGGTCTTTATCTCGTTATATTTGTTGCTGATAACATCGGGCGACATCGTTCCGCGCAGGATGTCAACCATCAGTGTAAAACCAATCTTCTCGCTAGTGCGGACAATAGCCGAGAGTGCTTTCTGCACGATTGTCGTGCCATCAAACATTTGTGGCGGTGTATGACATACGTCACAGTTGCCACAATTCTTCTCGCTAATCTCCCCGAAATAGTTCAGCAATATGCGACGACGGCACACCTGTGCCTCGGCATATTCCTGCATACGCTGCAACTTGTCGAGATTGATTTCCTGCTGCCCGCTTTCATCAGCAAACTTACGCAGCGTAATAATGTCTTGCAGGTTATAAAACAACACCGTCTCGCATGGCAGGCCATCACGTCCTCCACGCCCTATTTCCTGATAGAAACTCTCGATGCTCTTTGGTAGATTATAGTGAACCACAAAGCGCACATTACTCTTATCAATGCCCATGCCAAAAGCAATCGTTGCACATATTACTTGAACCCTGTCATTCTGAAAGTCATCCTGCACCTGACTACGCTCCGAATTAGGCAATCCGGCATGATATACCCCTGCTGAGAACCCGTCCTGCCTCAACTTTGCAGCCAACGTCTCTGTGGTCTTACGTGCCAGGCAATATATGATGCCACTCTCTTGCGGATGACGGCGTATCAGTTCCTCTATGGAGCGCAGCTTATCTTTTGCCGAGTAGCCACGCTTCACGTCAAGACTCAGGTTCGGACGGTCAAAGCTACTTATATACATCTTCGCATCCTTGATGTTCAGCTGCGCCAGAATATCCTCTTTTGTAATTTTGTCGGCAGTAGCTGTCAAAGCCATAATCGGCACATGCGGGAACAGTTGCTTCAACTGTCCTAACTGCGTATATTCCGGTCGGAAGTCATGTCCCCAACCCGATATGCAGTGAGCCTCGTCAATGGCAAACAGTGACACTTGTGCATTCTGCAATATTGAAAGCACGCCGCCTACCAACCGTTCCGGCGAAATATACAGCATCTTCAGTTTCCCATCAATGCAGCGATTGATGATGTCACGGTTATACGCCTCATCGTTGCTGCTGTTCAGTGCCTCCGCAGCAATGCCGGCCATCCGCAAGCCTTCAACCTGGTCTTTCATCAGCGAGATAAGTGGCGAGACAATGACAGCCATTCCATCCATCAGCAAGGCCGACATCTGAAAGCACAACGACTTACCTCCGCCTGTAGGCATCAGCACCAGCGAATCGTTACCCTCTATGGTGTGCATGATGATTTCCTCCTGCAAAGGCCGGAACTCATCATAGCCGTAGTAGGTCTTTAATACTTGCTTTATATAATCTATTTTCATGATAATAAAAATCCCAGTTGTATTTTTTCACTATATCATTACTTATTGTTCGTATTCCTCTTTAGTTATAAATGTATTAGGATCCATCATTTTCATATCTTCGTATGTATACCCGTAAAGGTGTTAGACACGTAGGTTAAGGTAAGTCCCATAAAGTCTTTGGCAGCATTGGCCCGGTCGTAGATAATCTCTGCCGCTGTATGCCCATGCACGGCATAATGCATTTTGTTTTGGACAGTAGCAAAAAACTGTTTGGTGATTTCTACCCGAGGGTCGTAATCAATGCTAAGGGCATAGATTTCCAACACCTTGCGATAGAATATTTTCTCTGATGAGCGAATATCTCGAATACGGGCCAGCAATTCATCGAAATAATTTCCCCGCCCCGCATTCTTCAGCAGTTCGTCATTTAGCACAAACCCTTTCTTGATATACTCTTTCAGCACCATCGTAGCCCACTGGCGGAACTGTACGCCACGATAAGAGTTGACGCGATAGCCCACGCTGATAATCATATCGAGATTGTAGAACGCAAGGTTTCTTTCAACTTTACGCTTACCTTCCGTCTGAACTGTTGCAAAAAACGCAACAGTTGAATCTACATACAATTCTCCCGTCTCAAAAACATTCTTGATATGCCGTGAGATAGTAGACTTATTGCGCTGGAACAATTCTGCCATTTGGTCTAATGTCAACCATACGGTTTCATCATGTAGTGTAACTTCTATCTTCGACTCTCCATCGGGAGTGGTGTATAATATGATACTTCCTTTATTGTCCATAGTCTTACATGTTAAACAAGTTTTTGATAGTACAATCCTCAGATGCCAACCACTCGTTACGTTTCTTTTCTATCAGTTTGTAAAACATAATTCTATCCTTGGGGATAATATTCTGTTTACATCTTCCCTGCTAAATGCAATTAACGCTACAAAGATAGTAATTATTTATCATTTTAAGGCTTTATCCTTGATAACAATCCTCATTATTATGTTTTTTTTAAGAGTTCTTTACCACTGGTCTACGTCTCAAAAAGGGTAAAAAGGTACTGAATAAATAGGAAAAAGCTACTAGCCAGCCTGGAGAAAAGTACTATGGATTTTGTTTTTGCGCTAAAAACACGCCATTTCTGTGACAGAAACATGCCGTTTTCATTATAGAAACACGATGTTTTCATCATAGAAACGACACACATAGATGCACAAAGCATGTTTCACTATTCAATGGGAATGGCGAAAAAGACACGAAAACGTAACTAAAATTAAATGTTTTTATTTTGTAATACGGGTAAATTGCACTAACTTTGCATTTTGTATGAGAAAAACATTCAACGATATTCTGAAGATTGCGCTGCCTTTGTTGCTTGGTGGTGCCATTCTTTATTGGATGTATCGTGACTTCGATTTCCAGCAGATTAGGAACGTGCTGTTCGAGGATATGAACTGGACGTGGATGTTGCTGTCGTTTCCTTTCGGCATATTGGCACAGATGTTTCGTGGCTGGCGATGGCGGCAAACGCTGGCACCAGTCGACGAGCACCCGCGCAGCTCTACCTGCATACATGCCATTTTCCTTTCTTACGCAGCCAGCCTGGTCATCCCTCGCATTGGAGAATTCATGCGCTGCGGGGTGCTGAAGCGCTACGACAACGTGTCGTTTCCCAAAGCCCTGGGCACTGTGGTCACCGAACGGGCCATCGACTCGTTGGTGGTGATGGTGGTGACAGGACTGACCCTGTTGTTGCAAATCCGTGTGTTCACTCATTTCTTCGACGAGACAGGCACCAGCATCAATAGCATCGTGGGCAGATTTACCGCCGCCGGATGGCTCGTAACGGGCATCTGCATTGTGGCCATCGCCTTGATGGGTTACACCTTGCTGCGGAAGCTGTCTATATATAATAAGGTGAAGGACACGCTCCGAGGCATTTGGCAGGGCATCATCTCGCTGAAAGACGTGCACAACAAATGGCTGTTTGCCTTTTACACGCTAGCCATTTGGGGCAGTTATTTCCTGCACTATTACCTCACATTTTTCTGCTTCGACTTTACGGCCAATCTGGGGCTGATGTGTGCGCTTGTCACGTTCGTGGTGGGCAGCATCGCCGTAATTGTTCCCACCCCCAACGGAGCAGGTCCTTGGCATTTTGCGGTGAAGACCATGCTCATTCTTTATGGGGTAGCAGATGTGCAAGCCCTTTACTTTGTGCTGATAGTACATACCATACAAACCATGCTCGTCATCCTGCTAGGCATTTATGCCGTTGTGGCATTGGGGTTTACAAAAGTCGTTCGAGCGAACGAAAGGAGGATATAACAGAAAATATAGACAAAATAAATAATAGTATTAACCAATGAGAATGGTAATCTCGTACCCACGTACCTTCGTACTTCAAGTACCCACGTACCTCCGTACCTCCGTACCCCGATTACCCGACTCATCACAAATCGAAAAACTATGACAGAAATGAAAAACCTGAATCCGCAGTGCATCTGGAAAAACTTCCACGCACTGACACAAGTTCCACGTCCTAGCGGACATCTGGAGAAAGTACAGCAATTCCTGCTCGACTTTGCCAAGCAGGCTGGTGTTGAGGCATTCAAAGACGAGGCCGACAACATCGTAATGCGCAAACCTGCCACACCAGGAATGGAGAACCGTAAGGGCATCATCCTGCAGGCTCATATGGATATGGTGCCGCAGAAAACACCCGAAAGCAACCATAACTTCGAAACCGACCCCATCGAGACTTGGATCGACGGTGAGTGGGTGAAAGCCAAAAACACCACATTAGGTGCCGACAACGGTCTGGGCGTTGCTGCCATCATGGCTGTCATGGAGGCTAAAGACCTGCAGCACGGACCCGTAGAGGCCCTGATCACTGCCGACGAAGAGACGGGTATGTTTGGTGCCAATGCACTGCCCGGTGGTGAGTTGAACGGCGACATTCTGTTGAATCTCGACTCTGAGACATGGGGTAAGTTTGTTATCGGTAGTGCCGGTGGCATCGATATTACCGCCACACTCGATTACAAAGAGGTGGAGACCGACAATGAGGACGCTGCCGTACGCGTGACATTGAAGGGTCTGCGCGGCGGACACTCCGGACTGGAGATTCACGAGGGCCGCGGCAATGCCAACAAGATGATGGTGCGCTTCGTACGCGAGGCCATCGAAGAGTGCGAGGCTCGTCTGGCATGCTGGCACGGCGGAAACATGCGCAATGCGATTCCGTTCAAGGCCGAGGTGGTGCTTACCCTGCCGAAAGAGAATGTCGAGGCACTGAAAGAACTGGTGGCCGACTGGAAAGAAGACTTCGAGGATGAGTACAAGCACATTGAGAGCGGCATCGAGTTCTATGCTGAAGATGTGGAGACTCCGAAGACGGAGGTACCCGTCGAGATTCAAGACAATCTCATCAATGCCATCTACGGCTGCCACAACGGTGTGCTGCGCATGATTCCCAGCTATCCCGACGTGGTGGAGACCAGCTCTAACCTGGCCATCATCGACATCGAGGGCGGTAAGGCCGCACTGAAGGTGCTGGCACGCTCAAGCCGCGAGGACATGAAAGACTGCATCGTGAAGACACTCGAAAGCTGCTTCAACATGGCCGGCATGAAGGTAGAGACTGCCGGAAGCTATGGCGGATGGGATCCCAACCCCGACTCTGAGATTCTGAACCTGCTGATGAAAGAATATAAGGAACTGTTTGGCGAGGATGCCATCATCCAGGTCGACCATGCCGGACTGGAGTGCTCTGTCATCCTGGGCAAGTATCCTCACCTCGACGTGGTAAGCCTCGGCCCCACCATCCGCAGCCCGCACACCACCACCGAGCGTGCGCTCTATGCTACTGCAGAGCCTTTCTGGGCCTTGCTGAAGAAAGTGATGCTCGACGCTCCTGTGAAATAATAGACCTTTGGGCTGGGACTCCACTCCCAGCCCATCTTTTTCTATTCATCTGCACCTGCCAGTTTTTTCCTGTCAGCTGCACCTGCTGGCGGCGAAAACAACCCGAAAACACCTGATACGCAAAACTGAAACGCTTTTTTTAGCTCAAACCAACGTTTTCTTATTTTTTTTTCTTATCTTTGCAGCCGTAAAACCAAAACCAATTAAGAATATGGACGATTACCCGGCGGACAGTAGTAACTACTAAGCAGGGGGATAGTGGCAAGGCTGCTAATCCCTTTGCCACTCAGCATTTTATTATTTCGAGGCCTACAGACCAAGAGGTGCCTGGACGAGCTACCTGTAACTCACCATCCCTAGAGCCTAACTTGTTGTCTGTAACCCGATAGCAAAGCAACAAAACAAGAAAAAGGATTAGCCAATGAAGACATATTGGAACACCACAGGCTGCCTGAAGCAACTCGACGAGTGGCAGCCCAACTGCTGGATACAAGTGACGTGTCCCACAGACGAGGACCAGCGCATGCTGGAAGAGCGCTTCAACATTCCCGATTATTTCCTGCCCGACATCAGCGATACCGACGAGCGCGCACGCTATGAGTACGACGACGGATGGATGCTCATCATCCTGCGCATACCCTATGTGAAGGAAATACGCTCGCGCACGCCCTATACCACCGTGCCTCTTGGCATCATCCACAAGCGCGATGTGACCATCACCGTGTGCTACTATGAGACGAATATGATGATTGACTTCGTATCGTTCCATCAGAAACGAGGCGAGGGATTCACCGACTATGTCGACATGATTTTCCGTCTGTTCCTTTCCAGCGCCGTGTGGTATCTGAAACGACTGAAGCAAATCAACACCCTCATCGAGAAAGCTAAGCGCAACCTCGACCATAACGTAGATAACGAAAGCCTCATCGGACTGTCGCGCCTGCAAGACTCGCTCACCTACTTCCAGACATCCATCCGCGGCAACGAAAACCTGCTGCAGAAACTGAAGTTCAAACTGCAGGTTGACGAACTTGACGCCGACCTCATCGAAGACGTCAATATCGAGATGACCCAGGCCCGCGAGACAACCAGCATTTATTCAGACATTCTCGAGTCGACCATGGACACCTACTCGAGCATCATCAACAACAATATGAACAATGTGATGCGTACGCTCACCGTGGTGACCATCATCATGATGTTCCCCACATTGGTGGCAGGTCTCTTCGGAATGAATCTCGTGAATGGTATGGAAAACAGTAGCTTCGGATTCATTGTCGCACTCATCATTTCTATTGGTGGCAGCGCTCTTACATGGCTGTTTTTGCGCTACAAGAAACTGATTTAGCAGAAAATACGTAAAAAATTGGCAAAATATTAGGTTTTTTCATTTTTTTTACGTAAGTTTGCAAATTAGAAGTGTGAATAGACCTAAGTCATAAACTAAAAACAGTGAAATGATGGACTCTCTAGAAAATGCCATTGAACAGGCTCAAACAGAAGAAAAAAAGGTAGAGGAAGTTGTGAACGAGGCAACTCCTGAAGTTGAAAATGCCCCTGCGGAAGAACCTGCAACAGAGGAAACCGTGGCTGAAGAAACAGCTGTCGACGAAACCGCTGCTGAAAAGCCTGCGGCAGAAGAAACCGTAGCAGAAGAAGCTGCGGCAGAGGACAATGTGGCTGCCGAAGAAGACAAGAAAGTCTACAAAACCAAACAGGAAGTACTCGAAAGAGTAAAAGAAATCGCACATGGCGACGAAAATCCTGTAAAGGAAGAAGTAGACCACTTGAAGACATTGTTCTACAAACTGCATATCGCAGAGCGTGATGCCAGACAGAAAGAATACCTCGACGCAGGCGGAGACCCCGAGAAATACACTGTTCTGCCCGATGAGGACGAAGAGGCCTTCAAGGCCGAAATGGGCATTATCAAAGAGAAAAGAGCCAAACTCTTCATGGAACAGGAAGCTGAAAAGCAAGAGAACCTGAAGAAAAAACTCGCCATCATTGATCAGATTAAGACCATGGTTACCTCACCCGAGGAAGCCAACCGGTCGTACCAAGACTTTAAGAAGCTGCAAGCCGAGTGGAAAGAGATTAAGGCGGTGCCGGCTGAAAAAGCCAACGAGCTGTGGCGCAACTATCAGCTCTATGTGGAGCAATTCTACGATTTGCTGAAACTGAACAGCGAGGCACGCGAATACGATTTCCGCAAGAACCTTGAGCTGAAGACAAAACTCTGCGAGGCTGCTGAGAAACTGGCCGACGAGTCCGATGTCATCAGCGCCTTCCACCAACTGCAAAAGCTGCATCAGGAGTATCGCGAGATAGGTCCGGTTGCCAAGGAGCTGCGCGAGGAGATATGGAGTCGCTTCAAAGCCGCATCCACAGTGGTCAACAAGAAGCACCAGCAGCACTTTGAAGGTCTTCGCGCCAAGGAAGAAGAGAATCTGGTGAAGAAAACTGCCCTCTGCGAAAAGGTGGAGGCTATTGCCAAGATAGAGAACAAAGGTGCAGGCGACTGGGAGAAGCGCACCAAGGAAATCATGGACATTCAGGCAGAATGGAAGACCATAGGGTTTGCCCCACAAAAGATGAATGTGAAGATCTTCGAGCGTTTCCGCGCTGCTTGCGATGATTTCTTCGGCCGTAAAGCACAGTTCTTTAAAGACCTGAAACAGCGTTTTGCTGAGAACGCCGAGAAGAAACGCGCCCTGGTGGCACAGGCTCAGGCACTGCAAGACAGCACCGACTGGCGCTCAACGAGCGACAAGATGATTGCCCTGCAGAAAGAGTGGAAGACGATTGGCATGGTACCGAAGAAATTGGGCGACCAACTATGGAACGACTTTCTCACGGCATGCAACAAGTTCTTCGAGGCTCGCAACGCTGCCAATGCAGGAACACGCAGTGAGGAGCATTCCAACCTGGCCAAGAAACGCAGTATCATTGCCCAGCTGAAAGCCGTTGCCGAAGAGGCTGGCGACAATGTGCAGGAAACGGTGCAGAAGTTGGTCGACGAGTATCAGTCGGTTGGTCATGTACCTTACAAGGAGAAGGACAAGCTCTATAAGGAGTATCACGAGGTGCTCGACAAACTCTACAAGGATTTGAACATCTCTACTGCCCGCCGTCGTCTGGATAACTTTAAGAGCAACCTGAAAGACATGGCAAAACGCAGTGAAGACGCTCTCGACAACGAGCGCGCACGCTTGTTCCGCCAGTATGAGGCCATCAAACAGGAAGTGCAGACCTACGAGAACAATCTCGGATTCCTGAACGCATCGTCGAAGAAGGGCAACAGCTTGATTGACGAGATGAATCGTAAGGTGCAGAAGCTGAAAGATGACATGAACCTCGTGCGCGAGAAAATTAAGGCTATTGACGCGGAAAACCGCGAACAAGAATAACAAAACTAATAGCAATTAACCTAAAAAACGAAGAAGGGGACAGACCGGATGGCCTGTCCCCTTTCTATTTTCCTTTCTATCATCTTAGAATCCTGTCCATGTCTGTCGCCACAGGTAGCGCGCCATTTCATCCCACTTGGCAATAGTAGCACAGAAGAAATCGGCCGTATAGCCATTCAGCATCCGCTGGGCCTTCGCCTTGTCTTGCTTCTGCAGCTCCTGCCACGATTGCTCCACGAAGGGAAGTTCGCGCATTCCCTTTTCTATGAAGTAATCGCGAGCCGGCTCCAGTGTCTTGCGGTAGGTACCCCAACGTACGGTGGCCAACCGGTTGGTTTTACGATAATGCCAAATGGCGGCATCATCACGATCGACATGCTGTCCGCAGGTCTCAAGCAACTTTGGCAACTGTGTGTTTCCAGCGAAAATGGGGAAACGGGGACTCTCGCCCGGATTGTCGAGGGCCACCCACGCCACACCACCAATCTCGTCGGGCAGCCACGAGCGCAACTGAATGACGGTGCTGTATGCACACCAGGGCACGCTCACCGTACGGATATTCTTCATCACCGAGTCGCCCATCGCATAATACATATTTATCTCGTCGGGACGCATCCACGGGTTCGAATAGGGCGACACAATGCTGTCGGGCTCATTCTCCACCAGTTTTCCATCTTTGCCTTTGCGCTTAGGGTTAGGTATCTTATGGCGGTAGCTCAAGTTTTTGGCCGTCCCCTCGTAGTAACTACCCAAGAGGCGCATCACATCCTCCACGCTCACCTTTTTGTCGGGTTTCACGCTCAGCGGCAGGTTTTCCACCTGGTCGCTCAGATGTTTCGACGGTGCCAGTGCATTCATGATAAAATGCTCTCTGACACTGTAGTTTTTCACTTCTTTCGAATAGTTGGAGCCACTGAACGCCTTCCAGAAACAAAACTCTTCTTTGCCGTCCCATAGCTTCAGTTTACGGGCCACATCAAACAGATTGTCTGAGTACATATAGTTCTCTTTGTCGTTGACATCAATCTTAGAAATACGACAGATGTTGGCCGATACAGCAATTTCGTCGTCAGGAATACGAACGGCAGCCCATACACCACCTATCCTCTTTGGGCCTTCGCCAAAAATCTCGAATATCCACACCTCGTTCTTATCAGCAATCGTCAGGCACTCTCCGCTGTCGCCATAGCCATATTGTTTCACCAGGTCACCCATGAGCCGGATGGCATCGCGGGCAGTCGAGCAACGCTCAAGGGCCAGGCGCTCCAGCTCCTCGATCATGAACATGCCGTTGGGATTCTTCAGTTCCTTCCTACCGGTGATGGTGGTCTCGCCTATTCCCAGCTGTTTCTCGTTTAAGCAAGGATAAGCTGTATCCAGATAGCGATAGGTATGCCTCACCTGCGGTACCACTCCCTTCCTGTACATTTTCGTGCTGTCGTCGGCCGACTGGGTGTGCATGCGCCCTGTATAGACGGCAGTCACTGTGTCGCGGGCATAATCTTTCGCCGGCACCATCTTCATCCACGTGCGGTACCATGAGTCGCAAGTGTGGGAAGTGATGACCGATCCGTCGGCCGAGGCTTTTTTGCCAACCATAATACTCGTACACGACATGCGTGCCATTCCCTCGCGAGTGGTCTCGTCCACTTGGCCGCTGCCCGAAAAAGGCATGGCAGCCATCAACCATACAATCAATGCTAAATGCTTTTTCATGTGTTCTTTCTGATGATACTTATTATGACTGTTCTATAATGAACTCCTACTAGGATGCTGCAAAAATAAGAAAAAAACTGCAAACAGCCAATAGTGTCATGACTTAAATTGACATCAACAAACCTAAAACACAAAAAAGCGAAGCATCATCTGCTTCGCCTTTTGCTGTTGGGGTACTCGGACTCGAACCAAGAATGACAGGACCAGAATCTGTAGTGTTACCATTACACCATACCCCAATGTCCGCAAACGTCATCACCGTGATAACTGAATTGCGGGTGCAAAGGTACAAAGAATTTTGGAACTACCAAACTTTTTTATAAAAAAATTCAAATTAATCGACGATTATTTTGTAGTTCGTTTGGTTTGCTGTACCTTTGTACACATTATTAATCATATTACTGAATGGATCAGACAAAAAAATTATTAGAGAACATTACAAAAGGAATTCAAGAAAAGAAAGGTTCTGGTATCGTGATTGTGGATATGAGCCAGATAGACGGCACCATCTGCAAGTATTTTGTCATCTGCCAAGGCAACTCACCCACGCAGGTAGACGCTATCACAGACTCTGTGGAAGAGTTTGCACGGCTCAATAGTGGAGAGAAGCCTGTGCGCGTGGCCGGCAGGGAAAATGCCCAATGGATAGCCATGGACTATACCGACGTGATGGTACACATCTTCTTACCCGACGTGCGCGAGTACTACAATCTGGAGAATCTCTGGCAGGATGCCAAGATTACTGCGATTCCTGATTTAGACTAGCCTGTCTCGGGGAGGACGGCGACCCACGGGAGGATTCCACCAAGTATGGATGAATTTTGAAAGAACGAAATATTATGGAACAGAACAACAATAGCAACAACAATAACGGACCGAAGATGCCCCGATTCAACATGAATTGGATCTATGGTCTGACATTGATTGCACTGATTGCCATCTACTTCTCGAGCAACGGACAGGTAGGAGGCAGCGCAACGCGTCCTGCAACCTACGACAGTTTCCGCGTGTTTGTCGACAAGGGCTATGCCACGAAGATTGTCGTCAACTCTGCCGAGAAGAAACTGAAGATGTATGTCAACCCGAAGAACATCCGCGACGTGTTTAAGGCATCTGCCAAAGATGTTGGGCCTGACCCCTTTCTTGACGTTACCTTCGGTTCGGTAGACAAGGTCGAGGAGTTTCTGCTGGCTGAGAAACAGGCTGGTAAGTTCACGGGAACACTCAGCTACGAGAACAAGTCGGGCAGCGACTTTATGAACCTGCTGTTGAACATTGTGCCCTTTGCCCTGCTCATCCTGTTCTGGTTCTTCATCATGAATCGCATGAGCGGTGGAGGTGGAGGCCCTGGCGGTGTGTTCAATGTGGGCAAGAGCAAAGCCAAGATGTATGAGAAAGGCGGCGAGCTGGGCATCACCTTTAAGGATGTGGCCGGACAGGCTGGTGCCAAGCAGGAAGTTCAGGAGATTGTGGAGTTCCTGAAGAACCCGCAGAAGTATACCGACTTGGGCGGAAAGATTCCCAAGGGTGCCTTGCTGGTAGGTCCTCCGGGAACAGGTAAGACGCTGCTAGCCAAGGCTGTAGCAGGCGAGGCCGGTGTGCCATTCTTCTCGATGAGCGGCTCCGACTTTGTGGAGATGTTCGTTGGTGTGGGAGCCAGTCGTGTGCGCGACCTGTTCCGTCAGGCAAAGGAGAAGTCACCTTGCATCATCTTCATCGACGAGATTGATGCCGTGGGCCGTGCCCGTTCGAAGAATCCGTCGATGGGCGGTAACGACGAGCGCGAGAACACGCTGAACGCATTGCTCACCGAGATGGACGGTTTCGGCACCAATAGCGGTGTGATTATCCTCGCTGCCACCAACCGTGTCGACATGCTCGACTCTGCCCTGCTGCGTGCAGGCCGTTTCGACCGTGAGATACATGTCGACCTGCCCGACCTGACAGAGCGCAAGGAAATTTTCCAGGTGCACATGAAACCCATCAAGATTGACAACACGGTCGACATTGATTTCCTTTCGCGGCAGACTCCTGGATTCTCCGGAGCCGACATCGCCAACGTCTGCAATGAGGCCGCTCTGATTGCTGCCCGCCGTAACGCAAGTGCTGTGGGCAAACAGGATTTCCTCGATGCAGTGGACCGCATCATTGGCGGACTGGAGAAGAAGACCAAGGTGATGACAGCCGAGGAGAAACGCTCCATTGCTCTGCATGAGGCCGGTCATGCCACCATCTCGTGGTTCTGCGAGCATGCCGCCCCACTGGTGAAGGTGACCATTGTGCCACGCGGCCGTGCCCTGGGTGCTGCCTGGTATCTGCCTGAGGAACGGCAGATTACAACGAAAGAGCAGATGCTCGACGAGATGTGCTCGCTGCTGGGAGGCCGTGCCGCCGAAGAGTTGTTCACCGGACACATCTCTACAGGTGCCATGAACGACCTGGAGCGTGCCACAAAGAGTGCCTATGGCATGATTGCCTACGCTGGCATGGGCGACAAGCTGCCCAACATCTGTTATTATAACAACCAGGAATACAGCTTCCAGAAACCCTACTCGGAAACCACAGCCCGCATCATCGACGAGGAAGTGCTCAAGATGATCAACGAGCAGTACGACCGTGCCAAGCAGTTGCTTCTTGAGCATAAGGAAGGCCACAACCGTCTGGCCGAACTGCTCATCAGCCGCGAGGTCATCTACACCAGCGACGTGGAGGAAATTTTCGGCAAGCGTCCCTGGGTGAGCCGTTCACAAGAAATCATCGAGGAGAACGAGCGCGCCTTGGCCGAGAAGATGGCCGAAGACCGTGCCCGCGAACTGGAACAACAATCAAAAGAAGAAAACAAAGAAGGAGGCGAGTCATGAACAACTTTATTGTCAGAACCATTACAGGCATCATCTTCGTTGCCGCCATTGTGTGCAGTTTCCTGAACCCTATAGCCATGGCCTTGCTCTTTGCACTCGTCACGGGGCTCAACATCTGGGAATTCACGGGACTTGTCAATGAGCATGTGGAAGCCACCACCGTAGACCGTATCATCTGTACCGTGGCTGGTGTGTGGTTTTTCCTCTGTGTGTTCGGATTCTGTTGCGAGGCTGCGCCCAGTGCCGTATTCTTCGCCTATCTGTTCTCGATTATCTATCTGATTATCAGTGAACTATACACCAAGCATGAGAACCCCATCAACGACTGGGCCTACACCATGCTTTCGCAGATGTATATCGCCCTGCCCTTCTCGCTCATCAATGTGCTGGCATTTACCAACGACGGCAACGGGCAGGTACACTACAACTACGTCATCCCCCTGAGCGTATTCATTTTCCTGTGGATCAACGATACGGGTGCCTATTGCAGCGGTTCGCTTCTTGGAAAGCACAAGCTGTTCCCACGCGTATCGCCCGGCAAGAGCTGGGAGGGCAGCATCGGTGGTGCCGTCTTCGTGGTCATCGCCGCCTATATCATCAGCCAGATTTCACCTTTGACAGCCCAGCTCACCCCGTTGCAGTGGATAGGACTGGGACTGGTCGTGGTGGTATTCGGTACCTGGGGCGACTTGGTGGAGAGCCTGTTCAAGCGCACATTGGGCATCAAAGACAGTGGTAATATTCTGCCAGGCCATGGTGGCATGCTCGACCGCTTCGACTCTTCGCTGATGGCCATCCCAGCGGCAGCCATTTATCTTTATGTGATTACGGAATTATTGTAATCCTCACACCAGTGTATTCTGTGTGAAGGTGTGAAGGGTGTGAAGGCTAAATAGCGACAAAAGTATTACGTGTAGGCAGGTTATTATATAATACGCATATACGCGCAGGAAGGTAGTTTTTAACAATATAGCCTTCACACCTTCACACTTTGATGATGCCATGAAGTCAGGGGGACTACTCAAACCACATGCCATGAGAAACGCTCAAAAGTACCAAGATGCAACGGTTACGACCAACATAAGTAGCAGTTATAACCCACCTAACTGGTAGTTGTAACCCACATAACTGGTAGTTGTAACCAACCTAATTGGTAGTTGTAACCCATATAACTGGCAGATAAGTTCGTTGTAAGTGGGTAGATACAACCGTCGTAATGGCAGCTGGCAAGCTTGAGTCAAAACCTTTTGTTGGTACAATAATTCCATATAATTACCCTTATTACCCAAAAAGGAAAAATAACGGAATCGTTGTATTAATTAGTATTTATATTCGTTTCAAAAGTACAAATACTTTTGCAAGATGCAAGATTTTCATTATCTTTGCATTTTAAAAGCAAAAACGCTTATGAAAAGATTCTTGTTTTTAATCATACTGGTTTTGACAATGATGCCCATCAATACAATTGCCGACAACTATTCTGCACTGTGGAAACAGGCCGACGAGGCACAAGAGAAAGACTTGCCTCAGACGGAGATGAAATGGCTGCTGCAGATTGCCGACAAGGCAAAGAAAGAACAGGTGTACGGCCAGCTGATGAAAGCGGAGCTGCGCTTGATGAAGGCAAAGGCTGTGGTGTCCCCCGACTCGCTGGCTCCCGCCGTGAGCCGAATGGTAAAAGCTGAGGCGGCAGAACGACAGCAGAATCCGGTACTGGCCATGGTCTACGCCTCTGTGCTGGGCCACATCTATAAGAACTACCCGGGACTCGACGACGACCACGAGGCCATCAGCGCGGACTACTACACCCGTTCGTTGGCCCGTCCCGAACTGCTTGCTGCCAGCAAGGCTCTCGACTATGCACCATTGGTGGTGGAGGGCAAGGACAGCCGCATCTTCTATAACGACCTGCTCAGTATGCTGGGCTATGAGGCCGACAACATGCAACTGCTGCACGACTACTATGAGCGCACTGGCAACCGTGCCGCTACACTGATCACTGCGCTGGAATTGTTGCGCAAGTCACGCAAGTCGTGGGAACGCGACCTTCAACAGTCGCCCTATGTAGCCTCGCTCGACTCGCTGGCAGCCCGTTACGGCGACCTGAATGAGTGCGCCGAGGTGGCCATCGAGCGATATAGCATGATGGAACAGTGCCAGGCTTCCGCCGACGAGCGCATGAAGTATATCGATGAAGCACTGGCAAAATGGGGATCATGGCCCCGCATGAACACCCTGCGCAATGCCCAGAAAGCTCTCACACAGCCTATGTTCAGCGCACAGCTGGGCAGCATGGTGGGACTGCCCATGCACGCCCGCAAGGTGGAACTGCAACAGGTGAGGAACATAGGCCAGGTGAAGATGACCGTCACACGGCTGCGTCTGGATGCCACCACCCGACTCAACCCGGGCGATGCCTCCGACTATGTCAAACTGAAAGCTGCCGCCGAGAAAGTGATGCAGACAGAGACGCTCAGCTATCAAGGCTATCCTGCTCACAAAGTGGTGGAAGACTCGATGCAGATAAAGGGACTGCCCGTTGGTTTGTACCTGGTGGAGATGACCACCGACAACAAGGGCATACAACCGGCACGCTGCCTCTACTACGTGAGCGACCTGTATGTGCTTTCGCAAGAGTTGCCCGGAAAGAAGATACGCTATGCCGTGGTAAGCGGCACCAGCGGACAGCCTGTTTCCGGAGCTACTCTCAAGCTGATGTTCACGCAGCGCTACGATGCAAAGAAAGCTGCCGTAACGCTGACCTGTGGACAGAATGGCGAGGTGACCTACACCTATGCTAATAATGCACCCAACGAGGTGCTGGCCAGCACCGCCACCGACAAATACCTGCCCTCAACGGGACTTTGGAACAACTTCAGCTTCTATGAGAACAACCGCGAGAACAATTTCGTCACCCTTTATACCGACCGTAGCATCTACCGTCCGGGACAAACCGTACACGTGTCGGCACTGGCTTTTGTCAACCAGCGCGGACTGACAACCAAGGCACTGGCCAACAAATCCATGCGGCTGACACTGCGCAATGCCAACCACAAGGTGGTGGAAGAGAAAGAGGTCACCACCGATGCCTTTGGTACGGCCTCGGCCGACTTTGTGCTGCCCCAGAGCGGACTAAACGGCGGCTATGTGGTGCAGAGCAACTTCGGCAATGGTTACGCCCATCTGACCGTCGACGAGTATAAGCGTCCCACCTTCCAATTGGAATTTCCTGAAATAAAAGAGGCCTACCAGCATGGCGACACCTTGATGGTGAAGGCTTTTGCCAAATCGTTTGCTGGCGTGCCGGTACAGGGAGCAAAGGTAACCTACAGGGTGAACCGCTCGCAGGCATGGTGGTGGTGGCGTTATGGTGGCGACACCGACGCACAGGCACAGCTTGCCGAGGGCGAGACAGTCACCGACAGCGACGGTGCATTCACGATTCCCATGCCCATGACGCTACCCGAATGGGCACTGGCAGAGGGAGAGAACACCCCCCGTTTCTATCAGATAAAGGCTTGGGCACAGGTGACCGACCAGGGTGGCGAGTCGCACGAGGGCGAGATGTCGCTTCCCCTTGGCACGCGTCCTACAGCCCTAAGTTGCGACCTGCCCGAGAAATCATTGCGCGATGAGCTGAAGACCATCACCTTCAGCAGGCACAACATGGCCGGAGCGGCTATCGACGGCGACATCCGCTGGCAGATGGACGGTGGCGAGTGGTACCCAGCCAAAGCCAACAAACCTGCAGACATCAGCCAGCTGGCTCTTTCTAGTGGCCGGCATGAGGTGGTAGCTGTCTGCGGTAGCGACACATTGAAGCAACAGGTGGTCGTGTTCCGTCTTGACGACAAACGGCCCTGCATAGAGACCCACGACTGGTTTTACCAGACGGCCAGCGAATTTCCGCGCGACGGTCAGCCCGTCACCATTCAGGTGGGCTCGAGCGATGCCGACACGCACATCCTATATACCATCATCGCAGGCAACCATGTACTGGAGAGTGGTGTGACAGACCAGAGCAATGCCATCCTCACGCGCCAGTTCACCTACCGCGAGGAATATGGCACGGGCCTGCTGCTCACCTATGCCTGGGTGAAGGAAGGAAAGAAGTATGAGCATCTGGCACACATCTCACGCCCGCTTCCCGACAAACGGCTGCTGCTGACGTGGAAGACATTCCGCGACAGGCTCACACCCGGACAAAAAGAAGAATGGACGCTCCACATCGCCTACCCCGACGGGGCACCAGCCAAGGCACAACTGCTGGCGGCGATGTACGACAAGTCGCTCGACGACATACTGCACCACGACTGGCACTTCGATCCGAATATCTATCAGAACCTGCCTTCGGCCCGATGGCACCACGGCTATTATGACGGCCTGCGCCTCGACGGCAGCACCCTTCTGCGATTCAATGACGTGAAGGCGCTGAGTTTCAACCGCTTTGATTCCTCGCTGCTCAGCATGAGCTACGGGCTTGTAGCCATGGATGAGCTGAACATGATGGCGGGCGGACTGAGAAAGGAAAGACGACTCATGGCCAGCAAGGCAGTCAGCTTCAACATGGCTAACGAAGAAGCTGTAGGCTCTATCCTTAAGGCAAAGGAAGTGATTAACGATGCTGCTGAGACACAAATGCTAGCCGATGAGGCAAAGCCCATGGCAGCTGCAAGCGACAATGGCGGCAGTAACGGCACTGCCACGCAGCAGATGCGCGAGAACCTGAACGAGACAGCCTTCTTCTATCCTGCCCTGCTGACCGACAGCGAGGGCAACGTGGCCGTGAGATTCACCCTGCCCGAGAGCCTCACCACATGGCGGTTCATGGGCCTTGGCCACGACACCGACATGAACTATGGCATTGTCAGGGCAGAGGCGGTAGCCAAGAAAGACGTGATGATACAGCCTAACATGCCACGCTTTGTAAGGCAGGGCGACAAGGCTACGCTCACGGCACGCATCTTCAACACCGGTGAGAAGAAGACCAACGGCAAAGCCACTCTGATGCTCATCAACCCTGATACCAACCAAGCCGTTGCCCAGTTTGACGACGATATCTTACTGGAGGCAGGCGCTACGACCAGCGTCACCTTTACTTGTGAGCCCAAGGAGCAATGGCCCGCCTTGCTCATCGCGAAGTGGAGTGTCACCGGCAAGGGCTTCTGCGACGGCGAGCAACACTATCTGCCCATTCTGCCCGATGTGGAGATGGTGATTAACACGCTGCCGTTTACACAGAACACAGCCGGTCTGAAAGAGATTGATCTGGAGAAACTCTTCCATAGCCAGGCACACGAGAATTCACCTGTGGCTCCACGCACGAAGAAGCTGACCATCGAATATACCAATAACCCGGCATGGCTGATGATTCAGGCACTGCCCTCGGTGGCCACACGGAGCGACAAGGACGTGATCAGCCAGGCCACGGCATTCTATGCTAACAGTCTGGGGGCATTCATCATGAAGCAGAATGCCAGCATCAAGAATACCATCGAACGATGGCAGCAGGAACAGGGCAGCGAGACCTCGCTCATGAGCAGCCTGCAAAAGAACCAGGAACTGAAGACACTGGTGCTCGACGAGACCCCATGGGTGATGGAGGCCGACCGGGAGGCTGACCAGAAACGTCAGCTCATCGGCTTCTTCGACGAGAACGCCCTGCAATACCGCCTTGGCCAAAACATGCAACACCTGCGCGACCTGCAGAATGGCGACGGCAGCTGGAGCTGGTGGCCGGGCATGCCAGGCAGCCGCACCATGACCATTGCCGTGGCACGACTGCTCACCCGTCTGGACGTGATGACCGAGACACAACAGGGCTCGCAGCAAATGCTCACGTCGGCCATGCGCTACCTGGAGAAAGAGATGATAGAGGAGGTGAAACAGATGCGCAAACTAGAGCGCGAGGGCAAAGTGAAGAACCTGCGTCCCAGTGAGTCGGCCGTAAATGTACTCTACATCTGGAGTCTGGCCAAGGCACAGCTGACCGGCAAGGCTGCCGACGCGCGCAACTATCTGGTGGACCATCTGTCACGGCAGACGCACGAGTTCACCATCTATGGCAAGGCCGTGGCTGCCATCATCCTGGCACGCAACGGCAAGCAAGCGAAGGCTGCCGAATATCTGGAGAGCATCCGGCAGTACACCGTCTATCAAGAGGAGAAAGGCCGTTACTTCGACACGCGAAAGGCCTACTACAGCTGGCGCGACTATAAGATACCCACAGAGGTGGCTGCCATCGAGGCGCTGAAAGCCATTGAGCCCAACGACCGTCAGACAGTCGAGGAGATGCAGCGGTGGCTGCTGCAGAGCAAGCGCACCCAGGCATGGGACACACCGCTCAACAGCGTGGATGCCATCTATGCCTTCATGAACGGGCGGACAGAGTTGCTGGAATCTAAGACTCCCGCAACCATCGCACTCAACGGCAAACCATTGGCACTGCCACAGGCAACAGCAGGTCTGGGTTATGTGAAGGTGGCCGCCTCCGACCCCCACATGAAAACGCTGACCGTGCGGAAAACCAGCGACGGTACATCGTGGGGAGCGGTCTATGCGCAGTTTATGCAACCCGTGGGCGACATCAACCAGTCGGCAGCAGGCCTCACCGTAAAACGTGAGATTCTGACGACCGGCAGTCCGTCCACAGCACCCGCTACCCTCTCTGTGGGTGACAAGGTGAAGGTGCGCATCACCATCACCGCCGAGCGCGACTACGACTTTGTACAGCTCATCGACAAGCGTGCTGCCTGCATGGAACCCGTCAGACAACTTAGTGGCTACCATTGGGGCTACTATTGTTCGCCGAAAGATTACACAACAAATTATTATTTCGACCGTTTATCTAAAGGTAAGCATGTCGTCGAGACCGAGTATTACATAGACCGACAGGGCACCTACACCACTGGCACATGCACCGTTCAGTGTGCTTATGCACCCGAATATACAGCACGTGCGGCAGCCCACACGTTGGTCGTCAAATAACCATCTTGATTATGAACAAAAAAAGCATATTACTCTCGTGCCTGTCAGTGCTTGCATTGACGGCCAGCGCACAGAAGATTACTACCGACAACGAGACCATCGATTGCGGAAAAATAGTGTATAACCAACCAGCTACGGTGAATTTCGAGCTAAAAAACAAAGGCAGCTCGAAACTCGTCATCAAAGACGTGCGCACCAGTTGCGGCTGTACCACCGTCGACTATCCCCGCACACCCGTAGAGGGAGGGGCGTCGTTCACCGTTTCTGCTACCTACGATGCCCGCCAGCTGGGACATTTCTTCAAGCAGGTGGCCATCTACAGCAATGCCTCTCCCGAGCCCACCTATCTCACCATGACCGGTGTGGTGGTGGAAAAAGTGATTGACTTCTCGGGCGAATATCCCTACAAGCTGGGCGATGTGCTGGTGGACAAGAACGAGATTGAGTTCGACGACGTGAACAGCGGTGACATGCCCATGCAGAAAATCCACATCATGAACAATTCGACGAAGACGGTAACACCCGTCATCATGCATCTGCCCGCATACTTAAAGGCCAATATCTCGCCCACACGCATTGCTCCGGGGCACTCGGGCGAGGCCACCATCACACTGTTGTCGAAGAAACTGCGCAACTTCGGACTGTCGCAGACATCCGTCTATCTGGGCATGTTCCCTGGCGACAAGGTGGGACAAGGCAAGGAAATCGGTGTGTCGGCTATCTTGCTGCCCGGATTCAGCGACCTGACCGACTTCCAGCGTCTGAATGCGCCGAAGCTGCAACTGTCGGAAGAGTCGATAGATATCGACCTGGAAGGCAAGAAAAAGAAGACCACCACGCTCATTTTGCAGAATGTGGGTAAAGACATGCTCGACATTCAGGAGGTGCAGATGTTCACCGTGGGTCTGCAACTGCAGCTCAACAAGCGCCATCTGGCACCCGGCGAGGAAGCCAAGCTGAAGGTCACCATTAAGGACGAGATTAAGAGTGCGCGCACAAAGCCCCGTATTCTGATGATTACCAACGACCCCAACCGGGCCAAGGTGGTGATCAACATCAACGTGAAATAATCAGATATCCACAATAAAAACTTGTAACTCGAAACATTCATATAACTATGGAACACCCCGAAAATAGTGAAGAATACAAGGGCCTGACCGTGAACAGCGGTATTGAGCAGCCCTCTATCATTAACCCCTACCTGAAGCGCAGCCGCTTCCGCCGCCGCGAGATGTCGGCTGCCGAACTCGTAGAGGGCATCGTGAAAGGCGACATCACCATCCTCTCGCAGGCTGTCACGCTGGTAGAGAGCGTCAATCCCACCCACTATGCCAAGGCGCAGGAGGTCATCGAGAAATGCCTGCCTTACAGTGGCAACTCCATCCGTGTGGGCATCAGTGGTGTGCCTGGAGCGGGAAAGAGTACGTCGATTGATGAGTTTGGCTGTCATGTGCTCGACGAGCATGGCGGCAAACTGGCCGTACTGGCCATCGACCCCAGCTCGGAACGCTCGAAAGGCAGCATCCTGGGCGACAAGACGCGCATGGAGAAGCTGTCGCAGCGACGGGAGGCATTCATCCGTCCTTCACCCACAGCCGGCTCACTGGGCGGTGTAGCCCGCAAGACGCGTGAGAGCATCATCCTCTGCGAGGCAGCAGGCTTCGACAAGATTTTCGTCGAGACGGTGGGCGTAGGACAGAGTGAGACGGCCTGCCACTCCATGGTAGATTTCTTCCTGCTCATCCAATTGGCAGGAACGGGCGACGAACTGCAGGGCATCAAGCGCGGTATTATGGAGATCAGCGACGGCATCGTTATCAACAAGTGCGACGGAAACAATGTGGACAAGTGCCACATGGCAGCCACCAACTTCCGCAACGCACTGCACTTCTTCCCCATGCCCGAGAGCGGCTGGCTGCCGAAGGTGCTGTGTTACAGCGGATTCTACGGCACCGGTGTGAAAGAGGTGTGGGACATGATCTACCAGTACATCGACTTCGTGAAGCACAACGGCTACTTCCAGTACCGCCGCAACGAACAATCGAAATACTGGATGTATGAGAGCATCAACGAGCATCTGCGCAACTCTTTCTACCACAACCCGATGATCGAGGCCAAGTTGCAGGAGGCCGAGCGCACCGTGCTGGCTGGTGACAAGACATCGTTTGCTGCCGCCCAGGAGTTGCTCGACATGTATTACAAATCATTATAATGAGGACTGTGCCATCTGTGGCGGCACTGGCTGCTACAGATGGCACGGCTCCGCCAAGAGCGTTTCGAGCAGAATGAAAATAGAAATCGACAACGGCAGCGGATTCTGTTTCGGAGTGACCACTGCCATCCAGAAGGCTGAGGAAGAACTGGCTGCGGGCGGTCAGCTCTACTGTCTTGGCGACATCGTGCACAACGGCATGGAGTGTGAGCGGCTGAGACAGATGGGGCTCATCACCATCAACCATGAGCAGATGCAAGAGCTGCACCATGCAAAAGTGCTGCTGAGGGCTCATGGCGAACCACCAGCAACCTACGAGCTGGCCCGTCGCAACGACATCGAGATCATAGATGCCACCTGTCCTGTGGTGCTTCAGTTGCAGCGCCGCATCAAACGGCAATATGAGGCAAACCCCCATGCGCAGATTGTCATCTTCGGAAAGCCCGGACATGCTGAGGTATTGGGACTGATGGGACAGACAGACAACCGCGCCATCGTCGTGGCCCACTTCGAGGATGTGAGCAAACTGGATTTCAACCGCGACATTTATCTCTACTCGCAAACCACGAAGAACCTGGGCGAGTTTCACCGCATCATCGAGTATATCCAACAACACATTTCACCACAGGCCCAATTCCGCAGCTTCGACACCATCTGCCGACAGGTAGCCAACCGCATGCCCAACATCTCAAACTTCGCTGCCCGCCACGACCTGGTGCTTTTTGTCTGCGGACATAAAAGCAGCAACGGCAAGGTGCTCTTTGGCGAGTGCCGGCGGGTGAATGCCAACAGCTACCAAATAGAACGCCCTGCCGAAATCGATAAGCAATGGCTTAATAACGTTGCCACCATTGGCATTTGCGGTGCCACGAGCACTCCCAAATGGCTAATGGAACAATGCCGTGACTACATCATGCAATTGCTCCCTGAGGATTGAGAATGGAGGATTGAGGAATTGAAGATGGAGGATTGAGAATGGAGAATTGAGAATGGAGGATGGAGGATTGAGAATTCGCCAAAATTCGATATATTCGTGGCACCGAAGGTGCTTCGCGCTATGCTCTAGAAACAAGAACATTCGAACAATTCGAACAATTCGTGGTAAACTATACTAATGTGAGTTCGACGTAAGAGAAGTAGTCTAATTGCATAACTCTTACGTCGAACTCACGTTAATTATCAATTATCAATTGTCAATTATCAATTTAATACGGGTTGTTATTGAGAGACTTTCTGTACTTCCCGCATCAACCATTCGTTTTGCTCGGCAATTGTCATGTGACTATTGTCAAGCTCTATGGCGTCGTCGGCCTTGCGTAGAGGAGATACCTCACGATGGCTGTCTATGTAATCACGCTCCTGTACGTTTTTCAATATCTCATCGTAGTCAGCCTCCATCCCTTTTTGTTTGAGTTCGTCGTAACGACGCTGGGCACGCACCTCTGCCGAGGCTGTCACAAAGATTTTCAGCTCGGCATTCGGGAATACCACCGTGCCAATGTCGCGGCCATCCATCACGATGCCTTTCTCCTCACCCATCCGCTGTTGCTGGGCCACCATCGCCGAGCGCACAAAAGCCAGTGTGGCAATGGGCGACACATGGCTCGAAACCTCCATGGTGCGGATGTCGTTCTCTACCAGTTCGCCATTCAGATAGGTGTCAGGTCGGCCCGTCTGTTCGTTCAGGCGGAACGAGATCTGAATATCTTTCATGCGTGCCTCCAGTTCGTCGGTCTTGATGGTTCCGTCGGCACAGAAGAGCTGGTTGCGCAAAGCATAAAGGGTGACAGCCCGATACATGGCTCCAGTATCGACATAAATATAACCCAGCCGTCGGGCCAGGTCCTTGGCCATCGTTGACTTTCCGCATGATGAGTGTCCGTCGATGGCAATAATGATTTTCTTCATAATTGCAGTGCTAAATTGATGATGAGTGAATGTGAAGATATATGATACTTGCCATAGGCAAGATTCAGTTTGAAGCGTTCCAACTGCAGACCGGCACCTAGCGACAATCCTGCCCCATGGCTGCCCTCCTCGTCGGTACCCTTGAGCAAAGTCATCTCGCGGGCACGCCGAAAATTATATCCGGCACCCACCCAGATGGTCTGCGACAAGAGAATGTCTACGCCTGCCACCAGATGGTCGATGAAACGGTAGTCCCAATGGGTGAGATCCACCAGCGTGGCCGAGAGACGGAAGGGAGCGTTGAGCACCCGTTTGCTCACACCTGCCTGCACATCGATGGGCATGCGGTCGTAGTGGTCGTCGAAAGCCTTCAGCTGTCCACCGAGGTTACGAGCCACCACCGACACCGACCACTCGCGTTGCGCATCGTAGTAGTTGGCGCCCAGGTCTACGCCCATGGCCCACGAGCTGTAGCTGCCAATGTAAGAATTGATCATCCTGGCCGTGATACCTCCCACAATGCGATCGGAGAGCTGATACGAGAAGGTGCCTGCCACGGCAATATCCTTGGCCGAGAACTCGCCTGTCTGCCGGTTGAACTCGTCCATCTCTTTCATCTTCCCGTAGTCGGCATATTGCGCCGTTACGCCCCACGACGCCTTCTCGCCTGCCACACGGCTGAACGAGGCGCTGGCCATGCGGGCTCCCTCCATATAAGTCATGAATCCCAGACCCACGGTCTTGTCGCTCACCGACGAGAGCAGGGCTGGATTATGGAAGGTGAGGGCGGCATCATCCTCGATGAGCGTCACATTGTCGCCGCCAAGGGCAGCAGCATGCGCACTCACCGGCAGCCGCAGAAAATCGTAGGCTGTCTGACTCTCTTGCGCCAGCATGTTGACGGTGGCCACAAGAACAAGCACAGTGGATAACAATCTCTTCCTCATTTTGATGTGCAAAGATACGCTATTTATTTCATAAACGCAAATTCAAGCGGTTTTATTGTTATGGGTTGCAAAATAACACACGCTCACACCCTGGCAGGAAATGAAAAGAAAAAACGACTTTCGTTTTGCATTTCATCTGCTTTTTTGTATTTTTGCCATCAAACAGCAATAACGAACTTCTATATATGGCAAAAAACATACTTGTTGTACCCGACGTGCATGGGCGCACCTTTTGGAAAAAGCCCGTCAGCGATTACGCCGCACAGGCAGACCGCATCGTGTTTCTGGGCGACTACCTCGACCCCTACCGCAACGAGGAGGTCGACTGTTCGTCCAAAGCACTCTACCGCAACCTGATGGAAATCATCAGTCTGAAACTGGAGTATCGCGACAAGGTGATATTGCTCAAGGGCAATCACGACCAGCACTACAGCTCACGACGATTCCGCTCTCGTGGAGCCGGCACACGCATGGACCATGAGCACTGGGACCTTTACCACAGCCTGTTCAACGACCATCGCCACCTTTTCCAGCTGGCCCACCGTGAGGTGGTTGGCGGCACCACCTATGTGTTAACGCATGCCGGACTGACCGCCTATTGGCTGAATAAAGTGAACCAACAGCTGTGGCATCTGGACGACAGCGACGTATCGGTGGCGCAGCAAGAGACCATCGACCGCATTAACGCCCTCGATGACGACGAACAACAGGGGCAGGACCTGCTTGCCGTGGTAGGCTACAACCGCTCGATGATGGGCGAGCGCACAGGCAGCGTGCTATGGGCCGATGTCAACGAGCATTCCATGGAGCACGTGCCCGCTGCTTATGGCCTCAACCAGGTGTTTCAGGTGTTCGGCCATACCCGTATGAACGGCAACATCATGGACATACTAGCCTACGCCCATCATGCCATGATCGACTCGCAGAAGTGTTTCCTCATTAGCGAAACGCTCCCCGACCGAATTACTCCTATCGGCGAAAACGAGGGGGATGAACCCATTTGAATAAGTTCATCCCCCCGCAGTAGAATGGGTTAGGAAAAGCAGACCACAGTTGTTTTTTTGTGATTAAATGTCCAGATGGATGCTGGCACCAGCCATCACCCAGATGCCTGGTTGCGGCACATGTCCATAGTCGACATACGACTTGTCGAACACGTTGTTGGCCTCCACATAGAAGTTATACTTCTCGGCATTCCAACTCAACCGCGTGTCGACAATGCCATAGGGCTTATATTCCTCCACCTGTCCTTCGACATTGGTGTATGTGCCCGTACGGTCCTGATAGCGATAGTTGATGCTCATGTTCAGCTTGTCCCACAGGTGCAACTGCAGGTTGCACACCAGTTTGTGGCGCAGGTACTCCAGTGCATACTGACTCTGAATGCCCTGTTTCTCCACCTTGTTCTGGTCGATATAGTTGTAGGCGATGTTCAGCTTGCGCAGCACATCCTGCCGTGGCAGCATCTCGTTAAGATGGAAGGTCAGTGCCGTCTGCACACCCGTGGCGTTGAGCTTCGTAAAGTTCACCGACTCCCAGGGTGCATCGGGATCGTCGGTGTGGCGAATCCAGTCGATGATGTTCTTGCAGTGGTTGTGATACACACTCACGTTACCCTCCATCAACCGCGAGCCATATTTGATACCTCCCTCAATGGCAGCCAGTTCTTCGGGTTTCAGGTGCTTGTCGGCCTTGTGTCCGCCCACCGAATAGTAGAGCTCGGTGACCGACGGCATGCGCAGCGACGTGTTGTACGATGCGTAGACCTTCCAGTTGTCGCCCAACCGGTAGCTGGCATCGATGCCTGGATAGACCCGCATGCGCATCTCGTTCCATGAGTTTTTCACAGCCACAATGCCTGCCGAGAGCGTGAAGCGCTTGAGCAAGATGTTATGCTCGAGCACAAAACTGATGTTGGTGCGGTTGAGTCCGTACTCATAGTCGCGGTCGGTGCCGTGAATGTGGTGCGTCTTCGACAGGGGCTCGCCCAGGTTGCCGCTCACCAGATCCTCGTTGCGCAGTTCAGCCCCAAGGGCGGTACGACCCAGTGCCCAGTCGAAATAACTGTTCAGGTTGACACCATAAACATCGGTGCGATGGTAGTTGAACGGATAGATGTCGGGCGCATTGCGGAAGAGTTCGAAACGGTCCATGCTGCGGTTCCAGTAGATGGACGGTTTCAGATGGAAGCGCCCTTTTTTGTTCTCACCCTGAATAGCGGTATAGGTTTTCAGTGTATGCTCATACTGGTCGTCCCACTTGGCACCATAGAAGGTGTTCGAGCCAAAGCCGCGGGTACTCAGTCCGGCATGCCAGCTGACGCTGATCTGATCGTCGTCGTAAGTTCCCTGGTAGAACGCCTTGCCACCATTGTAGTCGGCATTCAGTCCACCCGCCTTATTGCGGCTGTAACCGTCGCTGCGGGTGAAGTTAGCCGACAGGCTGTGGCTGGTCTTTCCGGCAAGGGCAGCCCTGGCGCCCACATTCAGATAGCCGTAAGAGCCACCGTCCACATGGGCATCGATGCTATTACCGTCGACGCGCTTAGTGACAATGTTCACCGCACCCACCAGCGACGATGTGCCATACACACGTCCGGCAGGGCCCTCAAGCACCTCGATGCGCTCAATGTCGGAAATATCAAGTGGAAAGTCGAAGGCATTATGTCCGGTCTGCGGGTCGCAGATATTAATGCCGTTGAGCAGGATGGTGATTTGCTCATAGTTGCCGCCTCTGATACTGATGTCTGTTTGCGCTCCAATCGGTCCGCGCTGGCGTACATCCACGCCTACGGCATATTTCAGCAAATCGTTTAAACTTTGTACTGGCGCAGCCTGAATGTCGGCACGCTCGAGCACAGTGACCATTCTCGCTTGCTGACCTCTGGTCAGCGGCGCCCTGGAGCCTGTCACATTGACCTCCTCCAGCCTCACCTCGCGGCTTGTCTTCGCTGTGTCGGGCTTGATGGGCTCGACGCTGATGCCGTCGGCCTTGGCACATGTCAAGGTGGCGACACTGAGGGTGCCGATGAGCACCTCTTTGCGCAGACAGGCAAACAGTGAGTAGCCCTTTCGTCCAAACTGCTTGAACTTAATGGGCGTGCGCTTGTTGAAAACTGTTTTCTGCATGTGTTTTTTTAATTGTTTTTCTTGTGGCCTGTTTTCCAAACCGGCTGCAAAGGTAATATTTTTCTTTGAATCCCACAAAAAAGAAGCGCCGTATTTCACAATACAGCGCCGAGACTTAATTAAACTAAATTAACTTTATGAAAAACTACTCTCACGAGCAGAGGGGTTATTGTTGCTTGAAAGAGAAAAATAGCTTCCAAGCGATTGCAAAGATAAACAAAAAACTGTTGTTTCTGCCATCTTGCTTGTCACCTTGCTCAGAAATTGAGTAATTTTAACAGTTCTTTCGTCTTATAAGTACGGGAATCCTCAGTCAGTCCGTTTGCTTCATCATTTTCCGCCATTTCTTGTAGCCCATCACGGCTATCACCACATATAAGGCATAGAGACTCGCCTTGAAGGGAATGTCTTTGTAGAAATAGAGCGCGCACGTCACCACATCCACGACAATCCAGATGAGCCATTGTTCAAGATATTTCCTAGCCAGTGCCCAGATGCCCACAAAGCTCAGGGCCGTGGTGAACGAGTCGGCCACGGGTACGCGAGAGTCGGTGCAGAATGCCAAGAAGCAGTACAGAGCTCCCCAGATGACCAGCGTGGCCAGCGCCCAGCGGATGGCCAGTCGGCGCGGAAAGTGGGTGATCGGTATGGTCTGGACTTTCTTTTCCGCTGCACGCACGTGGTCGGCGCCCTCCACCTTGTGTGGTCTTATCCAGTTAATAAAACCGTAAACGGTCATGGCCAGATAGTAGAACTCCATACCGCAGTCGGCATAGAGTCCTTTCTGGTAGTAGAGCACAATGCCCAGGCTCTGCATCGCAAATCCCACGGCCCACAGCCACACGCTGGCTTTATACTCCAGCAGGATGTAAGCCAGTCCGAGTGCCGTGGTCAGCATGTCAAGCCAATGGGCTGCAAGAAATTCTTCCATCACAAAGCAATTATCAATTGTCAATTGTCAATTATCAATTCTCAAAATCTCAGTGTCAGGCTTCCCATCACCGTAGTGCCTGCCATAGGGATGAATCCTATCTGGTAGTAGCGGTTGTCGGGCGTATGACCGTAGCTTTCGGCCACTGCCGAGTAAACCCATCCGCTGGCAGCATATCGACGGTTGAACACATTCGAGATGTTCAGGCCGATGATGGCTTCTTTAAGGAATTTCTTCGGCTTCAGGGTGTAACTGAGGTTCACGTTCGACGTGCTGTAGCTCGGCAGCGAACGGTCTTCGTTCTCGGTATTATCGAGATACTGGCGGCTCACGTAGTTGGTGTGCCACACGGCCTGCAGTCCTTTGTAGTGGAAATTCACAAAACCATTCAGAATCGCCGATGGCGAGAAAGCCAGTGTCGAGTTGTCGTAGTGCAGCTGGCGCAGCTCGTCGCCGTTGCCGTCGATATGATAGTTCTCGATAGCATACTGGCGAGCAGCCACATCGTCTTTATAATCCCAGTCGTCCCAGTCTTCCACAAACTCGTCGAAGTCCTTGATTTTGTTCTTGCTCAGGGCGGCATTACCCTCCAGCGTGAGCCAAGGAGTAACGTTCCATCCAGCCTGCAGTTCCACACCCATGCGGTAAGAGTCCTTCACGTTGGTGGTGAGCTTTTCGCCAATGTCGCTCAGCGCACCCGTCTGCACAAACTGGTCGACGTAGTCCATGTAGTAGAAGTTAGCCCCCACATGCCAGTTGTCGCCCGTAAACTGGTAGCCCAGCTCGTAGTCAATCAGCTGTTCAGCCTTGGGTGCCGGATAGTTGGCATTGTCGGTGAAGTTGTTGCGCTCGGGCTCGCGGTGGCTCATGGCCAGCGAACCGTAGAAGCGGTGGCCGTTTTGATTGAAGCTGAAACCAGCCTTGGGATTGAAGAAGTCGTACTTCTTGTCGATATCGAGCCAGTGCTTGAGGTAGAGCCCCGTCTCTTTGTTTTCAATAAACTTATCGTTGTAGCCGTCGGTCTTATAGCCCACGTGGCGGTACTGCATGTCGGCAAACACACTCCATGCCGGTGTGATGGCATAGGCAGCCTTTACGTAGACGTTGCCGTCGAGCTTTTTCGCATCCGAGTCGTAATACTGGTAGTCGCCATTCTTCATGAGCAGACTTCTCAGCTTGTTGTCAGAGAGGTAGGTCACATATCCGAAGTGGTTGCCCTCGAAGTTCTGCAGGCTCAGTCCGCCGATGATGTCCCACTCGTCGTCTTTATAGTTGATGCTCCACACCAGTCCGTAGGCATCCTGCTTCAGTCCCTTCTTGCGCACCCAGTCGGTACGTTTCACGCCGTCGACGGCATCATAGCCGAACTCAGCGTTGGGCAGTCCCAGTTTCTTGATTTTGTTCTGGGGGCGGAACTCTTTATAGTAGCCGTAGCCATGCGTGTAGTGCAGCGATGCCGATGTGTTCCATCGGTCGCTGATGGTCCATGCGGCAGAGAGAATGTTGTGGTTCTGCCAGAAGTTGTCGGTGGTCTTCGGCCAGTACGAGCCGTCGCTCATCGTGTAACGCTCGGTCAGGTAGTTGCCGTTGGCGTCACGTGCAAAGTTACCGTCGACATCGTAGGTCAGCTGCTCGTAGAGCGAGTTGTAGCGGCCCAGTCCCACCTCGTAGAGGTCTTTATAAGTCTTGATGCCGGTATTGGCGCCATAGGTGCCGTCCATCAGCGAGAGATCGTCGTTGCCGGCAGTCACACCGTTCCATGCCTGTCCCGTCTTCTCGAAGTTGCCGATGTTTTTGTAGCGCAGCTGGAAGTTGTCGCCCATCCACGTCAGCCCGCCGTAGTACGAGCCCGAGCGGCCGCTGGTGCCGTGGATAAACCCGTCGGTATTGGTCTCGTGATAGGCTCCGTCGAAGATGAGGTGGTTCCACAACAAACCCGTAGAGAATTTCGCACCCACATTAAATGTGTTGAACGATCCGTAGCTTGCCGACAGTTCCAGACCGGGTGTCTGCTGCGGTATGGCCGACGAGAGGGCCACCGTACCACCGAAGGCACCGTCGCCATTGGTCGACGAGCCCACACCGCGCTGAATCTGCACCGAGCCCAACAGCGAGCCATACGAGTTCATGTTAGCCCAGAACACACACTGGTCCTCGGGCGAGTTGAGGGGCACACCGTCGAGTGTCACGTTGATGCGCGAGTCGCCCGCACCGCGGATGCGCATATAGGTGGTTCCAGTGCCCAGTCCGTTCTCACTCCATGCCAGCACGCCCGGTGTCTGCGAGAAGAGGAACGGCAGTTCCTTGCCTGTCTTTGAGAATTCGCCCAGCTCAGTCTTCTTGATGTTCGCCACAGCAAAGGGGGCGTTCTTTTGGGCGCGCACGCCCTTCACCACCACTTCCTGCAGCTGTTCCATGCGCAACGAGTCTTCTGTCGTCTGTGCATACACGTTTGCGTGTCCTGCTGCCACGAGCAGCATTGCAAACAGAATAGTTTTCTTCATTTTGCTATAATACCTTATTACAAATAAATAATAAAGGGGAGAGAAGTTGTCTTGTAATCCCTACGCCGGCATGATCCGGATCAGGTCAGAGGGTATAATCTCAGCCCGAACCCTCGGGCACCCCTTAGCCTACATTTTGTAAGCCGCTGCAAAGGTACGAATAAGCGAGCAAAATGCAAAAGGAAAATGTGATTTTCTTTTGTTTTTTCGAGCGAAAGTATCTTCGGCGAAGCCAAAGTACGAAAAGTTGAGCGCAGAACAAAATAAAACGCGTTTTATTCTTTATGCCGAGACGGAGTAACTTATCTAAAGGTACGAATAAGCGAGCAAAAAGCAAAAGGAAAATGTGTTTTTCTTTTGTTTTTTCGAGCGAAAGTATCTTCGGCGAAGCCAAATTCCTTTATCTTTTACTCAGGTTTATTCGCTATGCTCACCAGCAAGACACTCGCATTCGTTTAACTTCAATAGCTTCTTACCTTCTGAAACTTAAATCAGTTTTCTTACTTGTGTCATTCGGCATGCAAATATACATTTTTTTGAGAAAAAGATAAAAAAATCGGGCAAACTGTCACTTTCTGCGTAACTCGCTCTATCTCAGCTACTTTCGGAGTGACAGTTTGTTTTTCAAACTGTCACCATCTATCACTAATTATTCGTTTTTCAGAATTTATTTTACATTCATCCACTTAGCCTTTGAGTCTAAATGCGGGGACTGACAACTTTCCTCACGATATAAAATCACTCCGATTGTCAAGATAGCAGAGTGTTTTTATACTAAAAACACAGTGTTTCTATGACAAAAACACTTCGTTTCTATCATAGAAACACAACGTTTCTATCATGAAAACACAACTGATTTGACAGCTAACGAGCAGTCTTATAACAAGTTAGGGCTGTCTCGCATTTGCTACAGCCCGCCCTGTTGTGATTATTTACCAAAACAGCACTTCTCATCAAGTGACAGTTAGGTGACAGTTTGCAAACAAACTGTCACCTCC
>DEJV01000019.1 GCA_002353525.1 Prevotella sp. UBA2739
TTCTGTCAATCGGAACTTCCCCAAGAAACCTTTGATATTGTTCAAAAAGATTTCGTCGAATTTACCAAAACAAGTAAGTTTGAAATATATTCTTGGGATAGAATAAACACTATTCTGTCAGATGGTCGTTATGGAAATCTTCAGACAACAATAGGTTTCATGTCACGATTTTCAAATATCATTAGTGTCGCTCTTCGACGCAATCCAAGACTGATAAAGCGTTTCCTTAACGCTTATGAGGTGAGAAATACCCTACTGAAGGCATCAGGAATAGATAGTCAAGACAATCGCTTCGCATTGTTGAAGTTAATGCTTTTGGAATATAAGCATGAAAAACTTTTCAATGAGTTATGTGAATGGGTATTTAATCAACCAGGGACACCATCTGAACTTACATTTATGGAGAAAGCCATTGCAGGAGAGAAAACAGGGAAATACCCTGAGAATAAGGAGTGGGAGCAAACAGACGTTAAGACTCTATTGGGAATAAATCCTTTGTTTAGTTCTGTCAATCTTAAAGAATTGTTTTGGGTTTCAAGAGACAAATTGTCAGATATCATAGGCGGGACTTCCCTATATTCTGCTAAGGTTAAAGACGTGTTCAAAAGAGCTTATAATTACACTTCTGATTCAATCTTGAAAACAATCTGTGTTGATGAAGTCGCAAAATTATCGGCAGATGATAGCCATGACTTCTTTGAGCAATTAGATGAAATGATTATAACTAAACCGAATGAAAAGAATGGCTATAATGTGTATTTCTTTTGTATTGAGAATAATATTGAAGGGGCTTACGCAAAGTTTGTAGGTATACTGGATAGAATTGATGTGCAAAAGATACCATTTTCATTAGGAAACAAGTTTAATGACATAATGAAAATGCATCCAGATAAGAAACTTATGGAAATCGTTTCTTCAAATAAGAAATTGTCGAATGTTATAAATACTGCGAAATAACATGGGAACATCTCACCGTTATAAACCAGCAGGTAGCCCCAAATGGGGAAATGCATCTAAGGCTGTCACTCAAATATCAAAAGATGTGAGTGAATCAGATGAATTGTCAAACAACCCATCCCCAAATTCATCCCCTCAGAAGATAGCAAAGCGTCAGTCTACATTGGAAAAACGTATCTCTAGAAGTTATCATCATGCAGTTAGGGATATGGTTCGCGCTTCAGGAGGACGCAGTTCTGTAGCAAAAGGGGCTTCCAGGGTGATGGGACATTCTGGTGTATATTATGCAGGGATTTTCACATCGGCATTTCAAGAAATTGCCGAGCAAGGTCTTAGTACATGGCTTAAAGAAAAAGGAATAGATTCCATTGAAGGGAAGACCACCAAAGAGATAATGGAATTGTTATCAAGTTTTATGCATGACTATTTTACAGGTCTTGATGATACAGCAGCCAGGGAAGCTTTAGAGGCAGTGAATGACATGGTTGAAGAGCAAGTTTCTCAAAATGGTGGCGATTTTGATAAGACATTCCAAGAAGTGGTTTCGTCTGAGTTAATCAAGGATTATCTTGATGTATTCTTTGGGGTTTACATTTATAGCCATTTATCTCAATCTTTTAGTGAACGTTTGCAGAAGAATTGTGGCTTTGAAGAAGCAAATAACACAATGCTGGAAATAAAAGAATTGATAATAGATGATGTAAAAAGAGGATTTAACAATCGTCCTGCTGGACAGATTGATTGGAAGGGTAAAGAAGGAAAAAACTTCATCTCTCAGGAATTTAATAGAATTATTCAAATACTTACAAACTATGAAGATTGAAGTTTTAGATTACAAGGTTAGTAAGAAAAGAGGAAAGAAAGAGTGCGATTTGATAATACCTTTTTCTATCACATCAAACTCTGGACAAATTGAGTATTCCGCAGCAGAAATTGACATGAAGATGTTGTCATATTTTGTTGGAAGAATCCCTGTGGTTGCTACCTCTTTCTTGTATCTTTCGGCTATCATATATGCTATTGACCGTTCTGTATCAAGAGACAAACATTCTATTGACGGATGGTCGAGAGAACTCGATGTGGTTATTAAGATTCCCAGCCATGAGGCATTTGATGTCCAAAAAGAACATATTGCAAAGTTACTATCCTATTTAACAGGAGATTATTGGACCGTATCTTTTCATGAAGCATCTTCTGTTAGACTCACAAAATATAAGGATTGCGACTATTTCGATAGTATAGCTCAGGTAAATTTATTCTCTGGTGGTCTTGACTCTTTAATTGGAGCCATAGATTTCATGTCGCAATACCCGGAAAAGAAGTTGTTCCTGGCATCACATTATGATAGTAAAATGTCAGGAACGCGTAGTGATCAAGAAAGACTACTTCAGCATTTCGCATCGAAGTACAAAGGTCAGTATGTTGTTTTCCCCAAAAGGAATTCTGTTAGAATTGTTTCTCATATATCAGCAGAAACCACTTGTCGGTCTCGTTCTTTGATGTTTATAGCGATTGCACTCCAGATAGCAGAATACAATAAGTCAAAAATTATTATTCCAGAGAATGGTTCTGTTTCTTTGAATTATCCGCTGTCACCATCAAGAAGATCATCATGTAGTACACGCACGACTCATCCTGTAATTATACATCTGGTGAAAAAACTTTTTGAGAACCTTGGACTCTCTGCAGAAATAGAGAATCCATATGAATTCATGACAAAAGGAGAAATGGTTCGTGATTGTAAAGATAGACCTTATTTGTTGAGTATTTTATCTGATTCCAACTCCTGTGGAAAAAGGACTCGCCGCCAATTCTTTTATGATAACAAACATGCTACACATTGTGGTCATTGTATGCCATGTATGTATCGTGAAGCATCATTGATTGGATTCGATGATTCAACTTCCTATGGTAACGAATTGGACTCTTTGTTTAGGCGCAAGCGATTGCAATTGACAGATGATTTTTTTGCTATGCTGAATTTCCTTAAAACGGATTTGACTGAGGAAGATATTAAAAGGGAATTACGAATTGCAAAGGTTAACGAATTGCCTGATTTTGAACGATATGTGGATTTGGTATTTAAAACACGTTCAGAACTAAAGGCTTTAATTGTCACCAAGGGATCGAACGAATTAAAAAGATATATTGGTTTGTTATGATTATAGATACACATTGTCACTATGATATGATGGAATCTCCTGAGGATTATATAAACCAGGTGGAGAATACTGGAAATATAGTCATTGGAATGACAAATCTTCCTAGTCATTTTGCTATAGGTTATGAGCATATTCGTAAGTTTAAAAAGGTAAGATTGGCTTTGGGATTTCATCCTCAATTGGCAGATGAGCATAAAGATGAACTACCTTTATTTGCAAGATATTTAGGAAAAACATCTTATGTTGGTGAAATCGGTTTGGATTTTTCTTCTGAATATATTTCAACTAGAGACATCCAAATTTCATGTTTAAAGTCTATATTAGAAGTATTACAGGGAAGGAATAAAATAATAAGTGTTCATTCCAGACGAGCGGAGAAAGAACTATTTTCACTCCTGCTGGATTATAATATAAAAAACGTCATCTTCCACTGGTATAGTGGTCCTCTTTCTCTAATATCAGACATAATTAGCAAGGGATATTATTTTTCTATCAATGAAGCAATGACGTTATCTACTTTGGGAAGGAGAGTAATTGATAAAATTCCAAAAGATAGAATACTTACTGAGAGTGATGCTCCTTTTAATCGTAAAAACAATATCGCATCAGCTCTTCGAAATCTTGGGTTGGAAGAGAATCTAATAGAAAGGAACTTCTGTCGGCTGATGCAACTTATTAGGTAGATGTAGAGAATATTATCCAAAAAGCGATGCATCTAATGATAATACGTTATGCTAAAGAATTTGAGTAAGCTGAAACTAGGAGAAAACCAGAATATAGAATACAAAGAGTCGTAGTGCGATGGGTATCGTGGAGGATGCAAACCTGTTCATCGAGAACGACAAGGAGTATGGGACGTACGAAACTGGAAAATAGCTGATGTATGAAGTAAGAACTAATAATATCGAACTGAATAAAACGTTATAAATATATGGCACTAACAATTGATGAACTGAAAATACTGATACAGACTGACGAGCATCGTCAGTTGGAATTAAAGAAAACCACAGGTGAGTTGAAGGAAGGCATGCATACCGCTTGTGCCTTCTTAAATACAGAAGGTGGTTGGCTCATCTTCGGTGTTGCTCCAAAGTCATTGAAGATTTTGGGACAACAAGTTACTGACAATACTCAAAAAGAGATTGCCCAGGCTCTGAGCTATATGGAGCCTCAGGTTGATGTGCGGGTAGAGTATATCGACGTGCCTAATCGGCCAGACTATAAGGTGATTGCTATGCACTTTGATGGATGGGCATGGGGGATGGTACCTTATACTTATCATGGTTGTCCATACTACAAGGTGGAGAGTACAACGAAGGAGATGCCGCGCGACATGTACGAAGAGCGGTTGCGAAGAAGTAAGCCGGACATGTTTGCATGGGAGCGGCAACCATCGGAGTTTACAGATGTCAGTTCTCTGGATGAGAAACTGATACGTGGCGTGGTGCGTCTTGGTGTTGAGAGAGGTAGGTTGTCAGAACTGGCTCTTACTGAACCTATCGGAGATGTGTTGGGCAAATGGAAGTTGACCACAGGTGAAAGACCTCTGAATGCCGCAACGGCGCTCTTCACGAAAGATACTGGCATGTACACGCAGTTCACAATGCGTCTGGCTCGTTTCCAAGGTACTGACAAGAATGAGTTTATCGACAATCAGCGAGTGGAAGGGAACATATTCGTATTGCTCAACGAGGCGATGAACTTCTTCCGCAAACACTTGAATATACACGGAAAGATTGTCGGACTGGTCCGTGATGAATATCTGGAGGTACCTGCCGAAGCTTTGCGTGAGGCGGTCTTGAATGCCCTTTGTCATCGCCAGTACGAACGGTATAACCTAACCATAGGTATTGCCATCTACGATGACCGTATCGAAATCGAGAATCCTGGTATATTGCCTCCGCAGATTACACCCGAAAACATCCGTCAACCTCACATATCATACCCATACAATCCTCTAATAGCTAATGTGTTGTATAGTACAACCTATATTGAGAACTGGGGTTCAGGTGTGAAACGCATCATGGAGGCTTGCCAAAAGAGAGGTGTAGCTGCACCTACATGGTCTATCAATGGTGGCTTTGTTGTGGTGACATTCATGAGACCTGCAAAGGGTGTTACTCAAGATGTTACTCAAGGTGTTACCCAAGGTGGCACTCAAGATGGCACTCAAGGTGGCACCCAAGATGGCACTCAAGGTGGCACCCAAGAAGAGATTCTTGATAAATGGATCGAAAACCAAATCAGAGAGAATCCTCAAATTACAACGGAGGAACTGGCCCAAATGAGTAAAAAGGGACTTAGAACCATCAAGCGCCATATTGCCAAAATGCCACATATCCGTTATGTGGGTAGTGGCTATAGCGGTCATTGGGAGGTACTTGACAAAGAATAAAGCCACCATCGCGATTTGCGACAGTGGTTTCAACGTTTGTCTATATTAGACAAGACTCGATTAGCACTTCAACCATTGAAGAATCAATTGCAAAAGACACCAAAGTGAATATAGCGAGGTGAGATACGAGATGCCTGCCCACCAACAGAATACTTTGGGGGGCAGGTATACCCCCTTGCCCGACTTTATGAGTGACAGCAATTCTTCATTCTGATTACGATATTCTTGTAGCAGCATCCGTCGATGGTTGGCAAGAAGAGCAATCTCAGCCTTGATTAGTTCCTCTCTTGCGGATTTGATGGTATTCAAACACTCGTCGGTCATTTCAACTTTCAACACAGTTGACTCGGCTCGGGTAACTGCACGACAGAAAGCGGAAACAGCAGTGTCCATGCTGTCTTTGGCTGCATTCAATGCTTTCACCATATCCGTTCCATCTTTGGCCGCCTTCTCAACTTTTTGAATGTTATCGTTCAAGTCACTCATGGCTTGTTTCAGAAGTTGAATATCAGTGTCAAGGTTAGCCTTTTGTTCCTTGACTTCTTCCTGTTTGTTGATTTCCTCAACAAGGCTATCATATTTATTTCCCATAATTTTTGCTTTTAATGTCTATGTCCTTTATGTCTCCTGATAGGCTTGCATAGCCAATTAGCGAGTTGGGCGCAACGACGTGCCCATTCACGTTCATCATCATCCTTGTCTTTGCCCCAGTTTGATGGGGTGGAACCACCGCCACCACAGGATTCTGACATGGATGTGGCAGCATCAACGTAGTTCATGAATAGCAGCATAGCCACATTCAAGATGTTCTCGAAGGGCACAGATTCGTCAGGAACTTCGATGGCATCCTTCATAGCCGTGTATGCCTCCAGTGGCATTGCGATGGAATAATGCTTATCGTCAACGAGCAGTGTTTTCCTGAAGATAGGTGATACTTCCGGCCTGGTCTGGACAACACTCTGACGCTCTGAGTTGCGTTCAACAATAGGCCTCCTTTCAGTAGTTTGGGAGGTGCCCACGGTAGAGCTGGATTTTACCACACTTGGAGCGACTGGGTGAAGTTTCTTCCATGTGGCTTCAAGTTTGGGTGCGGTCAGGTTACGGCTTTTACCAAGCGTGGATGACTTGAAGCGAGAATTGCCACGAAGGATGGTGTAACCATGCAAGACACCATGTTTATCTCGTTGCTCATGGACATTGTAGCCACGACTTTCAAGGGAGTATTTATAGCTGTCCCAATCGTATCTTGACATTCCACGAAGGATGTCATAACAGGCTTCCGCTATTTCCTTCTCGTGAGCCTCGTGAATATCCTCGGGCAGCTCCCATCCACGTTCAATGTTGATGGCATGGGCAGCCTTGACAGCACTATCCCCGATGAAGGAGTCATTCATAAGATTCCCGTCAAGGTCGATGCGGTTGATGAGGATGTGAAGGTGAGGGATGCCGGACTTCGCATCAAAGTGAAGACAGGCGAATATCTGTGCCCTGTCCAGATTGAACTTGCCTTTACCATTCTTCTTGCCTTCCCTGGTTTGGACATCCTTCTGGAGCTCATCGAGGAACCGTAGCGCATACTCGAACCAGTCATTGAGCATCCATCCCTTTGTCTCTTCAAGGGATGGGGAAACCTCCAGTCGAAGGGTCGGATTCTTGACGGGCTTACGCCTGAATTTGGGTTCATACTTTTGGTGAATGGTTTCCATCGCTCCCCACATGGCGAGAGGAGTAAGCCCCTCGTCAAAGTTGCGTGTCAACACAATGTCTGCACGGTTATGCTTGGTGGCATAGTTGGTCATGGCTGCGCCATGCGGTATAGATCTTGCTTTTGCTATCATAACATTATCTTTTGAACATTCCTTCTATTTCTGCTAATCTGCGGATAAGGCTGTTTACGCCCTCTATCCACTGCCGCATAAACTGTTCGTTGCGGAAGTACTTCTTACGCTGTTCCTGAGTAGTGCCATGAAGGGCATTCTTAATCAGAACAAGTTCACCTCGGGCAGCTTTCAGCGACATCAGGGCATCAGCCTCTTTGTCGCTCATCATTACCTTTGGCTCTTGCCCAAGGGAAGTGTCATGGATATACTGGCTTTTCTTCAGTCCACAGGCTGCAGCCAGCTTTACAATCTTTTCGTTCTCGTCGGGCGTATAGCACACGGTGATACGTGGATTGCGCCCTTTACGTTCTATGTTCTTTTTCATTTCTAAATGGTTTTATCAGTAGGTTTATAACTGGGCTTGGTCAACCCAATGCGAGCCTGCGAGTATTGCAAGAGGTCAAATAGTCGGGCAAATAGCGGAGCGGATTGTCAGACATTGACACTTCTTGTTTAGAGAGTACGAAAATTCAAGCTCCCTTCGGGTTGTCCCAAAGCCTTGGAAGGTTATCCGGCATCCTCGGGTGTCGTTTCGTCAACGGCGATGGCGGTAGCATCTGGAAGGGTCTCACATGACGGCTCAGAGGATGGCTGCGCCTCGTTCTCTGGGCTGTCATTAAGATAGGCAGCATCTGTCAAGGTGATGGACGGGGAAAGGCTTCCTTCATTCGAGATGGTTGGCTCGACACCATCATTGAATTGTTTCCTTTCCCTATCGTTACCATCATTGGAATTGTCACGACTAACGGGGGCAGTATGCTTGGAAGTGTACTCATCCCTTTGTTCGATGGTTTGCCCATCTGATTGATGTGCGATATTCGCCTTATCAATCTCAGTTGAAGAAAGGGATAAGGATTTGTCCTTCATCCTATCTTCTGTAGCAGTTTTATTGGTAGTGATCCCTTCGGTAGCACAACCATTAACAACAGTACCGCTGACAACAACTCCATCGGTAGCACTTCCTTTGGTAACATCCTGACTTTTATGGTTAGCCTTGATGCGTTGCTCGATCTGAGGATGGCGTGAGTAATGTGCATTGCGAATAACCTGATTGCCGAAATACCAACTGGCAAGGCAATGGACTGTGAAGATAGTGGTACGGCAATTAGGCACAGATGATACAAGCCCCACCTCATGGAACATGTCAACCATCTTGGAGGCTGTCTTGCGGTTGCACTTCCAGAGCTTGGCAAGTTCTACCTCTGAAATAGCGAACTGCCCTGGAGTTAGGTCAACTGAATACTCTTTCTTCTCATAGTGCGTCGGCTCCTTCACTGCCATTTGCAAGAATGTGGCAAAGCACTTCATGCGGTCGAATCCCTGCGGATAGTTAGATAGAAAATCCAACTGTCGGTCTGATAGAAACAGACCATAAGATAAATCTTCTTTGTGCATAGTTTCTTTCTTTAATTGTTATGGGTGTGGACACCCTTTATGTTTATTTCTCATTCTTGGGCTTACTCATCTGTCAGTCCAAAGTGTGTAGATGTTAGTTACTCTTTGTAAGAACTCTTTTTATAGAGATACCATATTGATTATTACCATTGTAGATAATGTAGAAGATGTATGTGGATATTATGAATTGTGCGCCAAGTCAAATGCCATGTAATCAGAATACAGACTGACTCCATAGGCTGCTTCTACGGCTTCAAAGTCAAGACAGAATGCCTGAACTGGTTTCTCACTCAGTCGTGGTTGGCATTGAAAACACTTTGCGGAAAATTGACGAGGCCAGTCCTTCACATTCTCTACAGAAGCGAATCTTACGCTATTTACCTTACCTATATATTCGGGAGAGTTTTCAAGATAATACTTCAGTGTATTCTCAGGAATAACCTTCTCACGAGTCTTTTGAAGGTGGAGCGCATAGAGAGCAAACATACGACTGTTGGTTGGAATCATGAGAATCTTCTTGGCATTTCCGTATTCCCTGGTTACAGTCTGTCGTCTGCCATCTATCTTGATGTCAACCTTCAGACTGGTATATTCGTGAATGCGGTAATCACAGAGTCCGTATATCTGATTGTCTTGTTTGAGGTAGTCAATGGTCTTCCAGAAAATGCTCAGCTCATTGCTATGCAGACATTCTTCATTCTGATATTCTACACCATTGAGCACAATCTTAAACACTTCTTCATAGGTAAAAGGAAACTGGATATGATGCTGCACAGCCAAATAAGATGCCAGCACGACTGACCAGTTATGAAGAATGCGCTCATCAATACAGATAGTCAATGATGTACAGATACTTTTGACAGCCTGCTCATAGCAGTCTTTATAGGATTGCTCAAACTGTGTTCTGACCTGCAACAATTCAAGAACGACGTAAGATGTCCCTTCATACTCCCAATCTTTCAGGACACGGAAATTCTCTTTCTCCTCAACGGTATGCGTGTCCTTGTGGAAGGGTAACACACATTGACGAGAATACAAGGCAATATCAACAGTCGGTTTCTCCTGTCCACTGACAATCACACCACTGAGGACTTTCGACTGTTCACGTTTGCGAGTCTCTATGTCGAGCTTACTGCGTCCTTGGCAATCCCAAAGTCCTTTCAGCAGTTCAATCTTCTCCACATCAATATCGTTCTTGTATTCGTCAAGGTGCATGATAGCATCTTCGGCTTGTGACAAGACGGTAGCAAGGCTCGGCATAGTAGATGTACGAAGGTTCGGATGATCACCATTATAGACGAATACACTTTGCAGCAGTTCCCCGAAGGCTGTTTTTCCTGTTCCCTTTGGGCCAAACAAGAAGAGCGTTGGAAACTCACGTCGATGTCGAATGATAATGTCACGGAAGAGGCATACCACTATGAAGCAGATGCCGATGATGGCATTGTCGCCATAGACCAATCGCATTTGAGTGGCAAACTGGAAGAAACGCACTTTACTCTCTGGCAGATGAATGAACTTCTGCTCAAAGAGGAACTTCTCGCTATTATCTTCATTCATCTTGGAGAAGGCTGGGAGATAGAATGAGCCTAACGGATTTCCTAAACGCACAATGCCTTCTTCGTTTACCGGATGCCATTCACCATTGAGAATGATGCCGTTTCCAAAAGCGAAGAAGCCTATCTTCTGCCATCCAAGAGTGGAGATCTTGGTGATGACTTCCATACTGGAATAGAGGATGCCTCGCAACTTGTTGAACTTGGCCGATGTGCCGTACCACATGAAGTTTACTTCACGTTCAATACGGTTACGGAACTTTTGCAACACAGTCATTTCCTCTATACTGAACTCTATGCGGACTTCAAAGCCCATGACATTCCGCAAGATGAATACCCGGGAAGCAGATGCACCGTCACGAATCAGGTAGAGGGGAATCATGATGAAGTTGGAGATTTCTTTTTCACCCTCCTTGGTATAACCATAATAGCAGTTGTTGCCAACCTTAATCTCCGTGCCTTTGAAAAGGCCAGCATATTCTTCATCACTTATTGCAGGACTGGCAACTGGGGCTGGCATGGATTGAACGCCCATGATTTCACGCTTCCACATGTTTTCATGTCCATAGACATTGATGAGTTTGTCCGTGTATGATTCCTGAAGGACTTTGTCAGGAATCGTCTTCACAAGTTCCGCAACCTCATGGATAGCTTTTGCCTGTTGTGGTATGTTTTCTCCATTAAGATTTATGACTTTTGAAGCATACCACATCACAAAGTCTTGTCTGGTTAATTCATCCAGTTTGTCTTTTGAAACCAGGTATGAATCAGGGTCATTTTTCCAATCACCGATTGGAATCTCCTGTATGGTTACAGTAAAACCAAGGGACAATGCTAATTTCCCTGTGCGCATAGCACTTGTAAATCCAACGCCAAAATGCTCTCCTTCTTTTGGAATATCACTATCCGGGATGATGTTGAGCCTGCTCGTTATGCGTTTCAACATACTGAGTTGTGCTTCTGTCCATGAGGAGCCGAGAGGTGCAACAGTATTAGAAGCACCAATGACCTGCAAGCGCATTACGTCTGGCGCTCCCTCTACAAGGTTCATCACACCAGCTTTTGACGCTGCGTTCCATGCCACACCAATACCGAACAGGCTATTGCCCTTATCATATATAAGAGATGTGGAGGAGTTAATGTACTTGGGAGCATTAGGGTTATGGGCAAGGATGTCGGGCAGGATCCTTGCTGTGAAAGCTATAATTCGATGCTGTCTGTCACGAATGGGAATCATGATGCGACCGCGGAACGTGTCATAAACATCATCGTTCGTGCTTTTCTCCTTGACAAGTCCTAATTCAAGCAAAAGGTCTTTGTCGAGCCCCTTATCCTTCGCCCAGCGAGAAAAGGAGTCCCAACTATTGCTGGCATAGCCGATGCCAAATGTACGGATATATTCTATTGGCCAGCGGCTGGTTGCATAGCCTAAAGCCGTGTGCGACTCTTCTGCTTCTCTGAATAGATTCTCGGCAAAGAACTTGACAGCATAGTCATTGATGATGAACATTGACTCTCGCTTGCGTTGGTCTGCATCATCAGCCTCAGAGTATGTTTCTTCAGGAATCTCAACGCCATACTTATTTGCCAACATTTTCACGGCTTCAACGAAGGAGATTTTGAGATGATCTTGCAAGAACTTGATTACGTCGCCAGAGGCATCACAAGCGAAACACTTGTAGATGCCTTTAGCAGAACTGATGGTTAATGACGGTGTGCTGTCGTTATGGAATGGGCATAGTCCTATATAATTTTGCCCCTTCTTGGTCAGGTGAACATATTCACCGATGACCTCAACGATGTCGGCTTTTGCCTTTATCGTATCAATGATGTTAGAAGCGATTCTCATACCTTATTACAGTGTAGGTTGTTTTCTCCGATTGTTCAAATATTCCTCAGCTTCTTTACGCAAGTCCTCCTGAGACTTGTGCTGCTCCTTAGAGAGCCAGGCATCAAGTTCTGACTTGACGAAATAGATGCGCTTGCCAACCTTATGATATGGTATCATATTGTTGGATGTCCAGCCATAGATGGTCTGAACTGCTGGATGACCAGGAATGTATTTTTGTGCTTCAGTTACATCCATGCGCTGGTCCTCGTCCTTACTATTACCTACAGATGCCGAGATCTTTCTGTTGAGGGCATCAATCTTTGCTGACAGAATCTTGTTGTCTTCGAGAAGATTCGCCATCAGCATGGGAATCATGTCAAAGGTGGGAACGCCACTCGACGTATGTTTTCTATCTTCCATATTAAATGAAATTTGATGTTAATACTTTGCGACTGCGCAGTCAGCATTTATTTGAATTCGGCTGCAAAGATAGTGCGATAAAATGCCCTTCGCAAGGGCAGAAAAATGGGTAAAAATTTCCCGTATGCCGTTCCGTATTAACAACAATCAATAAATAACCGAAAACGCTTGAAATCAGGCAGTTTCAGAAACATCATTTAACAATAGAAATCGAAAATAATTGAGATACGGAATGGCTTACGGGACACTTCCGTAGGCTATTCCGTATGAATGAAAGTTAAAAGACGGGGCAAGCCACCTTTGCTATTGCATAGATGGCTTAACCTTAGTAAGGTGCTTGATGGATTTATATCACATCACTTTGAAGATTGAGTTTGATGGCTTGTGCAGCCTCCTCTTTCTTAGAGTCAACGACCTTGGCGTATATCTGCGTGGTGCGGATGTTGGTATGCCCCAACATCTTTGATACGGTGTATAAGTCCGTGCCTTCGGTAAGCTGGTTAGTTGCGTAGGAATGACGAAAACAGTGGAACGTGATTTTCTTCTTGATACCAGCTGCTGCAACCCAAACCTTGACGGGACGATTGATGTAAGATGGGTCTTGCAGCCCTTCAAAAACGAGCCTGTCAGGGTCGCCTGGCTCACCACAGATGAGGTAGGCTTGTTCCGAGATGGGCATGTACTCCACACCTCCTGTTTTCCTCTGAGTGAAGTTGATGCGGTAGCGGTCTCCTTCTTTTGACAACTCACTCCATTTCATCTTCCGTATATCGCTATGACGGAGGCCAGTCAAAGCACTAAACAAAGCTGCTTTCTTCAGCATTGGGTAATCACAAGGAGTAGCTGCGAGTTTGTTCAGTTCCTCGATAGTCAGGTACTCGCGACGACTTTCTACTCCCGAAATGCCTTTTACCTTAGCGGCAATGTCCACGTCGAAGTAATTGTCGATGAATGCCTGATGTAGAGCTGCCTTGAAAAGAGTGAAATAGGTGGAAGCTGTATTCTGAGAGATGATACCTCTTTTATTGCCCCCTCGCGGAGCTTTCAGTAAGAAGTCCCTGAAACTCTCTATCAAGTGCATATCAATCTGAGCAAACGGTAAAGGCTTATTCTTGTTGAATATCTTCAGCAAGTCATGGGCTCTATCCCAATTGACACCGACGGATTTGGTGTCATTCTTGTAGCGTTTAGCAGCCTGCTTTCCGAAATATTCAATGAAGTCAGCCTGTCCTCTGGCTTTCTTCTCCACCATAGCTTGTTCGGTGTCAGAATATAGTTCCGTATTGTCGTATTCCCGCTGGCGGAGAATGCGTACATTGTCGGCAAAGACACACGTTTCACGGTCTGCCTTTGAACGACAAACGATGATACCGTTCACGTCACGTTTGGGCTTATAGGATTGGTTGCCGTATTCATCCATACGAGCAGGACGAGTCTTGTCCCACAAAGGAGTCCTGATGATACGGTTTAGATACTCGCGTTCACGGCAAGGCTTGTCATGCCCAGGCTTGAACACAGGATAGGCTTCGAGGTAAAGATACCACTCGTCACGAAGCTCCGACTTGCGGAGTCTGACGGACACTTTGGTGTGGAGCATTGCTTTCTTCATAATATATCGGATTTATAGAGATTATCGATTTCGTCTTTGGGGATATAGACATAGTTGCCTATCTGTCGTGAGGGGATAGAGTATTTCCGTACATGCGCCCATACGGTGCTGTCATTGATGCGATACTTTTTGCATATCTCTCCAACGGTATAACAATTCTCTGGTTCGAGGTTGTAGAGTTTGGGGATTGGCTTTTCCTTCTCTCGTTTCGCTTTTTTGCGTAGCATAAAGTTGGCTTCCAGCTCTGAACGTTTGATACGAATGAGATGTTTCCCAAAATTCATTGCTGGAATACGCCCTAATCGTATGAGACGGTACAACGTACCACGTTCTATATGGTACATGGCTACGGCCTCTCTCACCGAGATATATTCTCGGATGTCCGGCACTTGGGCTGCTATCTTTGCGAGACGAGCCTCTCTTACTTCTGCATCGCGCCTACGTTTCAAATCGACTGCGCTGCATCTTTTCGAGCAAAACTGTGAGTCAAGTTTCCTCACAAGGAAAACCTTCCCGCACACTTTGCATTTTCTCTTGATTTCCAATGCAATTCCTGGCATAATTTTTGTTCAAAATTAGACTTTGTATTTATTTATATGTATTTGTTTCAAAACTTCTACTTTTTTGTTAAGGTACAAATATGGAACACGTCTGAGATAGGAAATGATAGGAATCGATAACGAACGCCAAACCCCTTAAAACGGCAAATCCGTGTAACTCAGAGAGCTACACGGATTTGGTTTCCGATTGTTATTGTTTGTTATCTTTGGACTAACGGACCTCCTCGAAGTCGGCGTCCTGGATAGTGTCATCGCTATTGCCGCCTTGAGCTTGCTGGCCACCTTGAGCACCGTTGAAGCCCTGGCCACCTGCGAAGCCTTGGCCACCGGGTTGGGCACCACCGTTCTGCTGGTACATCTGGGCAGAGGCAGCCTGCATCACTTGGTTGAGGTTGTTGATGGCATTGTCGATGGCAGCGACGTCGCCGGCCTTGTGAGCATCCTTCAGAACCTGCAGGGCAGACTCGATGGCCGGTTTCTGGTCGGCAGGAATCTTGTCGCCATTGTCCTTCAGGAAGTTCTCGGTGGTGAAGATCATCGAGTCAGCCTGATTCATCTTGTCCACGCGCTCGCGCTCCTTCTTGTCGTTCTCGGCGTTTTGCTCAGCCTCGGCCTTCATGCGGTTGATCTCGTCCTCGCTCAGACCGCTGCTGGCCTCGATGCGGATGCGCTGTTCCTTACCTGTGGCTTTATCCTTGGCGCTAACGTTGAGGATACCGTTGGCATCGATGTCGAAGGTTACCTCAATCTGTGGCACACCGCGGCGTGCAGGAGCAATGCCTTCGAGGTTGAACTGTCCGATAGATTTGTTTTGTGCAGCCATTGGACGCTCGCCTTGCAGCACATGGATGGTCACGGCAGTCTGGTTGTCAACGGCAGTAGAGAAGATCTCGCTCTTCTTGCATGGGATGGTGGTGTTGGCATCAATGAGCTTGGTCATCACGCCACCCATGGTCTCAATACCCAGTGTCAGTGGAGTTACATCGAGCAGCACGATATCGCCTACGCCGCCCTCTTTGTTCAGGATGGCACCCTGGATAGAAGCACCTACGGCTACCACCTCGTCGGGGTTCACGCCCTTGCTGGGCTCTTTGCCGAAGTAGTTCTTCACCAGTGTCTGCACAGCAGGAATACGGCTAGAGCCGCCAACGAGAATCACCTCGTCGATATCGCTGGTAGAGAGTTTGGCGTCGCGGATGGCATTCTGGCAAGGTACGAGGCATGCCTGAATGAGGTCGTGGGCCAGCTGCTCGAACTGCGAGCGTGTGAGCGTCTTTACCAAATGCTTAGGCACACCGCCTTCTGCCGAGATGTACGGCAGGTTGATTTCGGTAGATGTGGTTGAGGAGAGCTCGATTTTAGCTTTCTCGGCAGCCTCTTTGAGTCGTTGCATGGCCATCGGGTCACGTGAGAGGTCGATGCCCTCGTCGGCCTTGAAGCCATTCACCAGCCAATCGATGATAACTTGGTCGAAGTCGTCGCCGCCCAGGTGGGTGTCACCATTGGTAGACAACACCTCGAACACACCACCGCCGAACTCCAGGATAGAGATATCGAATGTACCACCACCGAGGTCGAACACGGCAATCTTCATGTCCTTATTAGCTTTGTCCACACCATAAGCCAGAGCTGCTGCTGTAGGCTCGTTGACGATACGCTGCACGTTGAGGCCTGCAATCTGGCCAGCCTCTTTGGTAGCCTGGCGCTGTGAGTCGCTGAAGTAGGCAGGAACGGTGATCACGGCGTCGGTCACTTCCTGTCCGAGATAGTCCTCGGCAGTCTTCTTCATCTTCTGCAGTACCATAGCCGAGATTTCCTGTGGGGTATATTTACGTCCGTCAATGTCTACGCGAGGATAACCACCCTCGTTGACCACGGTGAACGGCACACGAGTAGCCTCTTTCTCTGCCTGAGCATAGGTCTCACCCATGAAACGCTTGATAGAGTAGACAGTGTTCTTCGGGTTGGTGATAGCCTGACGCTTGGCAGGATCGCCAATTTTGCGCTCACCGTCTTTTACGAAACCTACCACTGAAGGAGTGGTACGTTTTCCTTCGCTGTTAGCGATTACTACTGGCTCGTTGCCCTCGAACACGGCAACGCAGCTGTTGGTAGTTCCTAAGTCGATTCCAATAATCTTTCCCATAATCTTTTTATTTTTTTATTTTTTTGTTATTTCACTATTGTTTTGTTGGTTGTTGCTTGTAGCAATCCGAAAATGAAATAACAAATGGTATGCCAATTGCGGGAAAGATTGTCAGCATGTGACAAGATGGCAGAAAACTTGGCGAAGGGAGAAGTGACAAGCAAGAAGTGACAAGTGTGATTACCCTTGAAAGCTGGTGTTGCCAACTATAAATAGGTAATCACGCTTGTCACTTCTCGCTTGTCACTCCGAAATAAATTACTTTTCGCTGATGGCGGCCATGATTTTAGCCTCGAGTTCCTCGCAAAGCTCGGGATTGTCTTTGAGCAGGGCCTTGGTGGCGTCGCGTCCCTGGGCCAGTTTCGAGCCCTCGTAGCTGAACCACGAACCGCTCTTCTGTATGATGCCGTATTCCACACCCAAATCTACAATCTCGCCAACCTTCGAGATGCCCTCGCCAAAAGTAATCTCGAACTCGGCTTTGCGGAATGGGGGAGCCACCTTGTTTTTCACCACCTTTACGCGCACTTGGTTGCCGATGACCTGATCGCCGTCTTTCAGGGCGGTCACCTTGCGGATGTCGAGGCGTACCGATGCATAGAACTTCAGTGCGTTACCACCTGTGGTGGTTTCGGGATTGCCGAACATCACGCCGATTTTCTCACGCAGCTGGTTGATGAAGATGCAGGTGGTGTTGGTCTTCGAGATGGTTCCCGTGAGTTTGCGCAGAGCCTGGCTCATCAGACGCGCATGCAGACCAACGGCCGAATCGCCCATGTCGCCTTCAATCTCCTTCTTCGGAGTGAGGGCGGCCACAGAGTCGACCACAACGATGTCTACTGCACTGGAACGAATCAGCTGGTCGGCAATCTCGAGCGCCTGCTCGCCGTTGTCGGGTTGGGCAATATAGAGATTGTTCACGTCGACGCCCAGTTTCTCGGCATAGAAGCGGTCGAAAGCATGCTCGGCATCGATGAATGCTGCAATGCCGCCCTGCTTTTGAGCCTCGGCAATGGCGTGAATAGCCAGCGTTGTCTTACCGCTCGACTCCGGTCCGTATATCTCGATGATGCGCCCCTTGGGATAGCCACCTACGCCGAGGGCTGCATTTAAGGCGATGCTTCCTGTTGGTATAACCTCAACGTTCTCAATCTTCTCGTCGCCGAGCTTCATGATGCTGCCCTTGCCGAAGTCTTTTTCTATTTTCGACATGGCTGCCTGCAGTGCCTTCAGTTTTTCGGCTTGTGGGTTCAGCAATTCGCCTTCAGTTTCTTTTTTTGCCATAGTGTTAATAATTAGGGGTGAGAGGTGAGGGGTGAGAGGTGAGAGAATAGTCCTTTCGCCAATCAAGCCTTGCCAAATCACCATAGTTATACAATTTTATTATTCTTTTCTTCTAAAGACTTTCTTAGTCCCATCAACATTTTCGAGATTTCTATAATTTTACTCTCTTCTGCATCAAGGATTTGTTTACTAATATATCCCAGAATTTCTGCCACTTCCAGTTGGCACATCACTTCCATGGTTGAGCCATAAGCGATGTCCAGGAAATGAATGCGCTCTTTTATAGAGAAGCGTCCCATACCTTCTGCTATGTTTGACGGAATTGAGACGACGGCACGCTGAATCTGGTTTGTGAGTCCGTAGGCTTCATGAGGTGGAAAGGTCTTAGTAGTCACATAAATGTCAGCCACTAATTGTTTCGACAAATGATAGACTTTCAATTTTCTATAATAAAAATCTTCCATGTTTTTACTATTTGTAAAAGTAATCTCTCACTTCTCACCTCTCACCTCTCACCTCTTGAATTACAGCTCCAAATCTCCGTCGTGGATCTCGTGCCAAGGCAGACCTTGTTTGTTCAGTTGCTCGAGGAATGGATCGGGATCGAACTCTTCGACGTTGAAGACACCCGGCTTGCGCCAAAGACCTTTGCAGAACATCATTGCGCCGATCATGGCCGGCACGCCGGTGGTATAGCTTACGCCCTGCATGCCTGTCTCCTCGTAAGCAGCCCGGTGCGAGCAGTTGTTATATATATAATAGGTGTGCTCTTTGCCATCGTTACCAATACCACGGATGCGGCAGCCGATAGAGGTCTCGCCCTCGTAGTTCTCGCCCAAGTCTTGTGGGTTGGGCAGTACGGCCTTGAGGAATTGCAGGGGCACAATCTTCACCTTCACCCGCTCGTCGGGATTGTCGGCCAGCGGAGCCTCGTAGGTAATCTCGTCGATGCGGTTCATTCCAAGGTTCTGTATCACCTCCAAGTGCTTCAGATACTGCTGACCGAAGGTCATCCAGAAGCGTGCGCGCTTAATGGTGGGATAGTTGATGACCAGCGACTCAATCTCCTCGTGGTGTAGCAGATAGCTGTCGCGCGGGCCGATATTGGGGTAGGTGAGGTCTTTGTGAATCTCCAGCGGCTCGGTTTCCACCCACTGTCCGTTCTCCCAGTAGAGTCCTTTCTGGGTAATCTCGCGGATGTTGATTTCGGGGTTGAAGTTGGTGGCAAATGCCTTGTGGTGGTCGCCGGCATTGCAGTCTACGATGTCGAGATACTGAATCTCCTTGAAGTGGTGCTTGGCAGCGTAGGCGGTGAAGATGCTGGTCACACCCGGATCGAAGCCACAGCCCAAGATGGCTGTCAGACCGGCCTCGCGGAACCGGTCGCGGTAGGCCCACTGCCATGAATATTCGAAGTGAGCCTCGTCTTTCGGCTCGTAGTTGGCCGTGTCGAGATAGTTGCATCCGCATGCCAGACAAGCATCCATGATGGTCAGGTCCTGATAGGGTAGTGCCAGGTTAATCACCAGTTCGGGCTTATAGTCGCTGAAGAGCGCCTTTAGCTGCTCCACGTCGTCGGCATCCACTTGTGCTGTTTTGATAGGCATGTCGTAGCCCTTTTTGTGGATGGCCTCTACCAGTTGGTCGCACTTGGCCTTACGGCGGCTGGCAATCATAAACTCTGTAAACACGTCAGCGTTCTGCACAATCTTGAACGCTGCAACCGTAGCGACGCCGCCGGCGCCGATCATCAATATTCTGCTCATATTTGTTGCTTAAGGTTTTGATTTAAACTTTCAAAGGCAAAGGTAATGATTTATTCCGTAAATGCCAAATTTCTGTCCAACTAAAATCGAATACTCTTATGCGTTCCACTTGTTGGTAGCCACACTACCAGTATTTGGTAGCCACACTACCAATGTTTGGTAGCCTGCGTACCAATGCTTGGTAGCCTGCGTACCAATGCTTGGTAGCGTGAGTACCAACGCTTGGTACTGGCAGTACCAAAATTTGGTAGTGGTTTTGGTACTGATTGTACCAAATACAAATGGCTTTATTGTCAGTACAAATGACTTGTAGCGTGCGTACAGATGCTTTGTACTGTGCGTACAGATGCTTTGTACTGCAAATAGTGAGGTTTACAAAATGGTTTTTCCTGTGTCACTAGATACCTTTTTTCTTCATGATGCTGAAACAGTAGACGGTTATTTCCAGTCATCCTGAATCAATAGACACAAGCGAAAAAGCTGTGCTGATTTTGTTGACACTTATTCCTATCCTATTTCGCTGGCACGAATACCTAGGGCTTGCATGAGCGAATAACCCAGTATCTCCTGACGGAAGTTGCCGCCAGGCATAGGCTGCATGGCAAATACGGTGATGCGCTTCTCGTCGTCGGCGTCTTTCAGTGCCAGGCGGACATCGTCGTAGATGCGTTCGGCATCAGGAATGATCATCACGCGCTTCACCTCTTTCAAATTGCAGATGGTCTTGGTGACGTCGATGAAGAAGTCGCGCTTCGTGACCACACTCTCCTCAACAGGGAACGCCGACATCATGAACTCGCCCAGCGAGTCGCTGAATGCCTTCATGTGCAGGTCGTCGACATAGTGACCGGGTGTGAAGTTCTGCAACCGGTCTGATTGTTTGTCGTGGATGAATATCACGGATGTCTGGTTCTGAGGGGCGGGCGTTGAGGAGTCTTGGGCGTTGACGGGTTGCTCGGTGGGTTTCATTCCGCCGTCCAGGGCCACGCAGTCAATCCATCGGGCCATGTCGGCCTGTGGAATGCGGCGCCCAATCATGCGCTCGAAGTTCACGATAAGGTTGAAAGCCACCTTATCTATATAGTCGCCATCGGCAATGATGACGTTCTCGCACCATTTTTCTGTAGTCATATTTTCGTTCATCGTTGCAAAGATACGACGAATTGGTTGAAATAGCAAATTTATTTCCACTTTTTGAGTGCGCTGGTGCCATGTGGCAGAAATAAAAAATCGCTGTGGCAAGAATAAAATGACTGTTTCTGCGTGTGTCCACAAAATTTTGATTACCTTTGCAGGCAGATATAGAAAAACAACTAAATAAACACGAAATGTCTACACTAACGATTGCCATTGTCGTCGTTTTCGTATGTGGTTATCTGTGTATAGCCCTCGAAAGCCTGACGAAAATTAACAAGGCAGCCATTGCGCTGCTCATGTGTGTGTTCTGTTGGACACTGTTGATGATGGGTCCCGGTGCTTATTATCCCGAGGTTGCCGCTGGTGGTGTGGTTCACCACATCAGCGAAGTGATTGAGCATCATCTTGGCGATGCTGCCGGCACGCTGTTCTTTTTGATGGGTGCCATGACGATAGTAGAGATAGTCGACTCTAACGGTGGTTTTAATTTTGTGCGTGACGCGCTGAAGACACGTTCGAAACGTAAACTGATGTGGCGCATGGCCTTCATGACCTTCTTCTTGTCGGCCATCCTCGACAATCTCACCACGTCGATCGTCATGATTATGGTGCTGCGCAAATTGGTGCAGAGCCGCGAGGAGCGTCTCATCTATGCTGCGCTGATAGTAATAGCTGCCAACTCGGGCGGTGCTTTCTCGCCGATTGGCGACGTGACCACCATCATGCTGTGGATTAAGGGTGTGATTACCACTCAGGGCGTGCTCTCCGAGGTTTTCATTCCTTCGCTTATCTCGATGGTTGTTCCGGCCTTCATCCTGCAGTACTCGCTGAAAGGCAAGTTCGACAAAGCACAGAATCTGCCGAAGGCCGAAGTGAGCCAGTTCACTCAGAAGCAGCGTAACATTATCTTCTGGCTGGGCGTGGGCGGCCTGGTGTTTGTCCCCATCTTCAAGACCATCACCCATCTGCCGCCGTTCATGGGCATCCTGCTGGTGCTGGGTGTGCTGTGGACTGTCACAGAAATCTTCCATCACAACACTTCAGAAGACGACACGATGGCCCGGCGCGTGAGCGATTTGCTGTCGCGCATCGACCTGTCTACCATCATGTTCTTCCTTGGCATTCTGATGGCTGTGGCCGTGCTGCAAGAGATTGGCGTGCTGACAGCGATGGGCGAGGGACTGAACGAGGTGTTCTCGGGCAACTACTACCTCATCAATGGTATCATTGGTGTGCTGTCGTCGATTGTCGATAACGTGCCGCTGGTGGCAGGATGTATGGGCATGTATCCCGTTGCCGCCGAAGGTGCCATGGCTGTCGATGGAATCTTCTGGCAGCTGTTGGCCTACTGTGCCGGTGTGGGCGGTTCGATGCTCATCATCGGCAGTGCCGCCGGTGTAGTGGTGATGGGCCTGGAGAAGATTACCTTCGGTTGGTATATGAAGAAAATCACATGGATAGCCTTTGTGGGTTATCTGGCCGGTATTCTCTGCTACTGGGTAGAACGGACGTTGTTCTTCTAATGAAATAAAGGAGCAAGGGGCATAAGAATGGTTCTTTCAGCCGAGAGGTCTCATGCGGAAACACTGTTCTTATGTCCCTTGCTCCTTGCTAGTCAATAAAGTATCAATGAGTTTTTTCCTGAAATTCCTGCGCGATTGGACGCTGCCCTTCTCGATGTCGTTTGGGGCACTGATGTATTTGCTTTTTGCCTATACACCAGCGCTGAACGATGCAGCATTGTTTTTCGATCCCATCTTTGAGCTCATCCTTCCGTGGTTTATGTTTCTGGTGTTGTTTGTCACGTTCTGCAAGGTCGATTTCCACAAGATGCGGCCCGTGGCATGGCATGCCTGGAACATCCTGTTGCAGCTGGTGATGGTGGGCATCATCGTAGGCATCATTCTCTATTTTCGCTTGCAAGGCAACGATCTTATTCTGATGGAGAGTGCGCTTACGTGCGTCATTGCCCCGTGTGCCACGGCAGCTGCTGTGGTGACCAGCAAGTTGGGCGGCAATCTGGAGTCGATTACCACCTATACGTTCATCACCAATTTTATCACCGCGCTGCTGGTGCCTCTCTGTTTTCCGATGGTCGATCCCGACGTGACAATGACCTTTTGGCAGTCTTTCCTTCAGATTCTCTACAAAGTGTGCATGGTGCTCGTTATGCCTATGGTGCTGGCTTACATCGTAAAGCACTTCATGCATCGCCTGCACCGCAAGATTATCAGTATCCGCGACCTGTCGTATTATCTCTGGGGCTGCTCGCTCACCATTGTGACAGGCACCACCGTGAAGCACATCTGCCATGCACAGACTGGTGTGGGCTTTCTGCTGATGATAGCCCTGCTGTCGCTGTTGTTCTGCTTCGTCTTGTTTGTGGTTGGCCGTTATGTGGGCAGTCACTACGGTTGTAGTGTGGATGCAGGCCAAGCCAGTTTCCAGAAGAATACGGCTTTTGCCATATGGATTGCCTACACCTATCTCACGCCTCTGTCGTCGGTAGGCCCCGGGTGTTATATTCTCTGGCAGAACATCATCAACTCACTGGAACTGTGGCAGAAGCGCAAGAAAGGTGAATTAAGGGGAAGCTGACATGCATTACACGCCATCTTCGTCGGCGAAAAGCTCGGTAGAGAGATAGCGTTCGCCCGTGTCGGGTAATAGCACGACGACCGTCTTGCCTGCATTCTCGGGACGACGGGCCACCTCGGCAGCGGCAAAAGCGGCGGCTCCCGATGAGATTCCCACCAATAGTCCTTCTGTTCTGGCCAGTTCGCGGCCAGTGCGGATGGCATCGTCGTTGTTCACGTCCACCACTTCGTCTACGATGCCGGCATCAAAGGTGTCGGGAACAAACCCGGCACCAATGCCTTGTATCTTGTGTGGGCCGGCCTCTCCGCCATTCAATACGGGCGATGCCGATGGCTCAACGGCTACGATTTTTATGTGTGGGTTCAGTTCTTTCAGCTTTCTGCCCGTGCCCGAGATGGTGCCTCCGGTGCCCACGCCCGCCACGAAGATGTCAATCTCACCTCCGGTTTGGCGCCATATTTCCTCGCCAGTGGTGAGATAGTGGCACTTGGGGTTAGCCGTATTCTCAAACTGTTGCAGAATTATGCTGCCAGGAATGCTGTCGCGCAGAGCCTCGGCAGCTCTGATAGCACCTTTCATGCCCTCTTTGCCACTGGTCAGGCGCACCTCGGCTCCATAGGCTTTCACCAGGTTCCGTCGTTCTATGCTCATGGTTTCGGGCATAGTGAGAATCAGATGATAGCCTTTCACGGCCGATACGAGCGCCAGTCCTACACCCGTGTTGCCACTGGTAGGTTCGATAATGGTAGCTCCGGGTTTCAGAATGCCACGCTGTTCTGCATCCTCGATCATAGCCAGAGCGATGCGGTCTTTCACACTGCCGCCAGGATTGAAAAATTCAACTTTGGCAATGACAGGCGTCTCGATGCCTTTTGTTTGTGAGAACTTGCCAAGCTCAAGCAGCGGGGTGTTGCCGATGAGCTCGGTCAACTGTGTTACAATCTTAGCCATAAAGGATTATTTTTTTGTATTACTCAATGTCTTAATTCTCTTTCACGATGGGATAGAGTTCGATGAACTCCCCCTGATGGTTCTGCCCATCGTTGATGAGCTCGGCCGTCTTGCGGCCCACCGTCTCAATGTCGTGGAATCCTGGCAGCGCCATGTTACCGTTCAGGTCGGTGGTGGTGGGCCCTGGATGCACGGAGAAGATTTCCACTGGTGTGTTGTTCTGTTCGAACTCGGTGGCCATCACCCCCATCATGGCATTTTGTGCAGCCTTACTGGCCACGTAGGCCAGCGGATGCCAGTAGGGGCTGATTTCTGTAGGTACGGTGATGTTGACGATTCTTCCGTTGTTCCGTTCGAGCAATGGCAGCAGGGCCTTGGTCAGCGCAAAGGTGCCAATGAAGTTCACTTCGATGGTTTCCCTGATGTCGCCGATTTTCGTGTTCAGGCTGTCCACGCTCATGTCACCCGGTATGCCGGCATTGTTGACCAGCAGTGACAGTCCCAGGAATCTCTCGCCCACCTCCCTGGCAGCCTGTTCCAGGCTGTCGTGGTCGGTCAGCTCAATGTGGATCCAGCCCATAGCGTCAACTCCTGCAGAGGCTAATTCGCCGATGGCTTTCTCCGCGCGCTCCCTGTTACGTGCGCCGATAATCACTTTCCATCCGCTCAGTCCGAGGTGTTTTGCAATGCCGAAACCTATTCCTTTGTTGGCACCTGTCACCAGTGCAATTTTTTCTTTCATCCCAATTGTTCTTTTATTTAATCCTATTATTTGTTATCTGTCTTCTCTTTCGCGAGCAAAAGTGCGAAGTAGACTCGAATGATGAATTATATTTTGTCGAATGCCTGTTTCAGGTCGTCGATGATGTCGTCAATGTACTCAGTGCCGATGCTCAGGCGGACAGTTGCAGGCGTGATGTGCTGTTGGGCCAGCTCGTCGGGCGACATCTGCGAGTGTGTGGTGGTGTAAGGGTGGATGACCAGACTCTTCACATCGGCCACGTTAGCCAAGAGTGAGAATATCTGCAGCGAGTCGATAAATCGCCATGCCTCCTGCTCGCCACCTTTTATCTCGAAGGTGAAGATACTGCCGCCCCCCTGTGGAAAATACTTCTTATAAAGTTCATGGTCGGGATGACTGGCAACTGACGGATGGTTCACCTTTGCCACCTTGGGGTGTTGTTGCAAGAAGTCGACCACCTTCAGCGCATTCTCCACATGCCGTTCCACACGCAGGCTCAGCGTCTCAAGACCTTGCAATAATATAAACGCATTAAATGGTGAAATTGTTGCCCCGGTGTCGCGTAAAATGACGGCACGAATGCGGGTGACGAATGCGGCCTTTCCTGCCACATCGGCAAATACGGCACCGTGATAGCTGGGGTCGGGCTTTGCCAGCGAGGGGAATTTGTCGGCATTGGCTTTCCAGTCGAAGGTGCCGCCATCTACAATGACACCTCCAAGTGAACTGCCATGTCCACCGATGAACTTTGTTGCAGAGTGCACCACTACGTCGGCACCGTGCTCAATGGGACGGATGAGGAAAGGAGTGCCAAACGTATTGTCTACAATCAGCGGAATGTTGTGTCGGTGGGCCACGGCAGCCACCTCATCAAGATTTGTCACGTCGGAATTGGGATTTCCGAAAGTCTCGGCATATATTGCTTTAGTGTTGGGCTGGATGGCAGCTTCGAGAGCCTGCAAGTCGTTCACGTTGATGATGGTGTTGCTGATGCCCTGTGTGGCCAGCGTGTGGGTGATGAGGTTAAATGAGCCCCCATAGAGATTGTCGGCGGCAACAATGTGGTCACCAGCCTGCGCAATGTTCTGCAGGGCATAAGTAACGGCTGCAGCGCCACTGGCAACGGCCAGACCTGCCACACCGCCTTCGAGAGCAGCCACGCGATCCTCGAATACACCTTGGGTGGAATTGGTCAGCCGACCGTAAATGTTGCCGGCATCACGCAACCCAAAACGGTCGGCTGCATGTTGCGAATTGCGGAAAACATAACTGGTGGTTTGATAAATAGGCACAGCGCGCGCGTCAGTAGCGGGATCGGGCTGTTCCTGGCCCACGTGAAGTTGCAATGTCTCGAAGTGAAGTTTCTTTGTACTCATGTCTAATTCCTTTCTTTTTTTGTGTTACTATTTCTGGGTGCAAAGTTACGAAGTTTGGAAATGTCTTCCAAATTTCTTGTAGATTTCAGAAAATATCCCTATTTTTGCATTTGGTAGTGGGTGAATATTCTAAGTTGCCCCTCGCAAACCTATCTAAACAGAATAATATTCTACACTTTTATGGACGAACTCGATGAAATTGACCTGCAGATACTCCGTACGCTGCAAAAAAATGCCAAATTGACCACAAAAGAGCTGGCCGATGCAGTGCATTTGACACCTACACCCGTATTCGAACGGCAGAAACGCCTCGAGCGTCAAGGCTATATCAAGCGCTATGTGGCGGTGCTTAATCCCGACAAAATGGGGTTGGGCTTAATGGTGTTCTGCAAGGTAAAACTGAAACAGATTAACCATGAAATAGCCGACGCCTTTGCCCGTCGCATTGGGCGTATTCCCGAGGTAACCGAATGCTACAACACATCGGGCTCATACGATTACCTGCTGAAGGTGCGGGCCGCCGACATGAAGCAGTATCAGGAATTTGTGCTCAATAAACTGGGCGAGATAGAGCATCTGGCATCCATCGAGAGTACTTTTGTCATGAGCGAGGTGAAACAAGACAACGGCATACCCGTCTGACGGTTATGCCTGGAAGGTGAAGCATTCTGAGGAACCTTTTCTACAAAAAAGACAGGTTTTATTTTGTTCATATCGCCTATTTTATTATCTTTGCCTTTGAAAAACAAATACCGACAACGCTATGCAAAAGTTTGCAGATTATATCCAGCAGATAGAAATCGACTCCTTGTGGAGTGGTAAGAAGCACATTGTGTGGAATCTCGACCGGCAGGTGAATATCCTGAGCGGTATCAACGGTGTGGGTAAGAGTACTATATTAAATAAGGTGATAAAGGGGTTGAACGCAGGTGGCGAGTTCCCCAGCCACATGCTGAAAGGCGTCAGACTGTCGGTTGTTCCCGAAGATGCCAAGTGGATTCGTTTTGACGTTATCCGCTCGTTCGACCGTCCCATTATGAATGCCGACATGGTGAGCAAAATGGATCTTAGTCTGGCTACCGAACTCGACTGGCAGTTGTTTCAGTTGCAGCGCAAGTATCTCGATTATCAGGTGAATATCGGCAACCGCATCATTCAGGTGCTGCAACAGGGAGGACCGGAGGCTGCTCAGAAAGCGCAGGAGATTTCTGCCCGCAAGACGCGGTTTCAGGATTTGATTGACGATTTGTTTCAAGATACAGGCAAACGCATCATCCGCACAGAGAACGAGATACGGTTTACGCAGATTGGCGAGACGCTGGTTCCCTATCAGCTCTCCAGTGGCGAAAAACAGATGCTGGCCATCTTGCTGACGGTGTTGGTAGAAGACAATGAGCCCTATGTACTTTTCATGGACGAGCCCGAAGTGAGTCTGCACATCGACTGGCAGCAGCGCCTGATAGATTTGATTTTAGAGTTGAACCCCAATGTGCAGATTATTCTCACCACCCACTCGCCTGCCGTCATCATGAATGGATGGATGGATAAAGTGACCGAGGTAACGGATATCACGGTTTAGGGTGTTGGGTGTTGAATGTTGGGTGTTGGGTGTTGATGGATAGAAGAAAGTTATGGGTAAACGACTGACAGAAAACATATCATCGAAATATTTAGAGGCGGCCAACCGGCTGAACTCTAAAAAGTCGCGGCGTAGGATCGTGGCTTACGTCGAGAGCTATGATGATATCTTTTTCTGGCGTACAGTGCTCAGCCGTTTTGAGAACAACGAGCGCAGTTTCGAGGTCATGTTGCCTGCACGTGTCAACAAACTTGAGCGAGGCAAAAAGGCAGCTATGATGCGGCTCATCACCGAACGGGTGGGGCAGAGCATGATTGCCTGTGTGGATGCCGACTATGATTACCTGATACAAGGCCGCAGTTCGGCTTCGCGGCAGATATTGGATAATCCGTGCATCTTTCATACTTATGCCTATGCCATTGAGAACATGCAATGCTATGCTCCTTCGCTGCACGACGTGAGCGTGGCCGTGTCGCTCAACGATCATTTCATTTTCGACATGGAAGAGTATATGCGCCAATTCTCGCAGGCTATCTTCCCGCTGTTTGTATGGAGCATTTGGTATTATCGTACACCCCGATACACGCAATTCACCATCACAGATTTCTGCAGAATCATAGAAACTGGTAACTTCAGTATTGCCAATGCCCCAGCCAACTTGCAGAATGTAAGGCGAAAAGTAGGGGCGAAAATCGCTCAGTTGCAGCGTGAGAACCCTGATGCCAAAGAGAGTTATCTGCAGGTGAAAGACGATTTGAAGCGTTTGGGTGTAACCCCCGACACCACCTATTTATATATACAGGGGCATCACTTGTTCAACAAGGTTGTGCTGCCCATGATGAAGAAAATCTGCGACCAGTTGGTTCGTGAACGCGAGATAGAGATTTCACGCCAGAGCATGCACAGCACCCAGCGGCGTAACGAGCTCTCGTGCTATACACGTAGTGTAGAGGATATCTCGGCCATGCTCCGCAAGAATGTGGGGTATATGTTCTCGGAACCTTTCCGTCGTATCTGTCAGGATGTTGAACAGTTTTTGAATAATAAGACCACTCTCAGTCCTGTCCATTCCGACAAGACCGAGAGTGATTATAATGTTCCCGGCAAGGCAAAGAGCGATCCTGTTGCTCCCCAAAAAGCTAAAGGCGATGGCAATGCTTTAGTTTAGACGTAAGTCTCCAGAAACTTAATAGTTCCCTCTACCTTGATGGTTTCGGCTGTTGCTGGAATCAAGACCGTCTCGCCTTCGTTAAGAGTGGTCTCATGGCCCTCATTGTCGGTGATGCGACCCTCGCCTTTCATACCAATGAGGATGACAAACGAGTCGAGCTCACTATAGTCGAGTGTCATGGGTTCTGTCAAGTCGTAGACGGCTGTGCTGAAATAAGGACATTCAACGAGGCTTACTCCTTCGTTTTTGCGTGGCTCGTAAACCGTACGGTAGCTGTCTTTCACCTCATAGTTGATGCACTCTGATGCCTCTTGCGTGTGCAGCTGTCGGTAGTTGCCGTTTTTGTCCTTTCGCTTAAAGTCGTAAATGCGGTAGGTGACATCGCTGGTTTGCTGTATCTCTGCCAAGAAGCAGCCAGTGCCGATGGCATGAATGCGTCCCGCAGGCAGGAAAAACACATCACCCTCACTGACTGTATATTGTGCCAGGGCGTCGCAAATCGTGTCGTCGGCCACCATTTGTTTATATTCTTCAGGAGTAATCTTCTTTCTCAGTCCGCTGTAAAGCTTGGCCCCGGGGTCTGAATTCATGATATACCACATCTCGGTCTTGCCCCGCTCTTTTCCCTGACGGTGGGCAATCTCGTCGGTGGGATGCACTTGAATGCTCAAATCCTGACGGGCATCGATAAACTTGATGAGCAAGGGGAACTCGTTGCCGAAGCGCTTATAGTTGTCGGCACCCACCAGTTTTTCACCAAGCAGCGCAACCAGTGTGTTGAGGCTTTTCCCTTTATATTCGCCATCGCTGACGATGGTTTCGTTGTCTTTCACTCCAGAAATCTCCCAACTCTCGCCTACCTGCTGCTGTGTGCTCTGCAGATGCTTGAAGGGGATAATTTTGTCGCCACCCCAAAGAGTGGATTTTAATAATGGTTCAAACTTAAACATATTTTTAATTCACATTTTTTAATGCATATTTTTTTATGCATAATGCATAATGCATAATTCATAATGCATCATATTTAGCGCATCATTCTCAATCCTCCATCTTCAATTGTCTTTCCAGAACGAGGGCGAGAATAATACCAGCACGCTGAAGATTTCAAGACGGCCCATGAGCATAAGTCCCGACAGCAGCCACTTGGTGGCGTCGGGCAGCATGCTCCACGACATGGGCGGACCTATCATCTCCAGACCAGGTCCCACGTTGCTGGCGCAACTGATGGCAATCGTAATCGAATTGGTGCTGTCGATGCCTGTGAGAATCATTATAACAAAGGTGAACAGGCACAGCAGGATATAAGCTGTGAAGAATGCCAATAGCGTGACTTGCGACGAATAAGGAATGTTGTTGCCATTCACTTTCACCGGCAATACGGCACGGGGATGGAGAATACGTTTGATCTCGTTACGTATAATGGTGAACAGCATCACGGCACGGATGCATTTCATACCTCCAGTGGTAGAACCTGAGCATGCCCCTACAATCATGCAGCATCCCAGTATCACCCAGGTGATGTGGTGCCACTGGCTGGCGTCATCGCTGAAGATGCCGGTGGTGGTGATAAACGATACTACTTGGAACAATGAGGTGCGCAGGGCGTCGAGCAGATGGTAGCCTTGATCGTACAGCAAGATGCCAGTAATCATCAGCGTAGCTACAATCACGATGCTGATGTACAACTTAAACTCGGCGTTCTTGAAAAACTGGCGTATGCGGCCTTTGAACAGGGTGGAGTAGAGTAGCGTGAAACTGACACCCGAAAGGAACATAAATGCGATGGCTGTGTAGTCGACATACGGACTGTTAAAGTAGGCTGTACTCTCGTTATGTGTGGCAAATCCGCCCGTAGCAGTAGTGGTCATGGCGTAGTTCACACAGTCGAATAAGCCCATCCCCGACAAATAATAGCAGCCGGCACACGACAAGGTCAGTCCGATGTAAATGGTCCAAATCCATTTGGCTGTGGTGCTCAGTCTGGGATGCAGCTTTGCCCTCATGGGACCGGTAGCCTCTGCGGCAAACACCTTCACGTTGCCACCTACCATCGACGGCAGTACGGCGATGGTGAAGAACACAATTCCCAGTCCGCCAATCCATTGCGTCATGGTGCGCCACATTAGCAGTCCGTGCGGTAGCCGCTCTACGTCGTCGATAATGCTGCATCCTGTGGTGGTAAATCCCGACATTGTCTCGAAGAAGGCATCAGTAGGGTTGTTGATATAGCCGCTGATGAGATAGGGAAGGGCACCAAACACACTGAATGCCACCCATGTGAGCGTGACCACCAGATAAGCATCACGGCGGCCGAGGGAGTTGTCGGCCTCACGACCCATATAGCGCAGTACGTAAGAACCGGCAACGGCAATAGCGATAGAGATGACAAACGCCAGCACGTCGTCCTCGTTGCAATACAGCGAGAGTCCTGCGCACAATGCCATCATGGTTGCCTCCAAAAACAGCAGTTGGCCTATAATCTTATATACAATCTTCAGGTTGGTCATGATTCTATTTTGTTTTATACCAGCAGACGGGATGACTCTCCGTTAGGATTCCTGTCAGCACGATATCCTATCGACATTCAGGTGAAGAATTTCTCAATCTTCGAGATGTTCATGTTGTGGCAGAACACCACTACAATGTCACCAGCCAGTATTTGTGTACCTCCGCTCACCAGCATACCTGAACCGTTGCGTACCAGTCCGCCGATGGTGGCACCTTTGGGCAGTCCTAGTTCGAACACCTTTTTTCGTGTCACCTTCGACCCTTGTTGAGCAATAAACTCAGCGATATCGGCATTTGCCGTCATCAGGAACCTGATATTGGCCACGTCGGCATCGAGCATCATTTGGTAGATATGGCTGGCGGCCATGGCTTTTTTGTTGACAATCGTACCTATGTCGAGGCTTTCAGCCATGCTCACATAGTCTATGTTCTCGACCATGGCTACAGTCTTTCTCACGCCCAGGCGCTTGGCTGTCAGGCAGGCCAGGATGTTGGTCTCGGCATTCTCGGTCAGAGCCACAAAGGCCTGGGTGTTTTTGATGCCTTCCTCCATCAGCAGTTGCATGTCGCGGCCATCGCCGTTGATGACCATTGTCTGGTCGGTATCGAGCATCTCGTTCAGGCGCTCACAGCGTTTCTCATTGCTCTCAATCAGTTTCACGCTCATATATTCGGGCATGGTCAGGCAGGCTCTCACGGCTGTGCTTCCACCACCCATAATCATCACGTTCTTCACGTCGACGTAGTGTTCCTTACCCACAATCTTTCTGATGTAGGGAATGTAGTTTCTGGTCGTCATAAAGTAGGCCAGGTCGTAGAGCTTTAGCTCGTCCTCACCTCGTGGGATAATTGTTTCGTCGCCTCGTTTGATAGCTACGATATGGTAGGGGTCGTCAGGTCCGCTGATGTTTTTCAGGGGTTGGTTCAGTATCTCACAACTCTCGCGCAGTTTGATTCCCAGCATCACCAGGGCACCGTCGTGTACGTCCCACCGCTGTCGCACCCAGCTCATCTTCAGTCCGTTGGTAATGTCGCGTGCGGCCAGCTGCTCGGGAAATACAATACTGGTGATGCCCACCCGGTTGAGATGCTCTTTCAACTCGGGAGCCATATATTCGTAGTTGTCAACCTTGGCAACGGTTTTCTTCGCGCCCAGTCCTGAGGCGAGAATACAACTTGTCAGGTTTTTGTTCTCGTCGGGGGTAACGGCAATGAACAAGTTGGCATGACTGGTGCCTACCTCCTTCAGAGCCTTAATGCTGGTGGGCGATGCGTGATAGGTCAGCACGTCCACGTCGCTGCCCAGTCCGTCGAGTCGTTCCTCGTCCTCGTCCATGAGCACTATGTCGTGGTTGTTGCGCGACAACAGTTTGGCCAGATGTGTTCCGATGGCATAAGCGCCGGCAATGATAATCTTCATAAGGAGTATGATTTAGAAGTGTGTGGGGAGGGCTGCGCGTTGAGGGGTGCGAGAATCACTCTCTGTATCGCCTCTGCGTCGAGTCCCACTATATGTCTGAGTTCAGCTACCGTGCCGTGTTCTACAAAGTTGTCGGGCAGTCCCAGTCTGGTGATGGTTGGCTGGTAGCCATGATCGTTCATCCATTCTAGTACGGCCGAGCCTAGTCCGCCGTTGCGAACGCCGTCTTCCACCGTGACGATGTGTTGGAATCGTTGTCCCACCTCCTGCAGGATGTTCTCGTCCAGTGGTTTCAGGAACCGCATGTCGTAGTGGGCAAATGTGCCATTTATCTTTTCCAATTCCTTTCCTATCGGTCCTATGGTCAGCACAGCCACGTCAGTGCCATCCCGCAGTTTACGGCCCGTGCCCACCTCTACCGCCTCCAGCGGGCAACGCCAGTCCACCATCGAGCCGCATCCCCGAGGATAGCGGATGACGAAGGCACCCTTGCCGGGCAGCTGTGCGGTGAACATCAGCCGCCGCAGTTCGTGCTCGTCCATGGGCGATGCAATGGTCAGGTTGGGAATAGGCCGAAGTGCAGCCAGGTCGAAAGCCCCGTGATGGGTCGCTCCGTCTTCGCCCACTAGTCCTGCCCTGTCGAGACATATCACTACAGGCAGGTTCAGTATGGCCACATCGTGGATGATATTGTCGTATGCCCGTTGGGCAAAGGCACTATAGATGTTGCAAAAGGGCTGTAGTCCGTCTTTGGCCATACCTCCCGAGAAAGTCACGGCGTGTCCCTCGGCAATGCCTACATCGAAGGTGCGCTCGGGCATCTCGCGCATCATGATGTTCATTGAGCAGCCTGTGGGCATGGCTGGCGTAACTCCCACAATTCGTGGGTTTTGTTGAGCCAGTTCCAACAGAGTGTAGCCAAATACGTCTTGGAATTTTGGTGGTTGGTTGGTGGTGTCTTTCACAATGCGCTCGCCCGTGTCGACATCAAACTTGCCAGGTGCATGCCACACTGTTGCCGACTTCTCGGCAGGCTTGTATCCCTTGCCTTTCGTGGTGTGCAGATGCAGCAGCTTGGGACCCTTCATGTCTTTCAATTGGCGCAGCAGTCTTACAATCTCCACCACATTATGTCCGTCGAATGGGCCGAAGTAGCGTATGTTCATGCCCTCAAAGATGTTCTGCTGATGGCTGATGGCACTCTTCACGGCATTGCTCAGTCGGATAATTCCCTTCTTGCGTTCGTCGTTCAGATAGCCACGTTGTTTCAGCCAGTTCGAAGCCTTGAACCTCAGCGCGTTGTATGTCTTGTTGGTGTTCAGGTTCAGCAGATATTGTTTCATGCCTCCCACCGACCGGTCAATCGACATGTTGTTGTCGTTCAGTATGATCAGCAGGTCGTTGGGCGATGACGATACGTTGTTCAGTCCCTCGAAAGCCAATCCGCCGCTCATCGCTCCATCGCCAATCACCGCCACCACGTGCCGTTTTTCTTGTTGGGAGCTGACGGTAGAGAGTTGGGATGCAGCCACGGCCATTCCCAGTGCAGCCGAGATAGAGTTGCTGGCATGTCCGCACATAAACGTGTCGTATTCGCTCTCTTCGGGAGTAGGGAAGGGGTGCAGTCCGTGCAGTTTGCGGTTCGTGCAGAATTGATCGCGGCGCCCAGTCAGAATCTTGTGGCCGTAGGCCTGGTGGCCCACATCCCACACAATGCGGTCGTAGGGTGTATTGTACACATAGTGCAAAGCTACAGTCAGTTCCACGGCACCCAGACTCGATGCCAGGTGGCCGGGATTCACCGACAGCTCGTTCACGATGTCGCGCCTCAGCTCTTGACAAAGCTCAGGCAATTGCTCGACTTGCAGTTGGCGCAAATCGTCGGGATATTGAATATGGTTCAACAGCCGGAAATCTTCCTCCGCCTGTTGATCCTTGTGGTTTTTCTCTTGTTCTGTCATTAGCATCATGCTATTTCCGCTGCGAAGTTACGCTTTTTTAGCGAGAAATCAAAATCTTTCGTTAGTTTTCGTTTGCGAATGTCGATAGAATGCCGTATCTTTGCGCCTGTCTTGACTGTCGCTACATCTATATATACATAGGTTCTTAGCTCATACAGACTTTTTTCATCGAATTACTTGCAATAAAAAGACGAAATCACATGCTGAAAATCATTCCCCCACGTTGCCGACTCTGCATCATTTTTTTGTTCGCATGCACACTTGTAGTCTCAGCACAAGAGCAGTACAACCCTAACCGAGATGCAGCCTTAACCATTTATGGACGCAGCAACGACTCGGCTAAGGTGGCACGTTTCAATATTGGACTGATAGGGAGAACCGATAGTGTGCATGGTGTTCAGGCCAACTTCCTTATGAGTAATGCCAGTGAAGAGATGAAAGGTATGCAGATGAGTGGCATTTCGAATCTGGCCCGAGGCATGAGTGGTCTTCAAGTAGCTGCGTTTACCAATATTTCAACCTCTGCTTTGCGTGGAGTTCAGCTTGCCGGTATCAATAATATTGCCATGGGAGTACGCCGGGGAATACAACTTTCTGCTTTTTCCAACATTTGCGCATCGTATATGCGGGGGCTGCAAATAGGTTCCTACAGCTATGCCGACTCACTCAATGGCACGCAGATAGGGTTCATCAACATCTGCCGCACCCATCCACGAGGCGTGCAGGTAGGCCTGATCAATGTGAGCCGCGATACCATTGCTCACAAAATAGGCCTTGTCAATGTGAATCCCAACACTCGCATTGATGTGCTTTTATATGGCGGAACGTCGACAAAAGTCAACTTCGCCCTTCGTTTTCGCAATCGCAGTACCTATAATATCATTGGTGCTGGAACCCATTTTATGGGCCTTGACGAGAAGTTTTCTGGTGCTTTGTTCTATCGTGTTGGCCAGTACTTTCAGCTTGACAGACGCTGGTCTATAGGGGGTGATGTGGGGTTCTACCATGTGGAAACCTTCCAACATCATACCACCCAGAAACCTCAGCGACTTTATTCGCTACAGGCACGACTGAATGTGGACTGCCAGTTGTCGCCTTCTTTGTCGGCTTTTGCTTCCGTGGGCTATGGTGATACTCACTATTACTACCACCAACATCGCTATCGCAGCCGCATGCTGGGTGAACTTGGCTTGGCCGTTCGTTTTGACCGTCGTTTCTCTGTACGCTCATTTGGGATGAGTACAGATGATGTCGCCAATGATGAAGCGAAAGACAATCATTCTTTCCGTTTGGGAAGCCGTCCTTTCAGGGCAGCTGTCGAGACTGCAGGAATCAATCTGCTGGTGCATTCATTCGATCGGTGGGTGATGAACGAAGAGTTTGCACAAGTAAACTTGCACACCATTCACCACAATGTCAAGAACGGTTTTGTCTGGGACAACGATCAGTTTTCTACCAATCTTTTTGCCCATCCCTACCACGGCAATCTTTATTATAATTCGGCAAGGTCGAACGGACTGTCGTTTTATCTCTCTTTGCCCTATGCGTTGTGCGGATCGCTCATGTGGGAGACCTGTGGCGAGATAGAGCCTCCTGCCATCAACGACCTTATTGCAACTACAGTCGGAGGAATCTGTATTGGAGAAATTACCCACCGCATTTCAAAACTTATACTAAATGACAGTAGTCGAGGCATGCGTCGTTTCCTGCGCGAGGCTGCCGCTGCTATCGTCAATCCTATGGGCGCGCTGAATCGTATAATCGATGGCAAGGCATGGCATGTGGACACTCATGCCTCCCAAAGCAACAATCAGTTGAAGGTGCCCGTTGATTTCTCACTGTCGCTCGGTACACGTTATCTGGCTGATGACGGAGCCCTTTTCCGTGGCGAGGGCACCCCTTACGTAAACCTTTTTTTAGAATATGGTGACCCTTTCTGTTCAGACCGCAACAAACCTTATGACTTCTTCTATGCTGAGGCAATCTTCGGGATGAGCCGTAACCAACCATTCATCAATGCCCTCCACCTTATGGGCCGCATCTGGGGAGCGCCAGCCCTTACTGGAACCAACTTTCAGGCAGAGGTGGGAATATACCAGCACTTCAATTATTACGATTCAAAACCCGTAAAAGACGGTACTCAGCTTACGCCCTATCGTATTAGCGAGGCAGCCAGTGTCGGCCCCGGAATCATCTATTGCATGCCCTCAGTAGGTTCATTGTCAAGGCTTGAGCAGCGCATCTTTCTCACGGGCATCTTACTGGGAGGCACTAAAAGCGACTATTATAACGTGATAGACCGCGACTACAACATGGGGTCGGGTTTTTCTGTGAAAACCAAAACCCACATGGAGTTTCGCCATTTTGGCCGCTTTATACTCCATGCAGATTATTTCCGCATTTACACCTGGAAGGGATATGAGCAACGTGACCTTACAACTGTCGATCCTCTTTATCTCAACGCACAGGGTGACAAGGGCCATGCCTCCTTATTGGTTGTAAATCCAATGTGGGAATTCGACTTCCGTGGAAGTCTCAGCGCAGTGATTTCTGCCTCTTATTTCTTACGAAATACCCACTACGCCTATTATCCAGATGTGGAGGCACGTACATTCGACATTCGGTTCGGGCTCACTTGTCATTTCTAGTAGCCCAAAAGGTGTAAACGACCTTACCACTTGTTTCCAACATTGGCTATCCATGCTTTCCGTGCTATTTGCTCACATTTTTATTTCAACAAGTTTGTATTTTTATTCCTCCAGGCTTGTAATCTCGAAAAAAATGTCTAAATTTGCATGGAATTTATGAAATACGGAATAATAGGTACAGGAGCCATTGGTGGCTTCTATGGCGCAAAGCTGGCCCGTTCGGGGCAGGATGTGCACTTCCTGTTGCACAGCGATTATGATGAAGTATGCCAGCATGGCCTGCAGATTGACTCCTGCGACGGTTCGTTCCATCTCGACCACGTCAACGCCTACTGGCAAACTTCTGATATGCCAGTATGCGATGTGGTGCTGGTGAGCCTGAAGACGGTGAACAACCATTTACTCAGCACGCTGCTGCCCCCATTATTAGGTCCAGACACGCTGGTGGTGATGATTCAAAACGGCATTGGTGTAGAGCCCGATGTGCAGCAGATGTTCCCCGATGTGCAGTTTGTGGCAGGCGTGGCCTTCATTTGTTCGTCCAAGACCGGGCCTGGGCGCGTCAGCCATCAGTGCAACGGCAGCATCAATCTGGCCAGCTATTCTTGTCGTGACGAAAAGCGGATGCAACAGCTGGTGGCCGACTTCCAGGCTGCCGGTATCAACACTCATTGTGTGGAATATTACGAGGCGCGCTGGAAGAAATCTGTGTGGAACATGCCTTTCAACGGCATGACCGTAGTCCTGAACACCAGCACCGACCTGTTGCTGAAGAATCCCTCCACGCGCAGTCTCATCCGCGACCTGATGATGGAAGTTATCGGTGCCGCACAGCATTTGGGTGTGCACAATATCGATGCCTCGTTTGCCGAGAAGATGCTTGTCAGCACCGATGCCATGGTGCCCTATTCGCCCAGCATGAAGCTCGACTACGATCATCACCGGCCTATGGAGATTGACTATCTCTACACCCGTCCCATTGCTGAGGCGCGCAAGGCTGGCTATCCCATGCCCAAGCTCGAGATGCTCGAGACCGAGTTGCGATTCCTCGCAGCACAATACTAGTCTTTCATCCTCGCATCTTCGTTCAGTTGTAATACCCTAAATCCTAAGTATATGAAGAAAATTTTATGTATTGTAAGTATGATGTGTGCATGCCTCGTAGGGTTTGCACAAGGTGGTATCTCACCACAGATGCTGAAGCAGATTCAGCAGAGTCAGAAGCAAACCGCAGCCGACCGAGCCATTGGTAATGCCATCGCTGCCAATGCCATCGACAATCTGGCCAAGAACCACGAGACGGCTGGTCAGCTAGACACTTACTTCAGCGTGGAGACCAAGCGGCAGAGCATTTCCGACCAGAAGAGTTCGGGCCGTTGCTGGATGTTTTCGGGTTTCAACGTGCTGCGCTCTAATTTTGCTCAGCAGAGCGACTCGCTGACCGTTGAGTTCTCGCAGGCTTATCTCTTCTTCTGGGATCAGCTCGAGAAGGCCAACCTCTTCTTGCAAGGTGTCATCGACACGGGCAAGAAACCCATCGACGATCCTCGTGTGCAGTTCTTCTTCCACCATCCCATCAGCGATGGAGGCACTTTCTGTGGTGTGGCCGACCTTACCGCTAAATATGGTTTGGTGCCCAAGGCTGTGATGCCCGAGTCGTTCTCCAGCGATAACACCTCAAAGATGGCTGCGCTCATCAAGAGCAAACTGCGCGAGCAGGGACTGCAGCTGCGCGACATGGTGGCCAAGGGCAAGAAGGCGAAAGACATCGAGGCTGCCAAGACCGAGATGCTGGGTGTCATCTACCACATGCTTTCACTGACCATCGGCCAGCCGCCCATGCAGTTTACCTATGCCTTTACCAACAGCCGTGGACGCGCGCTCACAGCTCCTAAGACCTATACTCCGCAAAGTTTCTATCAGGAAGTAGTGGGTGGCGACCTCAATGGTACCTTCATCATGGTGATGAATGATCCTCGTCGCGAGTATCATAAGACCTACGAGGTGGATCTCGACCGCCATATGTACGACGGCCACAACTGGAAATATCTCAACCTGCCGATGGAAGAGATTGAGCAGTTGGCCATTGCCTCGCTCAAGGATGGCCGCAAACTTTACAGCTCTTACGATGCCGGTAAGTTCCTCGATCGTAAGCGTGGCTATGCCGATCTCAACAATTTCGACTATGCGTCACTCTTCGGCACTACTTTCAATATGAATAAGGCACAGCGCATCGCCACCTTCGACAGCGGTTCCACCCATGCCATGACGCTCACAGCCGTAGACCTCGATGCCCAGGGCAAGCCCCTGAAGTGGAAGGTAGAGAACTCGTGGGGTGCATCGTGGGGCGAGAATGGTGGATGTGTCATTATGACTCCCGAGTGGTTCCGTGAATACATGTTCCGTCTGGTGGTCGACAAGAAGTATGTCTCTGCCGAGTTGCAGCGTCAGTTCGACCAAAAGCCCGTCATGGTGGTTCCCGAAGATCCCCTGTTTGCTGAAGATGATTGAGGGTTGAGGAAGGATTGAGAATGGAGGATTGAGAATTGAAAATGATGCGCTAAATATGATGCATTATGAATTATGCATTAAAAATTATGCATCTCAAGTTTCGCATTTACTCAACTTTCTCAAGTTGTAGGAGTTCAGGAGTTTCAGAAGTTCAGACATTAGTTCTTCTTTCTGAGGAAGAATAGGGCTTTGGAGTATTGTCTGCAGTTCCTGAACTCTTACAGCTTGAGAAAGTTGAGTTTTCTTACTTGTGTCTTTCGGCATGCAAACCTACTATCACCGCTTTTTCTGTTTTTTTTTAGAATTTATTTTACACCAATCCACTTGGTCTATGAGCCGAAATGCGGGGACTGGCAACTTTTCTCACGATGTAAAATCACTCCGATTGTCAAGATAGCAGAGTGTTTTTGTCGTAGAAACACTGTGTTTCTACGACAAAAACACTTCGTTTCTATCATAGAAACACAACGTTTCTATCATGAAAACATAACCAATTTGATAACTAACAAGCAGTCTTATAACAAGTTAAAGCTTTTAAAATTTGTCTTAACCCGCCTTGTTGTGATTATTTACCAAAAACGCGCTTCTCATCAAGTGACAGTTAGGTGACGGTTTACAAGCAAACTGTCACCTCCCAATCCATTAACAGTCAGAAGGTTATAGAGGAAGTGAAAGTTCGGAGCCTTTTTCGCACAAAAATAAATTTATTGAAGTTTCCGGAGTTCTTTTCAGCAAAGAATGTGACAAATCGTTTTAATTTTCAAAGTTTTGGAGGGGATTTTCCGAATGTCGAATCGACATAGAGAAGTCCATGCAAGCAGATTTGTTCTTCGTTCTATTCGATTCATTACTGCGTTCCTCGTGGGTCTTCGACAAATCTCGTTGTTGTTTAAACATCCGAAAGTTGAATTATGCATTATGAATGATGCATTATGCATTAAAAAAGTAACTCCCGACTGGAACAAGTGTCCAGCCGGGAGTTTCCCTTTCCATAAGTGAGTCATGTATTGTCATAAGGCACATTCTGTCATATGGTTGTGCTGACCGTTGCTTAGTCATCCATGCCGATGAGCATACCCCTTTTGTTGAACTTCAGCTCCAGTTCGTTCGACAGTTCGATGTCGTAGCCATGGCGCTCTTTATCAATCTTGGTGATGATCGACTCGGGGAAGTTTGCTTTCACGTAGTTGGCGATGGCAGCCGGGATGAGTGAGGCGGGAACAGCCGAGTAGTTGCAGTCAACCTTGTTCCACATTCCGTTGCGTTCGAAATCGATCTCTGTGCCATCATCGAGGCGTACATCATACTTTGAGCTGAAGAAGCGGTTCTTCTGGGCGTAGAGGATTTTCTTGCCAGGGAATGTCTTCTGAACGAAGGTTCGTGCTGCTACAGGCAGTTGTGACACGGGGATCATCACATCGTCGTCGGCGTTGCATACTAGGGTTTGCATCATCATGCACATCAGTGCGACCAGGAATAATTTTGTCTGTTTCATAATGGTTGTTTTTTTAATTGGTTGTTACTATTTGTTTTGTTTTACATTGCAAAGATACAACCAGAAAACGCCAGTTTCCAAACAATTTCTTTCTTTTCGCGTCAGTATGTTGCGACAACGACTCGTATGTGCGACAAACCGTGGGAATGCCGTTTCTATGTGTCGCAAAAAGGAAGAAATAAATTGAAAATGAATGAAAAACAAACTGGAAAAAGAAGGGATGTCGGGTCAAATGATGGAGTCAAACTCGCGCAACTATTCCACAATAATCTTGTTGCCCTGCTTGCGCACCGATACTTTCTTCATGCGGTTCATCATGTCGAGGGCAGCCTCTATGCCATTGTTGCGCTCTGTAATGAAGCGCATCTTATAGTGCATGGCCTCGTTATTGCGGAATTCCACGGTCATATTAAAGTTCTTGCCGATAGCCTCCATAATGTCCTTCAGTTCTACATTATCATAATAGAGATAGCCGTCGCGCCAGAACTCATAGGGTTGCACATCAACCTGATTGATGCGTAAATCTACATTCTGTGCGTCATGTACAGCCTGCTGGCCAGGCTTCAGAATAATCATCTCCTGACCGTCCTCGCCTGCAATGATAGGCTTGCGGTGGTTCAGTCGCAGAGCCACACTACCCGTAATCAGCGTGATCTCAGTCTTTGCTCCTGTTCCAGTCTTCACATTAAACTCAGTGCCGAGTACGGTAGTCTCCGTCTCATCGGTCATCACCACAAACGGTCGGGTGGCATCTTTAGTCACCTTAAAATATGCCTCTCCGTCGAGCATCACCACACGCTTGTCTCCCTCGAACGAAGTGGGGAACGCCAGTTTTGAGCCCGGGTGCAGATAGACGATGCTGCCGTCGGGCAGGGTAATGTCGGTGGATTTGCCGAAGGGCACATTCAGCGTCACGCGCTCTATGTTCTCTTCGTTGCTGAACACTTTGCGGAAGTCCTCCAGCGAGATAGATGAGTTTTGCTTTGTTGCCTTGCTGAGCATCACCTGCTCACCCTGTTCGTTGGTCAGTGAGATGCCGCTCTGCTCATGGTCGGCCACAAACACGGTACCTTCTGTCTGCGTGTCAATAGCAGGCTTGTGCAGCAGGAACAGTGCACCGATGAACACGGCAGCAGCAGCCAGTGCATAATATATATAGGTACGTAGGGCTGCTCCTTTTCCTTTCTCATTGTCATGAGTCTCTTTTTCTTTCTCATTGTCATGAGCCTCGTGGAACCTACGCAGACGCTCCTCTACGTCTACCGGCTGCATTTTACGCTTGCGGTAGACGGTACGGACATCCATCATCGTCTGAATCTCTTCCTGGTTCAGCTCCGTGGCTAAGTCCATCAGGTCGTCTATGTTTTTATATTCGGTCATGTTTTTAGTTGACGAGTTGACGAGTTGACAAGTTGACAAGCTTTTTGTTCTTGCTTCTTGCTTCTTACTCTCTTGCTACTTAAAAAGCAAATCTCTTGCTTCTTGCTTCTTACTCTCTTGCTTCTTACTTTCTTGCTTCTCCCCCTCATCTTGTCAGTGAGAACTTCAGCGAGAGTCCGAAATCCTGAGTGGTGGTAGGATAGCTGCTGGAAGAGAGCAGGGGCGTGTTCTTCTGCCGGTCGAAGTAGAAACTCATGGTGAGCAGACGACTCATGGTGTAGTCGGCCGAGAACGACAGCTTGAACGCTGCATTGCCGCTGCTGGCCACACTCGTCATCGACGCGATGTCGCGTGTGACGGCTGCCTGACTACGCAACGAGATGTCGAGGCGCAGGTTGAGGTCGTTGTTGAATCCGTTGTTGTTGCGTTTCTGACTGCCTGATGTGGCGTTTTGGGCATTGGCACCCTGGTTCTTGTTCCGGGCCGATTTGCTCTTGTTCTTGTTTTTCGGCGCGTTCCATCCGAAAAGCTTCACATCATTGATCTTATAGCCCATGCCTACCACCCAGTCGTTAGAGCGCGACTCGTTGATCTGGATGCTGGTCATCGAGAGGCTGAGTGTGCGCGTGGAGCGATACTCCAGTTTGCAGGTCATGTTGTTGAAGAAGGTCACGTCAACACCGAGGAACGGGGCAAACGACTCGTTGATGCTGACGGTGGGGATGTTGACACGCGACCACAGACTGCTCACGTTCTGCCAGTTGTCGTAGGGCATGGCCGACGATGTGTAGGCGCCCACGGCATAGATGCTCTTGTAAGAGTGGCTGAGGTTGACACTCTTGAAATGGTCGCGGAACCACGGCAGATTGCTGAGTCCGCTGTAGCGGATGCTCCAGTTGGGCAGCAGGCTGGTGAGCTTGGGGAAGGCTCCGTGGCCTCCGCTCATGTTGGTGTAGGTCTGGATGAAGGCGGGGATGAGCGACTGGCTGCTGTAATCGCCGCCCACAGCCTTGCAGAAACGCTCGAACGAGGCCGAGTGGTAGCCGTCGTTGGCCGAGCCGATGCTCTCGAAGGCGCTGCGCAGGCTCCAGGTGGTCATGGTGAAGGTGCCGCTCTGGGTGGTGGGTGCTCCGTCGAACATGAACTGGATGCTGCGTGCCTTGGTCTCCATGCGGTTGGCGTTGAGGTCGATCTTGAGGTTCTTCACCGGCTCGAGGGTGGCTCTGAGCTGCAGGTCGCTGGTCAGGTTGGTGGTGGCTGGCGTAGCAATGTTGTCGTTCACCAGCAGCCAGTCGCGGCTGTAGGCTTTGTTGATATACGAGTCGTCGATGGTGCCGAAGGCAAAGTCGAGCCCTGGCGAGAGTACGTCGCCGCCCCGCTGTCCGAACATGCTTCCGATGGTAGGCATGAATCCAGGCAGCGACATGGAGTAGAGGTTGCGATAGGTGAAGCTGACGTTGCGCAGCATCATCAGCACGCGGGCGGCACTTTGTGCGGCCTTGTACCATCCCTTGTCTTCCAGCGGCTCGCGTGCGGTGACGGTCAGCTTGAGCGTGGTGGCGCTGTCCACCTTATTTAATATCTTTATTTTGTTGTTGTCCAGTTTTTTGTATTTCAGGTTGATGATCTTTCCCTCTTTGGTTTTGGCCGACACGATGAGTCGTTTCGAGTTTTTGCCGTGGTTGACGGTGATGGTCGTATCGGGCATCAGCTTGATTTCTTTTTCGAAGGCGCGCTTGTTCTTGGGCAGCGTCTTTTGCTCGCGGGCGTTGGCGGCCGTGGCTTTGTTGTTTGCCGCCTGCCCGTTGCCGGCGGCCTGGTTTCTGGCCTTTGCGTCTTGTTTCTTTTTCTTCTCAGCCTCGCGGTCGTAGCGTTTGGTTTTGTTGAACCGGTCGTTCGCTTTCTTCAAGAAGGGGATGTGGTTGTACAGTTTCTCCATGTTGAACGAGGCGTTGAGGTTCAGGTTGCGGTCGCTGCTGATGGTGTTGCCCAGGTTGGTGCCGTCTTCCAGTTCGGTGCCTCTCACCCATTTGTAGGTCGACGTGTAGCTGGCGTCGGCGTTCACCCAGTCGAATATGGGCAGCAGGTTGAGGGGCACCTGGTAGGACAGGCTGAAGTTCTGCTGGTAGTCGAGTGGCGTGCCCATGTGCTTGATGCTTGTCCACACCGAGTCTTTCCAAGCTGCGTAGGCATCGGGATAGAGGTCTTTGTTCACGGGGGTGTAGGGCTCCTCAATCTGTGCGCGAGTGCCGCTGTTGAAGTTCATGTGCAGGTTTTTGGTGAAGTCCCATCTGAGCGAGAACTCACGGTTCCAGAGGAACTGCTCGTTGAACGTCAGAGGCAGCGACTCGCCCGAGAGGTTTTCCATGTCGCGCTCTTGCAACTCATAGTAGTTGCGGGTAATCTCCGTGTTGTAGGCCACGCTCTGGGGCAGCCAGTTCAGTCCGAAGCGCTTCATGATGTCATACCATTTGCTCTTGCTCTTGATGCCTTTGAAAGGCTCGAAGGGCTTGTACACGGGTGTCCAGTTGTAGCTTAGTGCGCCGCGCCACTCGTCTTCTTTCTCGTAGACGGTTGTCTCGCCGGAGCTGTGGCGGTGGGAGTGGCTGTAGGTGAACGAGAAGTTGGCGGGGTCGTAGGGCATGGGGTGCCGTTTGTTTTGTATGCCCACGCGTGCGTTGGAGAGCGAGAAGTTGCGGTTGGTGGTGCGTGTCACGGCAATGCTCTCGATCGAGTCGCGGTCGTGGGTGCTGGCAGCGGCGTCCAGGGCGTCGCTCAGCTCCAGGTCGGTGTCGAGCGGATTGTACTTGGGCCGTGTCTCCTCTTTGGTGATGCTGTAGTAGAGTGGGGCACTGACCTTAGCCTTCTCGGGGAAGAACTTTCCGAGTTCGATATTGGCAGTGACGCTGTAGGTCTTATGGTCGTCCTGTGAGCGTTCGGCCACGCCCTGTTCCAGTCCGCCGAATCCGTCGGTGTGCATGCGGCCGGTGACATTGAGCGTGCCCACGTCGGAGAGTTGCATGTTGAGGTTGCCCTGGGCAGCCCATCCGCCACTATTGTTATACTCTTTGAGTCGCAGTTCGTTCACCCACACCTCGCCCGACTTGATCTCGCCAGTAAGGTTGCGCACGCCAATCATGATGGTCTTCACCTCGCCGAGCGAGGGGTTGCCCATGATGGTCATTTTGTTTTGGGGGTGCTCCTCGTCGTAGGCACTGAAGGCGGTGGTGTAGGAAGCCCGACCCTCGGCGCGTGCCAGGTTTCGGTCTTTCTTCAGTTGTGTGAAGGCCGTGAGTGGAATGTCGAGCATATTCTCCTCGGGCCACACCTGCCGGCGGTCTTGCGCGTTGTCGTTGTATTTGCCGGGTGTAGTCAGCGTCAGGGGAATCTCGTATTCGTAGTAGTTGTTCTTATAGTCATTGCCCAGGCGCACGAAGAGTGCCAGCTGGTTGCTTTGCAGATGGGTGGCGTCTACCTCGAGGGCGTTGGCGTGGGCAAACATCTGCATGCGCTTATACTGGCGCAGATCCTGGTTGGTGTTCTTATACACGGCCTTGGCCTCGCCGCTGGCAAGATCGGTGACCACGATGTCGAGGGCCTGCTCGTTGTTCTCGATGAGCTGCGGTTGTGTGGGGTCGAGGGCACGGCTAATGCCTGGCGGCAGCACGTAGTTGACGGGCAGCTTGTCGGAGTTCTCCTCGATGTTCACGGCGCTGACGGCCATCTTGCCCGAATGAGCCCCGCTGCCCAGTGGCTGTTCGTAAACACGCCATTCGCCACGCACCAGGTCGAGTGTGCCAAAGCGCATGATGATGGGTTTCTCGAAATTGGTGAGGAACATACGCATGAAGCGCACGCTGGTGAAATCGTTGATGCCGCCCACGCGCTGCTCAAAGTCGTCGATGGGGATTCGGAACTGATACCAGGTGACGGTAGGACTGGTGCCATTGCGCAGCTTGCGGGTGACGGTGCGCTTGTCGACAATGAAGTTGCGGCCCACGACCATGTCCTCGGGGCGTATGCTCACATGATACTGGTAGTAGCGCTCATACTCGTTGAGCGTGTGGTCTTGGTTGATGTCCTCCACATCGGGTGTGGTCTTATACGAGGTATCGTAGCTCTCGGTGCGGTTTTCGCTGTCGGGCGAGTTACCCTGTGGGTTGTTGATGCGCTTGTAACGTTCCAGAATGGGCAGCTCCACCCGGTCGTAGTCGGAGCCGCGGAAGTAGTGGTAGTTGTCGTTGGCAGGGTCGTTGTAAATCGAGTCGTAGACGGCAGGGCTCACCTTGCCCTGCACCTCGTTGAGGAACTGCTGGTAGGCGCCAAAGGTGCGTTCCTCCTCATCACGCAGTCCGTTGAAGCCCACGTCTTGCAGGGCACGTGAGCCGCTGCTCGTGGCAAAGGCATAGGTGACGGCTGTCTGGGTGGGAATCTTACCCCACTGAGTGGTGGTGAAGCTGTTGCTGCCGTCGACGGGCATTCCGCTTTCGTAGAATTTCTTGCCGTCGCGCAGAATGTCCTCGCTCATCTCGCCCAGGTTGATGTAGAAGTCGCCGCCGTTCTGCTGGTCGTAGATAAAGGGGTCGAGCATCCAGAACTCGATATACTCGATGTTGGCTGCCTCGAAGTCGTTGGTGTCGAGCTTGCGCATCATGCCTCCCCATTTCGTGGCAGGATTCTGCAGGGTGCCGTCGTAGTTCAGGGCGGTATTCATGTTGTATGGGCCGCGCTCGCTGGGGTAGTAGGCCAGGTTCAGGATGGGCAGCGTGGCGGTGGTGCCGCTGTAGCTGCTTTGCTGGCGGTTGGGAAACAGTTCGTTGACGTATATCTCACGCACATACTGATTTGACAGCTGGTCGAGGTCGCCCTTGATGTGGCTGGGTGTGAGGCTTGACGAACGGCGGGTGAATAATGGGTCGATGGTATACCATGCCAGCCGGGCTCGGTTATAGCCGCTGCTGACGGCCGTCTTGTCTTTATATTCGGGAAACATGGTGGGCACGCTGGAGATAAACCATGAGGTGGGTGCCGACACGTCGATAGAATTTTTGGTGTTCTCAAAGTCGTCCAGATAAGAGGCATTGTCCTGGATGCCGTGGCTCTGTCCGGCTATCAAGTGGGCAAACTCGCCCGTGAACGAGATGCGCGAAGGCTGTGTGCAATGCAGCAGGGGCAGACGGTTGAGCAGGTTGGTGAGCCATTGGCTCTCTTTGTTCCAGTTGATGTTCACGCCCCACAGGGTGTTGTTCAGCGGCTCGTTGCCCATGGCCACCTTGGTGGTGAGCGACTGTTCGGAGAGATGCTGGAACGTACCGCTGAGCTGGAAGTTCTTTGAGAAGTCGTATTCCCAGTTTACGCCTACCATGGTCTTTCGCTCCTGCGCATAGTCGGTGTTGCTCTCATACGATGCCTCCACCTTGGTGCCGGCATCGAGAATGCTTTGGTTGAGAATCGTCACCTCACCTGCCGAGTAGTCGACGCTATAGTCGGAACCCTCGACGAGCTTCACGCCACCGGCAGTCACCACCACCGATCCCTGCGGCACATTATAGGCACCCAGGGGAATCACATTGGCCGACGTGCCGCGATACTGGCCCACCAGCTGGTACTTGTCTTTCTCGGCTATTTGGCGTGCCACGGTCTTGGTCGAGTCGTACAGTTCGTGGAAACAATATTTCTGTGCGGTCTCCTCCGACACTCCTTTGCCTTTTAAGTAGTTATACAGGTAGTCGCCGAAGGGTTCTGCCTCAGGCAGGAACACACGGCCGTTGCTCACGGTGTAGCCCTCCACATAGTCGAAGTAGCCGTTAGAGTGTACCTTATTGTTGTTGTCCAGCCGGTCGGCACCCAGCAGGCGGATGATGGGCTCGCTCTTCACTTGTGGCTCGGGAATGTAGGAGAGATAGACGCCGGCCGTGTCGCTCTGGAACTTCACGTCGAGCCGGAACTTGTCTTTCTCGACCGCCGACGCCAGGTAGTAGACGTTCTTCATCATCAGGTCCCAGTTGCCCTGCGTGGGGTTGTTGCTGGTGTTCTTGAGTGACTTGACGAAGAGCGCCTGGCTGACATCGTGCACATCGGTGGAGAACTCGCCCACCTGGTAGGTTTGTCCGCCATAGGTGAACTCGTAGGCCACGGCCAGCACCTGATCGGTTTGCAAGACGGTCTTCAGCGACACATAACCCATAGCGGCATTCAGCGTATACTCCGACGAGCTCAGCAAGCGTGCGCTCTCCAGCTTCTCATAGTCGGTGCCGCCATGGAAGTTGCCGATGCCATCGAGAATGGTACTCGTCTGGTCGATATTGCGTGCCTCGGCATAGTCGTTGGCCAGGGAACTGAACTCGTTGTTGGCTCCGTTCGAGGGAATGGCCAAGCCGGTAGCACTCCATCGGCTGTTGCTGATTTTGGAGCTTTCGCCCAAGTCGGTCAGCGCAATGATGTTGCGGGTGTTGGCAGTCGAACCTGTCTTGTTGGTCACCCAAATCTCTATGCGGTTGATGTGAATGCCGGTGGTCAGGTTGGGCAGTGTGCGCATGGCCGCATCGTATTTGCTGCGGAAATAGTGTGAGAGGAAGAAGTGCCGGTTCTCTTCGTAGTCGGCAGCGTCCAGCTCGAAAGGTGTCAGCTGTACGCCGCCTTTTGCCGACACGCTCTGCGATGATGATTTCTTCTGGCTTATCACCGTCTGCAGTTTCAGCTTTCCGAACTGCCAGTCGGTACGAATACCAAACAGCGACGAGGCTCCCGTCACCAACGACGAGTTTGAGGGGAACGACACGTTGCCTGCCTCCACCAGTTTGATAATCTCGTCTTCCTTGCCGTCGTATTTCAGCTTGAGGTTTTGCGAGTCGAAGTCGAAGGTGGCATCGGTGTTGTAGTTCAGGTTCATGTTCACCTTGTCGCCCACACGTCCGTTGACGTTCACATTGATTTTCTCGTCGAAGTCCATGGTTGTGGTCTTCCTGTTGCGAACGGGCAGCGATGGGTTGTCGATGTTTTTCATGGTGGCGCCGAACTTCAGTTCTGCCGTTCCCTGTGTCTTGATGCGCACGCCGCCCTTACCGAAAATCTTCTCAGCCGGTCCCAGGTCGAAGTGCATGTCGGTAAACGAGAATTTCTCTTTGCCTTGTGTCTTTGCGGCCTCTTCGTTCTTCGAGCGGAAGAAGGCATAGAGGTTGCGACGCTCACTCCACTTGCGGTATTCGTCGGGCGTCATTATGATGGGCGTGTTGAGATACGAGTCGCCCAGCTTCGAGCCGATGACATAGTGGTTGAGCGTGTCGTTGTACACCACCTCTTGCTTCACGTTGTCGGGCAGCTGAAGGTCGTGGGGGCCTCGTTTCAGGTCATCTTGGGTGATGGGGGTGGTGCGTTGTATCTTCCATCGCGGATGAAGCAGTGAGTCGGGAATGGTGTCGTCTTGCAGCACCAGGTCAGAGAGGGCGGCGTTTACCGCTCGTTTGTTTTTGTCTTGCGGGTTGCCGGCTCTGTCTTGATCTTGTGGCTTGGTCGTTCTGTTGGTGCGTTGCTGGCGATCCGTCTGTTGGGCGGGCGTGTTTCTCCTTTGCGTCCTTACGTCTTGGGGTACGACGACCATGGCCAGCATCGAGAAGATGCCAGCAGCCATGAGGAATATGGTGAGCAGTTGTCGTCGCATTCCCTTTGAGAGTCTTACTTAATTTGTTTAAGAGCCAGTTTCACAACCTGTTCTACGGGCAGGTCGGGTTGTTCGTGCAAGATGGCAGTCACCACCTTTGCCGTAGGCGCAGGCGAGAATCCCAGCATCGTGAGGGCACTCACAGCCTCGTCGCGCACCTCGTTGTTGACCAGTGCGGCAGGTGCACCACTGGTCGTGGTCTCACCCTGGATGCCCAGGGCCACAATCTTGTCGCGCAGGTCGACAATGATGCGCTGTGCCGTTTTCAGTCCGATGCCTTTCACGCTCTTCAGCGCCCGTTCGTTGCCACTGGAGATGATGTTGGCCAGTTCGGGTGGAGCCACCGACGAGATAATCATGCGCGCAGTGTTGCCGCCAACGCCCGGAACGGTGATGAGCAGGCGGTAGAGCTCGCGCTCTTGTTTGGTAGCAAAGCCGAAGAGTGTGAACGAGTCGTCGCGACCGCCTGTCACCAATGCCTCGTGCACATACAGCTTTACCTCTTTCTTGCCCTGAATGGCAGAGAATGTGTTGAGCGAAATATTCAGACCATAACCCACCCCGGCTGCTTCCACAACAGCCATCGCAGGGGTGATTTCGGTCAGCTCGCCCCTAATGTATTCTATCATTTTCGTTCAAGTTTTGTATATATACATATTTATTAACGACAAAATGCCACTTTTATTGCATACGGAAGAAAATATGGGTATATCTCCTATTGCAGGGAGGACAGAGGCTGCAAGACAGCAATAGGATTCTTGCTTGATTCTGTCACAATTTGTTGGTATTTTGTTTATTTTTCGTGAGAAACGTAAGCCTTTTCAGAAAAATGATGTAAATTTGCACGGCAAAAACAAACTTTAAGGTAACAGACATGAAAAAAATCAGAGCAGCCGTCGTTGGTTACGGCAACATTGGCAGGTACACAATTGAGGCTTTGGAGGCTTCGTCAGATTTCGAGATTGCGGGCATCGTGCGTCGCAATGGTGCGGAGAACAAACCAGCAGAACTAGCTCCCTATGAGGTAGTGAAAGATATACGCGAGTTGAATGATGTGGATGTGGCAATATTGGCCACGCCTACTCGTTCGTGCGAGGAATATGCCAAGCAGATTCTGCCGCTGGGCATCAATACGGTCGACTCGTTTGATATCCATACCAATATTCGTGGATACCGAGAGCGCCTGATGGAAATCAACAAACAGACAGGTACGGTGAGCGTCATCGCTGCAGGATGGGATCCGGGCAGCGACTCTATCGTGCGTACACTGATGCAGAGTCTCGCTCCGAAAGGACTGTCGTATACCAATTTTGGTCCTGGCATGTCGATGGGCCACAGTGTGTGTGTACGCTCAAAGGCTGGCGTGAAGAATGCGCTGTCGATGACAATTCCTTTGGGTGAAGGCATCCATCGCCGCATGGTATATGTGGAACTGGAAGATGGAGCCAAGCTGGAGGATGTGACAGCTGCCGTGAAGGCCGACCCGTATTTTGCCAACGACGAGACTCACGTATTCCAAGTGCAGTCGGTCGACGAGGTGCGCGACATGGGTCACGGTGTGAACCTGGTGCGCAAGGGTGTCAGCGGAAAGACACAGAACCAGCGTCTGGAGTTTAATATGAGCATCAATAACCCCGCACTTACAGCTCAGGTGCTTGTCAATGTGGCACGTGCCAGTATGCGTCAGCAGCCAGGATGCTATACCATGGTAGAGATTCCTGTCATCGACATGCTGCCGGGCGAGCGTGCCGATCTGATTGAGCATTTGGTGTAATAGAGCGCACTCCGGAGTTTGAGTTCTTCGGAGTTTGGATACTTCGAGGGTACGAAGGTACGAGGGTGCGAAGGTTCGAGAATAGTCTTGGTTGCTGAGATCTTTGGTGCAACTGATGACGAAGATAAGGCTATTCTCGAACCTTCGCACCCTCGAAATAAATGTTCCTCCGAAATACTATCGTTCGGAGTCTTCGAATTCAAAGATGCTGATGAATCCAGTCAGTCTGAACACCTCGTGGATGTCCTCTCTGACATTTTTCAGGATAACGCGGCTGCCAACCTTTTTTGCCCTTTTCAGAATACTTATCAAAATGCGCAGTCCGCTAGAGGCAATATATTCAAGTTTCTCGCAGTCTATTACCACGTCGCGGCCGTCATTGTCGAAGAGGGGTTGCAAAGCGGTCTTCACCTCGGCAGCAGCTGCGGTGTCGAACTCGCCCTCAAGGGTGGCTATGATTTTTCCTTCTTTTTCTTGGATACTTGTTTTCATTATGATAGGTTTGATAATGATGTGCGTAAATGAATGATACTTTCAGTTTGAGGAATGGTTTTTCTGTTGCTGCATGTAGCGGATGGCAAAAAGCGTGAGGTCGTCGCTTTGTGCCGACCAGTCGATGAACTGGTGCACGTGATGAGCCATCGTGTTGACCATCGACTCGGCTGTCATGTTCTTCTGCTGGCGGCAAAGTGCAAGAGCCTCCATCACCCGTCGGATGCCAAATTGCTGGCTTTCAGGGTTCTTAGCCTCGGTGAGTCCGTCGGTATAGAGGAACAATGTGACAGATGCGGGCAGTTGCATTTCTTGCTTCTCGAATCTCACATCTTCAAACAAGCCGAGCGGCAGATTGGCTTCCACGGGTAGTTTCTCGAGCATGGTGCCCACGAGAATCGGGTTGTCGTGGCCGGCGTTGCAATAAGAAAGGTGGCCGGTGGGCAAGTCGAGAATGCCTATGAAGAGCGTGACAAACATATTGGTTTCGTTCTCCTTGCACAGTTCTTCATTCAGGGCCTGCATGATCTGGGCCGGATTGTTGACATGTGCCGACACCATACGGTAGAGCTTGTGCAATACGGCCATGACAATGGCCGAAGGAACGCCCTTTCCGCTGACGTCGCCAATGCAGAAGAATAGTTTCTCGTCGCGGATGAAGAAGTCGAACAAGTCGCCGCCTACCTCTTTGGCTGGCGACAGCGATCCGTAGATGTCGATGTCGTCGCGTTCGGGGTAGGGTGGGAAGGTCTTGGGCAGCATCTGGGTCTGGATGTCTCGGGCAACGTTCAGTTCGCTGCCTATGCGTGCCTTCTCAATGCCAGCCATGTGCAGCCGGTGCTCGCTTCGCGCAAAACGGTTGATGAGGAAAAGCAGCACCAGGATTCCTGTCAGCATCATCAGGAGGTTGTACGACCGCATGCGATAGACCTTGGCATAGACTTCGCGGTCGTAGTTCACCAGCGCAATCTGCCAGTGCGGATGCTTTCTCAGTGTTGTATAGTAGATGTAGGCTTTTTCCCCGTTTTTGTGGCTGCGGAACTCAATCATCCGGTTACGCCCGTTCGTGCTCAAGGTGCGTTTCACCGTGCTGTCGTTAATCAAGCTTACCACCTGTTCGATGTCTTGTTGGTTGGTTATCGGGTGCAAGGTGGGCGAGACCAGACGCCCATTGCTGGTGAGCATCAGTCCGAACGACGACGGGTAGCCGTGCCATGCGTTCAGGGTGTCGCCCAACCACGTCAGGTTGATGTCGAGACCACATACTGCGGCCAGTTTGCCCTTCTTGTCGAAAAGCGGATACGAATAGGTAGACAGACGTGAGACGGAGTCGGTGCCATAGAGATAGGGATCGCTCCAAATGCCCTGGTGATTGCTCACCACACTTTGATAGGCGGGATGCCGGGTGTAGTCGTGCTCTTCGTTAGCCAGCTGCACCACCTCAATCCCGTTTCCTTTCTTTTGGGCATAGGGTTCGAAGAGACGGCCTTTCGCGGGATAGTAGTAGGGTACGAATGCAATGCAGCCCCCCACAACTTTCTCGTTGGTTTCTGTGAGCCGGCGCGTTGAGCTGAACATGGAGTCGGGATGAGCCAGGTTGGTCTGCATGTCCCACAAATGATCTCTCATGGTTGCCTCGGCCGATTGCAGGGTGTTTTGGATAATCCTTGATTTGACCCTCAACTCAATCTCTGAGCGTTTGTCGAGTTCTTCCTTCAGCAGATGACGGGTGTAATAATATTGTACAACAGATATCAGTTCCAGAAAAATGGCTGCTGTGATGATAATAGCCAGTCTGGAAGCAATGTCTTTCTTTAGAAAGTCTTTCAATTTGTCGTACAGTCCTGTCATGCTTGTCTTTTTTGCCTAGAACTATTATTTCGGTTACAAAAGTATTGAAATTTGTGAAGAGTACATGAGTCCATGTTGTTAAATAATAATAATAGACTCAAGTTTTGTGTTTGTTCTGTTTCTGTGTCTTTCAGCGAGTGGTGCGGCCCTGCGCCTTTTTAGCGTCTGGCAACTGTCAAGGATTTCTGTAAACCACGCTGTACACATAGCGCTCATCGGGACTGACCACCGTGGTAATGCCAGTCATGCCTCTGAGCACCTCTTTTAGGTTGTTGTGCAGTCCCTCTCCGCTGAGTTTCAGCACGGCCTCCTTCATGGTCCACAGTCGGGTGAAGGCTACATCGGGCCGGTCGGCAGTGAGAATCTGTTGCAGCTCGTCGTCGTTCATTGTGTAACGTGCCAGCGACTCCTTGTAGTGGCGCACCGACTCTACGTCAATGCCCACGGGTCGGTCGGCCAAGGCGCATACCACCGCCTCGCGACAATGGCTGAGATTGAAATGGATGGTGGGATGGCCAACGAGCGATGGCTTGCCGTGCTCGCCATAGGTGAAGACGGGTTTTTCGTCAATGCCGTAATCGTCGTGCAGCCCCTTACACAACAACAGATAGGCAGCGGCGCATGTTTGTCGCCCCAGCGGGTAGCGGAAACGCAACGCCTGCTCGCGCCGTTGATCGGAGAGGAGCGGCAGCGCGGCCTCGAAATCGAACTCTTCGATATGGTCGTTCACATATATCATGGTCGGGAATCGGGTGATGAGGCTTCGTTCTTAACGGCCGCTTTCTCTATGTCGCGGCGTGATTTGCTCTTGGTGACCAGCCATACACCACTGAACACCAGCACGACTGCCAGGGCGTGAGTGGGTTTGAGCACGCCAATGCCCATCAGCAGCGATGCCAACACGGAGACCACCGGCTGCACGTAGTTGTAGACCGATACCACGGTGGGGCGCAGCGTGCGCTGGCCTATCATGGTGAGAATGTAGCATACAAAGGTGCCGATGCCCACCACATAGCCTACCTCCAGCCATGTGGTTGCCGAGAGTGGTGAGCGCAGGGTGGTCAGCATGTCGCCAAAGGTGAAGGGCAGGAGCATCAGGGCTGCCCATGAGAACATGTAGCGGTTGATGGTGAACACATTGTAGCGGCGGATGAGCGGGTTGAACAGTGAGAGGTAGAGCGCAAACGAGAATTGCGCGAACAGACAAAGCAGGTCGCCGCGAATGTCGCCCACCTTCGAACTGGCATGTGCCGCCGATGTGAGTATCAGCATCAGCGCTCCGCTGCAGCCCATCAGCACACCGAGTGCTTTCTTCCCCGTGATGGGCTCTTTCAGGATGAAGGCCGACAGGATCATGGCAAAAATAGGCATCGAGGTGGTCACGATGCTGGCGTTGATGGGCGAGGTGAGGCTCAGCCCCAGCGTGTAGCAGCACTGGTTGAGCAGCAGTCCGAACAATGCGGCACCAATGAACATCAGTTTGTCGCGCATGGGCACATGCTCGCGCCGCGTGAACAGCGATGCCAACCAAAACAACAGACAGGCACCCACCACGCGGAAAGTCACCATCGACAATCCGCTCACGCCATTCATCATGGCATCTTTGCCCACAGGTGCCATCAGTCCCCAGCCAGCACAGGCTCCAAACATGCTCAGGTGAGCTATCAACGGACGGTTGTTCTTCATTGCTGTCATTATTGTTGTTGTGGGAACATCTGATAGATACGCAGGCCGAAATCGGGCGTTACGGCATAGATGTGCTCCATCAGTTCGGCGGTCTGGTTCTCATAGGCCACCCACTCTTTCTCTTTCAGGAAGAAATAAAACTCAACGGGCAGTCCTTCGGGTGTGGGGTCCATCTGTCTGACCATCAGCGTCATGTCGGCATTCACCAGCGGATGGCATGCCAGCCAATTGGCCAGATACTGGCGGTAGAGTGTCATGTTCACCATGCCTGCGTGGATGTCTTCTGCCTTAAAATAGCCTTTGCTGATCAGGCTTTTGCGCAGTTGGTCGCCGACAAGACGAATGCTGCGGAAGTCGTAGTACACCGTCCGGTTCACCCTGCGGCCCTCGCCCTGCTGCATGCCGTTCCAGTTCTGAAACGAGTCGTCTACCAGCGATTGTGGCGTCACCGTCACCATGGTGTTGTCGAAGTTGCGAATCTTCACCGTGGTGAGCGACATGTCCTCCACAATGCCGTTGGCCCCAGCCTTCGGCACCGTAATCCAGTCGCCCTTATGCAGCATGTCGTTGCTGGTCAGCCGGATGCCGGCCACCAGTCCCTTAATGGTGTCTTGGAATACCAGCATCAGCACGGCCGAGGTGGCTCCTAGTCCGGCAAAGAGCTTGATGGGGTCGCGGTTGAGCACAATGGCCACAACAACGATGACTGCCACGAAGAAGACCACAATGCGTACCACCCCTAAAAACGAGTAGAGATATTGCTGACGGGCCGAGCGTTCTTCACCCTCCAGTTGCTTGATCGACGAGATGAACACCAGCACCAGCCTTACCGTCATCACGGTGATGTAGATGGCTGTCAGCCGGGTGAGCATCTCTCTTACTACGGGGTACTGATAGAACACCAGTGGCAGCAGTTGCCAGATGACAATGGCGGGTACGATGTGGCATGCCGATACGAGCACACGCTCGCCGAAGAGCACGTCGTCCCAGCGTGCTTCGGTATGGGCCGTCAGCCGTTTCACGACTGGCACAATAATCTTGCGGCACAGCAGTCCGGCCAGCAATGCCAGCAGGAAAGCAATCAGCACCAGCAGTACATGGCGCAGCACGGGCACCATGCTGCCCGTCAGTCCTGTCAGACCGATGAGCTGTTCTACGAATATCTTAATGTTCTCCACAATCTATTTGAATTGAAGATTAAACGAATTGAAGTTCTAGATGCTGTACATTCTTTGTGTTCGAGGGCTTGTATTCTCACCACTCACCTCTCCCTTCTCTCCTCTCACCTCTTCCTTCTCATGGCTTGCATAAAGCTATGCACACCCGGTCTTGGAAGGCACGGCTGTCGGCATCGCGCAGGCATCCCTGGTTCAGAATGGCGAAAGCCAGCTGATGGCCATTGGCTGCCGTACAATATCCCGCCAGCGACGTGACGCAGGTCAGCGTGCCAGTCTTGGCATGTACGTTACCTTCTGCGAAAGTTCCTTTCATGCGTTTCTTCAGCGTACCGTCCTCGCCGGCGATGGGCAGCGAGGGGTATAAGTGCAGGTAGATGTTGTTGTTGCGGTAGGCATAGCGCAGCAGGGCCACCTCCAGTTCGGCCGTCACATAGTTGTAGAGCGAGAGTCCGCTGCCGTCGGCCACCTTGTAGTGGGCAGGGTTGAGGCCAATCTTGCGAATGAGCTTATTGACCACTGATCGTGCCGAGCGTGCCGATGCCGGTCGGTTGCCCGTCGAGGCTGCTATCTGGTAGAACATCGACTCGGCATACAAGTTGTCGCTCTCTTTCATCATCTTCATGAGCACCTGGTCCATGGTGTGGAAACGGGTGCATACCTCGAAGGCATTGCCAGGCACGCGGCCGGTGGTCTTCTGGCATTCCACCACCATGCCGTCGTCCTTCAGTCCCTGCTCAAAGCGCTCCATAAACAGGTCTTTGCGCCCAATGAGCAACGGGGTGAGCACAGGGTTGTCGTCGTCCCAGCACCATCCCTCGCCAAACTGTTTGTCGTCTTTCATCGACACGTCGGCAATGAGGCGGCCGCGAATGGTGTCTACCCCCATCTTGCGCAGACTCTCGGTGAATGCCCGCATGTCGTCGCTGTTGAAGCGCGGGTCGAATCCACCCACGCAGTAGATGTCGCCCTGCAGGGTGTGATTGTCAATCTTTCCTGTGTACATCAGTTTGGTCTTAAACTGGAAAGAGTCGCCCAGCTTGTCAAGTGCGGTCACCGATGTCACCACCTTCATGGTCGATGCCGGTCGCAGCAGCTGGCGCTCTTGAAAGCGGTAGATGGCCGAGTCGGCTGTCAGGTCATAAACCATCAGTCCCACCTGCGATGTTTTCAGCATCGGATGCTCCATCAGCCGGTCCAGTCGCTTTCTCACGCTCTCGGGCCAGGGCATCGTGTCGGTGGCCAGCGAGTCGGCCATGAGTGTGGCGGTCTGCGTCGTGTCGACAGTTTCCGTCAGGGTGGTGGAGAGTGTGTCGTTCTCCTCCTCAATGACTTCCTGCGCCACGACAGGTGTGGCCATCAGCAGTTGCAACCAGCCGATGCACACAAGAACTATCTGTTTTTTATTTGTTTTTACCATCGTCATTCTCTTAATTGGGTACAAAATTACGTAAAAACGCGCAAATAACCATCATTTTTCTTTCCTCATTGCAACAATTTTCATTTATTTGTCTTATACTGGAATAACTT
>DEJV01000025.1:0-4557 GCA_002353525.1 Prevotella sp. UBA2739
GTCGAATTTTTAACGAACTATTGCTAAAACAGTAATTAATAAAAAGATAATTCTGTAAATAATGTTTTATAGTAAATAGGGAAAATAGTATTATACTAATCTATAAGAAATGTAATATAGTAATATAGCAAACAACTATTACTATAATAATGTAACGAGTGCTACTAATCTCACGACCTGTAGCACTCTGCCTGATACTAAGAATTTCTCTTAGCATATCTCGTTATTTCAATTTTTGACTGTTGGGGAGATGGCATGAAAAGTGGACTGCCCACCATGCTACCTCGACGCTCGGCAAAGCGCACACAAACACACAGTGAAGCAGCCCACAAAATGGGCTGTCGCTGTGCTTCGTTGTGTTGAAATTTGCCGATTCCGAAGTAGAAGCACATCTTCCAGAGTCAGGAGTTGACAGCTGTTTTCTCCATGACGCTGCAAATTTACAAAATTTCTTTCAAATTTAGACATAATCATTTGAAAATGTTGCAAATGGTCACTCCTTTGACATGCTGTTATTCATGCCCAGAGGAGATAAACTTATCACGTATGGTATTCCAGCTCGATCATATGAGTGAGCTGCTCGGTTAAAACAATGAATGTTCATGTCTAGATTTCCTTTTAGGGCATCCACTGTCAAGCAATTATCCGACCCGTTTCCAATTCCCCAGCCGTGTGAGATTCCACCATCCGGACTGATTAACAACTCATAACTGCTGTTCCTCAGCACAAACGTCCTTGCGTGTTTTGTGTTCCCGACTATTAAGGTGTAATTATCACCAACAATCTTGTCCATGCACATTCGAAAGAAAGTGTCTCTGTTCTCTGGGAAAGAGAACTTGCGGTCAATCTTCAGCGTATTGTCATCAAACATGACCCGGAAGTCCCTCCTTGACAAATTGATTTCTATTGACTGGTATCGCAGCTTGAATAAATCTTTCATTCTTCTGATAAACTGGGCCAGGATAAGGCACCCAATAGGGGTGTTCAAATACCTGTCTTCATAAACAAGATCCACAAGCCCATCCTTCATAAACACCTCCTGAACGAAATGCCATTTGTCTGTATGGTATTCCATCAAAAGATCGAGCAACTCGTCGCTGTACATGTTTTGGACTATGCTAAAGCTGAACGTAAATCCGTTTTTGGACATGTTTAACCTGTTCAACTTGTCAACATCTATCGTCTTATAGACGAGTTTTTCAATGATATTGACAACCTTTTCAGAATCAGAGCCCTTCCATTGTGGGTTGACATCGTGGAAGTACTTGGTCATTGTTGATGTGATTCTCTCCTTGTGGATTGATTTTATCCAATCCCCATTCTGTTCAGCATTCTGGCCCTCTATATCATAGGGCATCGCATTTGATTTTTTGGTCTCCATTTTGTAATATTTAATCGACCGCAATATATCAATCATCATCGACTCTATGTCGACAATCCGTAATTTCTTATTGATTTTTTAAGATTCTTCACTATTTCATCCCTGAGTTCACAATCAGTTAGGATGGTAACTGTGTCACCATATGACAAGAACTTATGTATCAGTTCGATGTTTGGGACAACCCTTATGGAAAAAATAGCGCATTCATGCTTAAGGCAAACCAGAACCTGACTATGATGAATCGGATCATCAATGAAGGGGCGAATATATCCCCGGGAAACCTGGAACTTAATGGTTACAGGTTTTTTCCCCATCTCCCTATGTATACCATAAATGTCGCTAAAGTACGCATCCAGATCTATTTCCGTAGGCTCGTATTTCTTGTCTATAAAGTAGATTTTGCGTATTCTTTCAAGTTCAAAGAACTGTAATACCTTTCCGTTTGTCGTCAATACGGCTACCAGATACCATTTTTGTGCAAACTGCTTCAAATAGTAAGGAAACACCACAACCTGAACCGATAGAGAATCACTATCCAGGTAATTTATCTCGATAGTTTTTTTCTCTATAATGGCAAGGAATAATCCCTGAAAGCATTTCTGGCTAATCTTCCCTATAGCCACATCAAATTCAAGTATATTTTTAGAATCATCCTTCATTGGGACATCCATTGCCAAGCACAGTTTCTGAATCCATTTCACTTTAGGGAATCCCTTACACCGGGTAAGCATTCGCAGAGCATACCTTAGTTCTCTGCCTTGTTCCTCGGACAAGCCAGTTTCAAATATAGAGAAGTTCGAGTTCTCATATCTGTATCTGATAATACGTGAATCTTCCGTATCTCTCATTCTCAGGATCCTTATATGGTACTCGTTTGCTATTTCCGTCAAGTCCTTCAGAATAGTGTCCTTCGTTTTTACGGGGCATATACCTCTATCTTCCAGACTTTCATTTACAACATGGAGCATTTCATGAATCGTTACTCCTTCTCTCTTTCTAAGTAGGCCGTCAAGTGCTTTGACTCTCAGGCAAAAATTCTTATTATCAGGCATATATAATGATTTAGTCTCAATCCTCTTATCCAAGTCCAACATTGGGAGCAAAAAGACCCAGATTGCGTTTTTCTCATCATGCTTTATCGCATGTGGAAAGTCGTGGAATCCGGTACTGGCCATCTTTCCTGGCTCAGTATAAACATTAATTCTGCAAAGTAAAACAATAACAGTGCAACCATTCTTCATTCATAGAAGAATTATTTGACGGAGGCTGAATTTGTCTGCAAAAAAACTCAAAGGACATTGTTTTAGACCAAATATTAGGAGTCAGAAAACTTGTTTATTCCGATTTTTTTTTGTAACTTTGTAAGATAATAAAAACTGACTATTTAAGATAAAATCAATTTGTGTATGATGGTATTTGGATTCTTTTTTACACTTGTTTATAGCATCTGCAGAGGGGTGCTATTGATGGTAGCTGCCGTACTGAAAGCTATCGGTAAAGTATTGTTGTTCGTAACCGGATTCGGTCATCAAAAAGCAGATAGCCATCGTATTTGAAGTACAATGGCTATCTGCTCCTTAATAAGTAAGTACGCCGTTCTCTTCGAACTGCCTTACAATGAACTTCATAGCATTTCCATAGTTCTTTCTCATCCATTTCAAATCCTGTTTGGTCAGTTGCTGAAATCGTCTTTTTATGCAAAGTTCGAGGTCTGCCCTTTGTTTTTCATCTGCAATAAGGCTGTAGCATGTAGATAATGGTGAAATAGTGTCAATCTCTATTTTTCCGTCTCTTCTGGTATAAATCTTTCCCCAGACCTTACCTCGTACAGAAACGATATTGTTTCCTTTGATGTAGATATTCATGGTTCATATTTTTGTTTCAAATTCAACGTTTCCCTTATGGTTTCTCAGTTGCAACTTCAAGTTGATCGCCTTATTCATACTTGCCAACTTTTGAAGCTTTATCCTGTTTTCTTCAGAGTTTTCAATAAGAGTTGCATAGATCAATCTGTCAACCGTAAAGCACCCATTTAAATCAAAAGCCCTGAACTGCTTCATGCCGCCATATCTGGCATACACAAATGACATTCTTTCAAACATAGATTCTTGTTTTGTGGAGGGGATTGTTTCACCCCTCCGTTAGACCATTAGTGACTGTTAAAGTTGGTGACATAGTCCTGGACATAGGGGCTGTCAATGTCTTTCAATGATGTTGGTTGGAAATGTTCATCACGCTCAATGCCGATTGTTCCCAGTGTCATCTTTTTGGCTCCCATATTCACATTAAAGGGTACGGCAATTTCCTCCAGCTCCTTCAAGGTGAAGTAGCCGAGTTCGCCCTCACCAGCGCCGTTGATGACAAGCCCAAAGAACAGATAGCCAAAATCTGCATCTTCTCTTGCTTCTGTAACATACCATGTCCACGTACCAACGGGAAGAAAGAACTTCACCATGACTTCTGCATTCATCCCACATTCCTCCTGGGAATAGAGGGGATGGTTTTCTAATAACTTCTTTGTTTCTTCATTTACAAGTTTCATATTCAAGCCTCCTATTTTTTGATGAAATACTCTATTGCGCTATGTACGAGGATGAAGTGTGTCCGCGTCTGCACACACTGGTCACTCCATGGATTGTAGAAATCGAGCATAAGGCTTTGATACAAGTCCGGCAGCTCTTTTTTTATTTTCTTGACGAGGCGCTGGTAATTTGCCTTCCTCGCGCCTTTCATCAGTTCGTTCCACCTGTCTATACCGATGGATGTGCAGTCTGTTTCTAAATACATATTCAGTCTGTTTGTGGCAGTTGGTTAGGCCGCCGTTTCCTTGCTAATGTTCTTTTCCCTTTTGTTTTAGCCATTTGGCTCAACTCCGGGATAAGATTTTACATAGCAATGAAAACAGGCTTGATATGCAATGAAAACAAGGAATTTGCGAGAAAAGACATGGAATACCCAGATTTCCAATCTGTGGAAGGCTGCCACGTCTTTTCTCCAGCAAATAGTCGGAGCGATACTTGTAATATTGCGCCAAGACTGTACCTTTGCGGCGTAAAAGTTTGTGCCGGACTTGATCCCAAAGGAAAAAAGCCTCTCAAATCCTATAGCTGGAAAAAAGTTCCCATGTGGACTTCTTTTCCCAAAAAGTCCTGGGTTTCATAAAGCTTTATTTATAT
>DEJV01000025.1:4667-69041 GCA_002353525.1 Prevotella sp. UBA2739
CTGAAACTTCCGAGAAAATGCGCCGAACTTCCGAGAAAATGCGCACCAAGTGTTAAAATATTTAACATCCCAATAATCTTGGAACTTTAAAATAGAAAAACTAACTTTGCTGTGCTTTGATAACACGGGTATTATAAGCCAAGCGGTGACTGTTGGTACGAATCCTCAGTTGGACACGTCCGCCTGAATAAAAGTAAACCTTCACAGGGTGTCATGTGAACAAAGAAAAGTATGCAGCTGTATCAGAACGAAATAATATACCCTTTAAGTTTCAACCCTATCTGCCATGAGCAGATCAGGTGGAGCAATAATCTCATCAACTCTCCGATGTGTTACACACTACTGGAAAGAAGGGTGATGTATTTCTTGACAGGCCAGGTAAAAAAGAAGTTCTTGGAGAAAGGTCTGGGCATACCAGAGAATTGGAAAGAATTAGTATTCTACCTTCAAGATAAGGATCTTGGCTTAATTGGAGGGAAAAAGAATGTTCCGCGTACCTATGAGACATTAAGCGCATTGGGTGGAAAGTTTTATCCGGTCAGGTTCAAAAACGAGGATGGGAATATTGTCGTTGGTAAGATTCATTGGATTGATTCGTTCTTCTATGACAAGGAGAAGAATCTCTATGCCGTCAGGGTATCTCCCGAAATAATGAGATATTTAATCAATCTTACCCGAGACTTCACATCTTTTGACCTTGGAACAGCCATGACGTTGAAATCTCGATTCAGTCAGAAAATGTATGAGCTGTGCAGTGAGTTCAGCGGCGACTTTAGGTTCTATGACAATACAGAAAACCAGTTGGGAAACAGGTATAAAGAACGTGTTGTTCCTATCCATATAGACTCTCTCAGAAGTATGTTTAACCTTAACGAAGTGCGTGACCAAAGAACCGGTAAGAGTATTAAGACCTCATCATATACTGACTACACAGATATACGAAGGTTTATCCTGGAATATGCCCAGAGAGAATTATATGGTCTGTATATGATGGAAAAGTCGGATTTGTGGTTTGATTTCCAACCAGGACGGAAGACTGGGAACGGCGGAAGAGTTTCCTACATTATTGTATATATATATACTCGGCAATACCCAAAGAAAGGGGAGCAACGCCCTTGGAAAAAGGGGGATGAACCTCTGGTTCCCTTTGAAACGAGTACAGCCACAGTCTGTAGGAAGTCACCATATCAAAAACTTCATTCAAATATTTGGTATGATAATGAAAACCTCGACATTGTGGTTAGGCAAATGCTGTCCCGCTACCTTAGCAAGAAAGAGGTCGCATATTATATGATGGAGATCCAGAAGGAATCAAGACAGCACAAAGATAGCTATATCCAAGTTCTTCAGATCTTACAAGAGAAGGAGAACCAACCTAAGTTTTCCAGCGGTACTAAACAGTACAAACGCAATAATATTATTGATTATGCATTAAAAGAGAATTTGAAGGTATATGGATGGTCAATCCAGCCGCCTTCCAGTAGGCTAAAGAAGTGTAACGAGCAAAGCTTGTTTGAGTGAAAATTGCGAGATCTCCTCTGAATAATCCAATGGTGCAGATCTGGAAAATTAGACACTATATTCGGAATGGAACGTCAGAGGAGACTCGCATTTCATGTTCGGTTGTGCAAATTTTGTATCTCTTTCTAAACTTGCACAACCAAAATTGATGAAATTAGCCCCAAAATAACAAAATAAAAAAAATGTTCAGAATTTGTTCAAAATTGTTAGGCTACGTTCAAAAATCCCCTTAAAAAGGGTGGTTTGTCGGGATAGATGAGGGTGAGATTTTGTGCAAATGTTGTGCAATTAATAAAAGTTAAAAGGCTAACTGCTTGATTATCAAGCACTTAGCCTTTCGTTTGGTCGGGATTACTGGACTCGAACCAGCGACCTCGCGCCCCCCAGACGTGTGCGCTACCAACTGCGCTAAATCCCGATCTTCTTGTTTGCGAGTGCAAAAGTACATACTATTTATGAAATATGCAAATTTTTTGGCAAGAAAAAAACGTTGTATCTTAAATAAATCAAATTTATTTGGGTTTTTTCATTCTTTACAGTACCTTTGTAGAATATAAAACAAGTAATTTCCCAATCATGCGATATAAACTGAAAGCTCCTGAGCTTCTCAATGCCACCATTCAGCTTCCTGCCTCGAAAAGCATCAGTAACCGCGCTCTGATTATTCATGCGCTAGCAGGAGGAAACATTCTGCCAGACAACATCTCCGATTGCGACGACACAGAGGTGATTATCAAGGCGATGAACGAAATGCCCGAGGTGATTGACATCAAGGCTGCGGGCACTGCCATGCGGTTTATGACGGCTTACCTGTCGGTGACCGAAGGCATACATGTGCTGACGGGTACTGAGCGGATGAAGCACCGCCCGATACGTATTCTTGTTGACGCACTACGGCAGCTGGGAGCCCAAATAAGCTATGAGGGCGAAGAGGGCTACCCTCCCTTGCGCATCGTAGGACATTATCTGAAAGGCGGCACACTGGAGGTGCCCGGCAACATCAGCTCGCAATATATCTCTGCCTTGTTGATGATTGGTCCGGCATTGGAAAAAGGACTGGAGCTGCGCCTGACAGGAAGAATCATCTCACGGCCCTACATCGACATGACCCGCTTCATTATGAAATACTATGGGGCGCAGGTGGAATGGACCGACATTGATAGAATTAAGGTGGAGCCAGTGCCCTACAAGGAGCGGCATTACCTGATAGAAAACGACTGGAGTGCTGCCTCATACTGGTATGAGATGTTGCTAATGAACAGTCACCCCGACTCGGAAATCAAGTTGAAAGGACTCTCTGACAGCAGTCGTCAAGGTGACTCATCGGTGCGCTACATATTCAGTCTGCTGGGCATCAAGACAACATTCGAGGAAACCACTGAGAACCAGCCGACCACCATCACCATCAAGCGGAGCCGCAGACCATTGCCCAAACTGGAATACGACTTTGTGAACTCACCCGACCTGGCCCAGACCTTTATCGTGGCTTGTGCACTGATGGACATTCCTTTCCACTTTACGGGGCTCGCCACGCTGAAGATAAAGGAAACCGACCGCATAAAGGCGATGAAGCAGGAAATGTGCAAACTGGGATATGTCATTAGAAGCGTTAACGACTGCGAAATGGAATGGACCGGCGAGCGTTGTCAGCCAGATCCAGAACCCGTGATAGAGACCTATGAGGATCATCGCATGGCTATGGCTTTCGCACCTGCTGTGCAGAAGATTCCCAACCTGCACATCAACAACCCACAAGTGGTGAGCAAGTCGTACCCGCAGTTTTGGGAGCACATGCGACAAGCTGGATTTGAAATTACTGAGGATTGAAGATGGAGGATGGAGAATTGAGAATGGAGAATGGAGGATTGAAGATGCTGTTGCGAGGCAATTAATCATGATTTATCTCGTTATTATACTGATAGGACTGGGCATCATCGTGGGTATGTTCACCATGCTGACGCACAAAGAGGACAATGAAACGACCATTGTCAGCAAAGACACTTGCGCCACCTGCGACGGCATAAACGCCAAGTGTGAACAGGAGTGTATGATGGAGGCTGCCACGAAAGAGATAGAATATTTCGATGACGAGGAACTGGACCGTTTTGCTGGCCGCGCGCCGGAAGATTATTCTGACGAGGAAGTAGAAGAGTTTCGCGAGGTGATGTACAGCATGCGCCAAGAAGAAGTGAAAGACTGGAACCGGAGCCTCATCCTGCGCCACATTCATCTGCCCAACCCACTGAAAGACGAAATCATTCTTTTAATGCAAAACTGAAAGATGAGGCAAGGCGATATATACAACGAGACGGATTTGCGGAGCACCTTGAAGCGTGTGCCGCAAGCGTTCTGTCGTGTGATATATTGTCTTGCCGCATGCCTCATACTCGTGACCATCCTCTCTTGCTCGACCAGCAAGAATACCGCCCGTAACCGTTGGTGGCACTCTTTCAATGCCAGGTATAATACCTATTATAATGGTTCGCTGGCCTATATCGACGGAGCATTAGAGAAGGAGACGGGCAACAAAGACAACTTTACAGAGCTGATTCCACTTTACACCGTTGGTAACAAGGCGAACAAAGAAACAGGCAAGGGTAATTTCGACCGGGCCATTGAGAAATGCGAGAAAGCCATCAAACTGCATAGCATTAAAAACCGGCCCGAATGGACCAAGAAACGAAAGAAGACTGCCCGCGACATAGAGTGGCTGAGCCGCCGTGAGTACAACCCATTTCTCTGGAAAGCATGGCTGCTGATGGGACGATCGCAGTTTATGAAGGGCGAGTTCGAGGAGGCCGCCACCACCTTTGCCTATATGAGCCGCCTCTATCAGACGCAGCCCGCTATCTATGGCAAGGCACGGGCATGGCTGGCCAAGTGCTATATAGAGAGCAACAGCCTCTATGATGCCGAGGATGTAATCAACAAGATGAACCGTGACTCGCTCGACTGGCGTGCCGTGAAAGAGTGGGACTACACCTATGCCGACTACTATCTACACCAAAAGAGATATGACGAGGCCATTCCCTATCTGAAGAAGGTCATTCGACACGAGATGCGCCGCAAGCAAAAAGCCCGTGAGTGGTATCTGCTGGGGCAAATCTATGCCATTCAGGGAAAACGCGACGAGGCTTATCAGGCTTTTAAGCGCGTAATACGCATGAACCCACCTTATGAGGTGGAGTTCAATGCCCGCATTGCCATGACTGAGGTGATGGCCGGCAGCAATGCCCGCCAAATGATTAGCAAGCTGAAGCGTATGGCTGCCAACGACAACAACAAAGACTATCTAGACCAAGTGTATTATGCCCTGGGCAATATCTATCTTGCACAAAAAGACACAACCAACGCCATTGCCGCCTACGAGAAAGGTAACGAGAAGGGTACGCGCAACGGCATTGAGAAGGGTGTGCTCCTGTTACACTTGGGCGACTTATACTGGCAACAAGAGAAATTCGGTGACGCCGGCCGCTGCTACGGACAGGCCATAGGAATGCTTGACCAGGACCGCGATGACTACGAACAATTGTCGAAACGTTCGAAGATATTGGACGAGCTGACACCTTATACCGATGCCATTCATCTGCAAGACTCATTACAGGCACTGGCCAAGATGAATGAGAAAGACCGTAACGCTGCCATTGACCGTGTGATAGAGGCATTGAAGAAAAAAGAAAAAGAAGAGCGCGACAAGCAGGCCGAGGAGTATGCACAGCAGCAGATGCAGAAAAACGGCGGGCTTGACATGAATCAGCGCAATAACAGAAATACAACGCCTGCACAACGCACCGGCACAAACAAAGACGGAAAATGGTATTTCTATAATCCACTGGCCGTCAGCCAGGGAAAGGCTACCTTCCAAAAACTATGGGGCAAGCGCGAGAATGTGGACAACTGGCAACGCATCAACAAGTCGGTAGTCTCGACGGCAGGTAGTCCTAGTGAACCATCTGACCCGGACAATCCGGACAACCCAAACGATACGGACCGTCAGGATAATCCAGACACTACGGACAATCTGGCAAACACTGAAAAAACAGACAGTGCATCGCTCGACCCTCATAAACGGGAGTATTATTTGGCCCAGATTCCGTTTACGGAAGAACAGGTGGCAGCCAGCAACGAGATTCTGAAAGACGGCCTCTTCCACGCTGGCGTCATCTTTAAAGATAAACTCGACAACCTACGGCTGAGCGAAAGCCACCTGCGCAGACTTACCAACCAGTATCCAGACTTTGAGCACATGGACGATGTTTACTATCATCTCTACCTGCTTTATGCACGCAAAGGCAACATGAACCAAGCTAACACCTGGCTGGCCAAACTGCAAAAGGAGTATCCGGAGAGCCAATGGACTACCTTGCTCAGCGATCCGCACTATGTGGAGAATGCCCGTTTCGGCGAGCATATGGAAGACTCGCTCTACACAGCCACTTACGAGGCATTCAAGGCCGATCGTGTGCAGGAAGTGCTAGGCAATGCAGAGATTTCGAGAAGTCGTTTCCCGTTGGGAGCCAACCGCGACAAGTTTATCTTCATTGGCGGACTGAGCAAACTCAACAATGGCGACAGCGAAGGTTGTCTGGCCGACATGAAAGAGGTGGTAGAGAAGTATCCCGAAGGCCGCATCAGCGAACTGGCAGGCATGATTATCAATGGTGTGCAGGGTGGCCGAAAACTGCGTGGCGGCAGGTTTGACATGGGCGACGTATGGAGCCGGCGTGCCGTGGTGATGAACGACAGCGACTCGATAGCCGCGGTAGAACTGACAGCCGACCAAGACATTCCGTTTGTGTTTATGATTGCCTATCCACCCGACAGCATCAACGAGAACCAGTTGCTGTACGAACTGGCAAAATACAACTTCACCAACTTCCTGGTACGCAACTTCGACCTGCAGATAGAGGATGCAGATGGCCTGCACCGCATGCAGGTGAACGGTTTCTGCAATTATGACGAGGCCTTGCAGTATGCACAGATGCTGTTCAGACAATCAAAGCTCAGCCTGCTGATGAAGAAATGCCGGGCCATCATCATCAGTGAGAAAAACCTTGAGCTGCTGGGCAACCAGTTCAGCTACGACGACTATGCCAAATTCTTCGACGAGGAATTCCGTCCTATCAAGATGCGGGAGGATCTGCTGTTGCTCGACCCAACAGAGATATTATATCAAATCAAACCCGAAACACTCAATCCGCGACTACCTGAGCTGAAACTGAACATCCCGCCAGTGAAAGTGGACGGAAAGAAAGAGCAGAAAAAGGTAGAGCCACAGAAGAAGCCCGTTGAGCCCGAAGTGAACGACGAGTACTACGAGTTAGAGGGATTCTAGAAGGAAGAGTTTTGAGTGAAGAATTAAAAGTGAAGCGTTAAAAGTGAAGAGATTATGAGTAACGGGAAATTACTTTGGGTAGACGATGAGATAGAATTGCTGAAAGCGCATATTCTGTTTCTCCAGAAAAAAGGCTATGATGTCATTACCGTCAGCAACGGTACCGACGCCATCGAACAGTGTCAGCAACAATCGTTCGACCTGATTTTGCTCGACGAGATGATGCCGGGCATCACCGGACTGGAAACCCTGCAACGTATCAAGGAGATTTCGCCTTCCACACCCGTCGTGATGGTAACCAAGAGCGAGGAGGAGGACATCATGAACCAGGCCATCGGACAAAAAATCGCCGACTACCTTATCAAACCCGTCAATCCCAACCAGATATTGCTGGCACTGAAGAAGAATATCCATCAACGCGAGATAGTGACCGAAGTGACACAGACGGGCTATCAACAGAACTTCATGAACATATCGATGCAGATACAAGACTGCCGTAACTATGAAGACTGGAAAAACGTATATCGGAAACTGGTGCATTGGGAACTAGAACTGAGTAGTGCCGACAGTAGCATGACAGAGATTCTTGCTGCCCAAAAGGAAGAAGCCAACACAGGATTTGCCAAGTTTGTGAAAGAAAACTACATGAACTGGATAAAGACGCCTGCCGACGCTCCCCTACTCTCGCCCGCCATCTTCAAGACTAAGATATTCCCGTTGCTCGATCAAGGCGAGAAGGTGTTCCTTATCGTTATCGATAACTTCCGATACGACCAATGGCGCGTGCTGGCACAGGAGATTGGCGACCAGTTCGACATCGACGAGGATCTCTACATGAGCATTCTGCCCACTGCCACACAGTATGCCAGAAATGCCATCTTCAGTGGATTAATGCCCAACAAAATTGCCGAGATGTTTCCCGAACTGTGGGTCGATGAGGACGAGGAGGAAGGAAAGAACCTGAACGAAGCTCCACTCATACAGACCCAGTTGGACCGTTATCGCCGGCGCAACAGTTTCTCGTATCACAAGATAAACGACTCTAACGGTGCCGACAAATTGCTACAACAGTTTAAGCAATTGGAACAGAACGACCTGAATGTGGTGGTGGTCAACTTCATCGACATGCTCTCGCATGCCCGCACCGAGTCGAAAATGGTACGCGAACTGGCCAACAACGAGAGTGCCTACCGCAGCATCACGCTCAGCTGGTTCCGACACTCTGCCCTCTCCGACCTCTTCAAGCGCTTGTCACAAACCAACTACAAAATTATCATCACCACCGATCACGGATCTATCAGGGCCTCTAAACCCATAAAAATCATTGGCGACCGCAATACCAACACCAACCTGCGCTACAAACTGGGGAAAAACCTGAACTACAATGCCAAGGAGGTGTTCACCATACGCGAGCCCCACAAGGCCCTGTTGCCCGCTCCCAACCTGTCGACAACCTATGTGTTTGCCACAGGCGACGCATTCTTCGCCTACCCCAACAACTACAATTATTACGTGTCGTATTATAAAGACACCTTCCAGCACGGCGGCATCTCAATGGAAGAGATGCTCATCCCGCTGGTGACGCTGAAACCCAGAAAAAGATAAGAACAAAAAAGTAATAACAACAATATGAGAATCGAGATTAAGAATCAAGAAAACATTCGTGAGGCTGCACACCAGTTTATCGAGAACATGGGCGACAGCCACGTGTTTGCCTTTTACGGAAAGATGGGGGCAGGTAAGACCACCTTCATCAAAGCCATCTGCGAGGAACTAGGTGTCGACGACGTCATCACGTCGCCAACCTTTGCCATCGTCAATGAGTATACCACCAACGGGAATGATAACGGAAATACACAAAACATCTTCCACTTTGATTTCTACCGCATTAAGAAACTAGAAGAAGTATACGATATGGGCTACGAAGATTATTTCTACAGTGGCTCGCTCTGTTTTATTGAGTGGCCCGAGCTCATCGAAGACCTGTTGCCCGAGGATGCCCAGCGCGTAACTATCGAGGAACAGGCAGATGGGAGCAGGGTTGTGAAAAGTGAAGAGTGAATCATTAAGAATGAATCATTAAGAGTTATGTTCATGAGACAACTTTCAGTCGTCCTATGTTTGATGCTGATGCTGGTGGCACCCGCACACATGGAGGCAAAAAAGAAAACTGCCCATATCACCATGGCCACCTACAACCTTCGGTATATCAACAAAGATGATTCCGTACGTGGAGACAGTTGGGCACAACGTTGTCCGTGGATTGCACAAATCATTCGGAGTCATGGCTTTGAGGTTTTCGGTACACAAGAGGGATACAAACGCCAACTCGACGATCTGAAAGCCTTGCTGCCAGGATATAATTACTTCGGGCGAGGCCGCAATGACGGGAAGGACAAAGGCGAGCATGCGGCTATCTTCTATCGCACCGACCTTTTCCACCTTATCGACCATGGCGACTTCTGGCTCTCTGAGACCCCCGACCGCCCCGGACTGGGATGGGATGCCGCCTGCATACGCATCTGCACATGGGGCCATTTCCGCCATCTTGCCTCCGGCAAAGAGTTCCTTTTCTTTTCACTCCACATGGACCATGTCGGCAAAAAGGCACGCATGGAATCTGCCAAGCTCGTCATGAAAAAGATGAACGAGCTTGGCAGCAAGCTGCCCACCGTACTCGTGGGCGATTTTAATGTCAACCAAGACAGCGAAGAATATAAAAGCATCGTCACAAGTGGCATTTTCTGCGACGCCTACCATGCGGCAGAATTCCGCTACGCGCCTAATGGGACTTTCAATAACTTTAAGCCCAACGGATATACCACCAGTCGCATTGACCATATGTTCCTCTCCCCTTCTATCCGTGTAAGGAAGTATGCCATCCTTACCGACACCTACCGTACACGGCCCGAAGGATTTGTCGATCCGTCCGTCGATCCTTATGCGCCAAAGGTACTGCCTTACGTTGTGCGCATGCCCAGCGACCACTACCCCGTTCGCATTGAGGTAGAATTCTAGGCATCACCCACAGGAAAGGATTTAAAAAGGAGGAACAGGTTGAAATAGGCCTGATGCCTATTATTCTCCTGCTTTCATCACCCATCCGCCACCAGGAGCCAGATGAATGGTCATGCGGTCGGTCACATCCACCTTGCTGGAACGGTAGTCGCGGCCAGCCCGATGAGCATTGTGCCCGTCGGCAAAGACAACAGCCTGTCCTTTCGGCAGAAAACTGAGGTCTAGCGTCAGATCGCGTGCAGTCCATCCATTTAAAGCACCCACATACCACTGGCTGCCTTTTCGACGGGCCATGACTACATACTCGCCAATTTTCCCGTCAATGGCTATGGTCTCATCCCACACGGTAGGCACACCGGCGATGAATTGCGTGCATTCGGACTCTTTCATATAATTAGACGGAGCATCGCAAAGCATGGTGAGCGGAGCATCGAAGATGACATATTCAGCCAACTGATGACAACGCGTGCCTTGCGACATGGGTTCGCTGTTGTTGGGTGAGTAACACCCCTGTGCTGCATTGCGCATCGCTCCCTGTGTGTAATCGGCAGGGCCAGCCACCAGACGGACAAACGGAATGGTGACATCGTAGGTGACCTGATCGACATTGGCTGGTGCCCACTTCATGTTTTCCAATCCAAACACGCCCTCGAAGTTAATCACATTTGGCCAGGTACGGTGCAATCCCGTTGGTTTATAGGCTCCATGAAAATCGACCATCATGTGGTATTTGGCTGCAGTCTCGGCCGCACGACGATAGAACTGCACGATGCCTTGATCATCGTGATCCATAAAGTCTATTTTCCACCCTTTGATTCCCAGTTTCGAATAGTATTCACAGACACGTTCCATGTCGCGATTAAAGGCCATGTGCCCAGCCCAGAGAATAAGCCCTACGCCCTTGCTCTTCGCATAATCTGCCAAGAGTTTGATGTCAATCTCGGGCACCACCTGCATCAGGTCTGCAACACCATTGACCGACCAGCCTTCGTCGAGAATCACATATTCAATTCCGTTTGCCGACGCAAAGTCGATATAATATTTATAGGTGTCGTTGTTAATGCCTGCCTCAAAATCTACTCCATAGATGTTCCAATTGTTCCACCAGTCCCAGGCCACCTTTCCAGGACGAACCCACGACCAGTCGCGCCCGTCATCGGCAGAAGCCAGCCTCCACGTAAAATCGCTCTGTGCGAGCTGCCGGTCTTCGATAGCAATGATGATACCCCGCCAAGGCAGCGTCTTGGTTTGTTCGGCAATCACAGGTTTGCGACTTTTCACCAACCGCTGTAGATTGTTGTGTCCTCCCTGACGCGTCTCATCGGGAACAGGGGCAAAGACGCCTTTCAGCGTGTGCCCGTCTTCATTATTATATAGGAACATGCCAGGATAGTCTAGCAAGTCGGCCTCTACCACACACAAGCGGATGCCTTTTGAGGCCTCAACAGTGATAGGCAGGAAAGCCAGTCGCTGACGGTTCCACTCACTCAACTTTTGGTGATGGTATTGCGACTCAAAAGAAGTATAGAACTGACTTTCGAGCGTCTCTCCATTCTGACGGACATAGGGAATATAGGCCTGCCAGTCGTCGGCAAAAGCAAAAGTAGCCTGCTCGGCTGTTACCGTCACCGCTTTAGCAGGACAGAAGCGCCATGCCACCCCATCGTCGTAGACACGGAAACAAAGAGTGAAATCGCGCGAGCGAAGTTGCAGTTCGTTGTAACAATCGGTAACAACACTTCGCTTGAAGATAACGGGTTTCAGTTTGTTATCCACATGGCGACGAACAGCCTTATTAAACTTACTGCCGCTGCCCCACACACGACCGTCGGACAAGGTGAGACTGATTTCTGAAGGGCTGATAAGCTGGATGCCGTCGCGCTGAATGCTATACGTAAGCGCCTTTCCTGTTGAAACAGAAACATTCACATGTCCATCAGGAGATGCGACCTTATAGTCTTTCGCCTGAACAGCCGTAGCCATCAGAGCAGCGAATAGAATGAATAGTTGTTTTTTCATGATGATAGTCAGTTGTTTTGCGTTATATGTGCTATGTATAATAACTCCTTTTGCCACAAAATGTTGTGCGCTTTTACAAAAAAATAGATGGCTAACCCTATTACAGTCAGCCATCTGACTTTTGTCAAGACCCTATTAGAGCAGAGCCTGGAATTTCTCCTGCAGCTTAGCCTTCGACACAGCACCGACCAACTTGTCGACAACCTGACCACCCTTGAAGAACAGAATGGTAGGAATGTTACGAATGCCAAACTCCATAGCCACATCGTCGGCCTCCTCTACATCGCACTTGCCTACGACCAGTTTGCCGTCGTACTCTTTAGCCAGTTCCTCTACGATGGGAGCAATCATACGGCAGGGGCCGCACCATGTAGCCCAGAAATCAACAACTAATGGCAACTCGCCATTTTTGTAACTCTCAAAATTCTCGTTTGTGATTTTAACTTCCATTGTTTCAAATTTTTATAAGATTGATAATAATGATGTTGCAATAATTATGCCAATTCCCCATCGCCTGACATCAGTTGATTCGGTATGCCAAATTGGAATGACTCTCGATGTAGCTGATCAAGTCGCGCTTCACGTTGACTCCCTTTTCCCTACTGCGCAGCAGGATGGGCGTAGAGCTGTCGGGATGGCGCACTTGGAAGAACAACTGTGTAGGGCCAGGACTTTCGCTGATGAGCGTGGTCAGGTCGGTCACCATCTCATCGTTGATGCTCTGTGCCTCTATCATGATGGTCAGTTTCTCAATGCGGTTGTCTTTCACCGTCTGCATATACTGAATGTCGGTGACGCGCATGTCCAACTGATTGCTGTCACGCCAGCGCGGTGCGCACTTGGCTTTCACGAAGACCGAGAAGCCTACTTCCAACATGCCGCGCCAGTGTCCCCATTCCTCGCCAAAGAAAGCCAGTTCGCCAGAGCCGCTGAAATCTTCAATTGTCACAATACCAAAAGGTTTACCCGTGCGTGTTGTTCCGTTCCGCACCCCTGTGACAATACCTCCGACGGCTATTTCCTCTTTCTTCGATAGTGACACTTTGTCATCCAGTTCGACGCACTGGGTGTTGCACAGATTATTCAGAATGATGCTATACTCGTCGAGCGGATGAGCTGAAAGATAGATGCCCACAAGGTCGCGCTCACGGTTCAGCCGCTCAATGGCACTCCATGTGTCGCCTTCGGGAACTGACGGCGTGGCAATCTCCACCGCGTTGTCGTCGCCGAAGAGCGAGTTTTGCGCCTGTGCCTGTTCGGCCTGATACAACTGTCCATACCGCATCAATGTGTCAAGGAACACAACACCCCTCTTGTCGGTAGCAAAATACTGCTCGCGACGCAGTCCGAAACTGTCAAAGCCTCCACTGAGCGCAAGACTCTCGAAAGCCTTCCTGTTGACGGCACTGAAATTGACGCGCTGGGCAAAGTCGAATATGCTCTTGTAAGGACCGTTTTTCTCACGTTCCTCGATGATGGCCTCAGCCACCGAACTGCCCATGCCCTTGATGGCTGCCAGTCCGAAACGTATCTCTCCATGGTGGTTCACACCAAACTTCAGGTAACTCTCGTTCACGTCGGGACCCAACGTTGCAATGCCCATCGAGCGGCACTCATCCATCAGTTTCGTGATTTCGGTAATCTGGTCGCGGCGGCGGCTCATGATAGCAGCCATAAACTCAGCGGGATAGTTCGCTTTCAGATAAGCCGTCTGATAAGCCACCCAAGAGTAACAGGCGGCATGCGACTTGTTGAAGGCATACGACGCAAACTTCTCCCAGTCGGCCCAGATTTTCTCCAACACCTTCGGGTCGTGGCCGTTTTTCTTTCCGCCCTCAATGAACTTAGGCTTCATGGCGTCGACAATGTCCTTCTTCTTCTTACCCATGGCCTTACGCAAGGCATCGCTCTCACCGCGGGTAAAGTCGGCCAGCTGGCGCGAGAGCAACATCACCTGCTCCTGATAGACCGTGATGCCATAAGTATCCTTCAGGTACTTCTCCATGCAGTCGATATCGTACTTGATTTCCTCTCGTCCGTTCTTACGCGCAATAAAAGAAGGTATATAGTCCATAGGTCCCGGCCGGTAGAGGGCGTTCATGGCGATGAGGTCTTCGAACACCGTGGGATGCAGTTCGCGCAAATACTTCTGCATGCCTGCCGACTCAAACTGGAAGGTTCCGATGGTGCGGCCCTGCTGATACAGTTCGTAGGTCTTCGGGTCGTCGATAGGTATGGTGTCGAGGTCAATGTCTATGCCTCGTGTCTGTTTGATGTTGGCACATGCCTCTTTCAACTCTGAGAGCGTTTTCAGGCCCAGGAAGTCCATCTTGATGAGACCGGTCGACTCGATGACGTGGCCGTCGTACTGCGTACAGTTGGTCTTTGTGTCCTTGAAGTCCGGGTCGTCGGCCGTAGAGACAGGCACCCAGTCGCTGATAGGGTCACGGCAGATAATGAATCCGCAGGCATGGATGCCCGTGCCTCGCACGGTGCCTTCCAGCATTTTGGCATATTTGATGGTGTTGCTCAAACGGTTGTCGGGCGAAGTCTCTGCCTCGCGCAACTCTGGCGTACACTTGATGGCATTGGTAAGATTCATCTTCAGACCGTCGGGCAAACGGTCGGGAATAGCCTTACAGAGCGCATTCGACTGGTCGAGCGGCAGTTTTTCCACACGAGCCACATCCTTGATAGAGTTTTTGGTGGCCATGGTGGCATAAGTGATAATATGGGCGCAATTCTCATGCCCGTATTTGTCTTCCACCCACTTCAGCACTCGTCCGCGGCCGTCATCGTCGAAGTCGGTATCAATATCGGGCAACGAGATACGGTCGGGATTGAGGAAACGCTCGAACAGCAAGTCATATTTCAGCGGGTCTATCTTGGTGATACCCAGGCAATAGGCCACCACCGATCCGGCAGCCGAGCCACGGCCAGGCCCCACCATGACACCCAGTTCGTCGCGGGCAGAATTGATAAAGTCTTGCACGATCAGGAAGTAGCCTGGGAATCCCATGGTTTTCATGATGTGAAGCTCGAAACGAATACGGTCGAGGACCTCTTCGGGCAGACTCTTTGTGGCTGCAGCGAGAGCTGCCTCGGTAGTGCCGTCGGGATGGGCCGCCACTGGAGATTCCTCAGAATTTCCGGTCTCTTCCGCCTGGTCTTTTCCTTTCCCATAGCGTCGCAGAGCTCCCTCATAGGCCAGTTTGGCCAAATAGTCGGCCTCAAACTTGATGCGATAGATTTTATCGTAACCACCCAACTTCTTGATTTTCTTTTCGCCCTCTTCGCGAGGCAGGGGATTCTCTCCGTTCTCATCGCGGGTGAACTCCTCGTAAAGTTGCTCTTCGGTGTACCGCTGCCGCCACTCTTCCTCGGTACCGAAACTCTCGGGAATAGGGAAGAAAGGCATGATGGGGTCGTGGTCAAGACTATAGGTCTCTACCTTATCTAATATCTCTACGGTGTTCGACAGCGCCTCTGGCACATCGGCAAACACCTCGTTCATTTCCTCGCGCGTCTTAAACCACTCTTGTTTCGAATAGAGCATGCGCGTAGGGTCGTCGAGGTCCTTACCCGTAGAGAGGCACAACAGATGGTCGTGCGCCTCGGCATTCTCCTGGTCCACAAAGTGGGCATCGTTGGTACACACCAACTTGATGCCATACTCACGGGCCAGTTCTATCAGCACGCGGTTGGCCTTCTGCTGCATGGGGAACGTTTCGCGGTTGGCACGAATCGTGGGGTCTTTCACCTCGTGGCGTTGCAACTCCAGATAGTAGTCGTCGCCAAATACCCGTTTGTGCCACTCGATAGCCTCGCGTGCCCCGGCAATATCGCCGTTCAGAATCTTCCTGGGCACCTCGCCGGCAATACAAGCCGAACACACAATCAAGTCCTCATGATAACGCTCAAGGTCGGCACGGTCGGTACGAGGGCGCATGTAGTAGCCGTCCACCCATGACCGCGACACGAGTTTAATGAGGTTTTTATAGCCATGATAGTTTTTGGCCAGCACAATGAGGTGGTAGCCGCTCTGATCCTCACGCCCGTTTTTCTGCTCTTTAGGGCCATGTTTGGCCACATACATCTCGCAACCGAAGATGGGCTTGAAAGGCTCTTTACCCTCCTTTTTGAGTTTTTTATTCACCGTGTTACAGTAATCGAAAAACTCCTTAATGCCAAACATGTCGCCATGGTCGGTCACGGCCATGCCCTTCATGCCATTGGCAACAGCCTTGTCGACAAGCCGCTTGATGCTCGACTGTCCGTCGAGGATAGAATAATAGGTATGTACGTGAAGATGAACGAAGTCTTGCATGTGTTTCGGTTTTGAGGTGTAAAGTTACTGTGAAATCCTGATATAGCCAAAAGATTAGACAAAAAAAAATATAAAAGTAAAAAATATCATTTCTATGTGAGGGTATATCAATAAATTTTACTACCTTTGCAGCCGATTAGACACATCCTAATTCTACTCATGGGTAATAGAATAAGAAAACTAAAAAAACAACGACTGCACAGCGAAGGGAACGACACCCTTTTTTACGGACTGCTCGTCATCATTGCGATTGCAGTCATACTATGGCGTTCGCTCGACACCAAGATTCCTTTTTGGTGTTTTGCGACCGTAGCTGCTATCGTATATGGCATCGTACTGAATTTTTTTCGTTGTCCCATCCGCTTCTTCCCTGGCGAAGACACCGAGCGCATCGTGGTAGCACCTGCCGATGGCAAGGTGGTGGTCATCGAGGAAGTAGAGGAGAACGAGTATTTCCACGACAAGCGATTGATGATCAGCATCTTCATGAGCCTTTTTAATGTGCATGCCAACTGGTTCCCCGTCGACGGCAAGGTGAAACAAGTGCACCACCAGAATGGCAATTTCCATAAAGCATGGCTGCCAAAGGCCAGCGAGGAGAACGAGCATGCCGACGTGTTGATTGAGACTCCAGAGGGCGTGGATGTATTATGCCGTCAGATTGCCGGAGCCGTAGCCCGCCGCATTGTCACCTATGCCAAAGAGGGTGAGGACTGCTACATTGACGAGCATCTGGGCTTTATCAAGTTCGGTTCGCGCGTGGATGTCTATCTGCCGCTGGGCACTGAGGTGTGCGTGCGGATGGGACAGAGCACCACTGGCGACCAGACGGTCATTGCCAAGCTTCGCTAAGAGGACAGGATTGCATTTTTATTAGATTTGAGTTAACAGCTAAGGGTTGAACGTGAAAAAGCATATTCCAAATATGATAACTTGCTGCAACCTGATTTCGGGTTGCATTGCCACGTCGTTTGCTTTATATGGCGAAGCAAAGTGGGCATTGTTGTGGATTATCATCGGTGCAGTATTCGATTTCTTCGACGGCATGACCGCCCGTCTGCTGCACGTTTCATCACCCATCGGAAAAGAACTGGACTCACTGGCCGACGATGTGACATTTGGCGTGGCTCCAGCCACGATGGTGTTCTACGAACTGCAGATTGTAGATTACCCCATGGCACTGGCTCCCTTCAGCCAATACATTCCCTATCTGGCATTCCTTATTGCCGCGTTTTCGGCTCTCCGACTGGCTAAATTCAATCTCGACGAGCGCCAGACCACCTCTTTTTTAGGTCTGCCCACCCCTGCCAACGCACTGTTCTGGGGATCGTTGTTGGTGGGAATGCCCGACATGTTTGAGAACATGGGCAGCTGGAGCGTGCCTGTTCTTCTGTTTCTCATCCTTTGCAGTTGCTGGATTCTGGTTTGCGAACTGCCCATGTTTGCCCTGAAATTCAAGAACTGGGGATGGAATGGCAACGAGGTGAAATACGGATTCATCGTCATGAGTACCATGCTTCTTGCTTTCTCTGGCATCATGAGAGGATTTTGGATGGTCATCCTACTCTATGTTGTGATCTCAGTCTTACTCCATCTTACTAGCAACTCAAAAGCAGAATAACCTATGGGCATCATCAAGTTCTTGTTCATTTTCGCTCTTCTCATCCTTTTGGTATTTGTGCTGATGGGTGCCACTGTGGTGATGCGCATCGTGAACTCGGTGAGAAAAGCCTTCCGCCAGCAGGACAACCAACAAGATGCGGGCGGATATGCTCGTCAGCATCGCTACGAAACCTATGGCGACGAAGAGAAAGTGATTGACAAACGCTCTCCACAAGAAGCAAACCGCAAAATATTTGCCAACAACGAGGGCGAATATGTCGACTACGAAGAGAGCAAAAATTAGCCTACTGCCGAGGCCACGATTTCTTTCCAGTCACAGCTGGTGAACCCCATTTCCTCATTTGTTAGCAAATTACACTTCAAGTTGTTAACAAATTACACTCCAATTTGTTAGCAAATTACACATCAATTTGTTAACAAATCGCATCCTCATTTGTTAACAAATCGCACCTTAATTTCTTAAGAAATCGCATCTTAATTTCTTAACAAATGGCTCACACGCTTTTTGGCATTCAACTTTCAGTATGGTTTTGGCCTCGAATTTGTAAAGATTTATCAAAGAAACACAAGGAGCAAAGTCACATTTTTTCGCACCTAAAGCATGCCGAAAAATCCCTTTCATGGCTTCAAATTCATCGAATTTCAGGGCATTTTATTCTATTCTCCATTCGAAAAATTCGAGAAATTCGTGGTCGAGAATAAAGGATGAATCATTAAAAATACGAAGGTGCGAAGACAAGGGCATTCTCGCGCCCTCGTACCTTCGCACCCTCGCACCTTCGAATCTTCGTATCTTCGAAATGACAAAACGCTTAGTTGTGCACCAACGTTCCAATTTCCTCGCCGGCCATGACCTTCTTCAAATTTCCAACCACATCCATGTTGAACACATAGATAGGCAGATTGTTGTCCTGGCACATGCAGATGGCGGTCAAATCCATCACTTTCAGTCCACGAGACAATACCTCTTTATAAGTAATCTCGTTGAACTTCACGGCTGTGGGGTCTTTCTCCGGATCGGCAGTATAGACACCGTCCACACGCGTGCCTTTCAACATCACGTCGGCCTCTATCTCAATGCCACGCAACGAACTGCCCGTATCGGTAGTGAAGTAAGGCGAGCCCGTGCCTGCCGAGAAGATGCACACATAGCCTGCCTCCATGGCCTCGATGGCTTTCCATTTGGTATAGAACTCGCCGATGGGCTCCATACGGATGGCTGTCATCACACGGTTTTTCACGCCAATGGCCCCCAGTGCGGAACTCAGTGCCAGCGAGTTGATGACCGTGGCGCACATGCCCATCTGGTCGCCTTTCACGCGGTCGAAACCTTTCTGGCTGCCACTCAATCCGCGGAAGATGTTACCACCGCCAATCACAATTCCAATCTGTACGCCCATTTGGGCCACTTCTTTAATCTGTTCGGCATACTGGCTCAGACGCTCGGGGTCGATGCCATAACCTTGCTTGCCCATGAGGCTCTCGCCACTGAGCTTCAAAAGTATTCTTTTAAATCTTGCCATAACACGTTATCTTTTAGATTTTATCATTCTTTTTCATGGATAGGAGCCAGCACAAATGCCACCTCTTTAAACATATACGAGCGTTCACACCCTGCACTGTCACAGAGCCACAAACGCCCATCATCGGCCACACGCACCAACCTGGCACTAAACTCACCTTTGCTGTCGCGGTAACGATGGTAGCCCTCACGACGGTAGAGACAACGGTGATAGCGACTGGAGATTTCTTCGAATCGTCTCTCCGACAGCATCCTCATCCCTTCCTGCATATGGTGGGTAACCTGTTCGAGTACTTGTTCCAAATCAACCTCATGACCTACAATCTGCCATAGAGACACCGGATTGGGCGCATCGCTGTGGAACACCCGCTGGTTGACATCTATGCCCGTACCGAATATGCATGTGGCGATTCCATTGCTGTGGATGCCCAGCTCTATCAACGTACCGCATATTTTACGGTCATGCCAATAAATATCATTGGGCCACTTGATGCTGAACCCTTCGGCATAGCTGCTGAGCGTGTCGTAGAGGGCCAGGGCATGGGTCATCGACAACAGATACTGCTGCTGTACAGGCACATAATGCGGCCGTACCAACATCGAGAACAACAAGTTCTTACCAGGTTCTGACTCCCACGTATTGGTGCCTTGCCCACGGCCGGCGGTCTGATAGGCGGCAGTAACCACCGTCAGGTCGGCATCTGCCTCATCGCGATGCTCGCGCAACCAACGGTTGGTGGAGTCTGTCTGCTCTAGTTTGATGGTCTTTAGTTTCATCAGTGCAAAAATACAAAAAAACACCGAGACGGCAAAACGAATGAGGAAGTTTAAAACTGCGGAGGCTCACATTTTTCATGTGATTCGTTTTGACAATACAAAAAATGTTGGTATCTTTGCCAAATGACACAGCAAGAAAAGGACGAACAATATATGCGCCGGGCTCTCGATGAGGCGCAAGAAGCGTTGCGGCAAGGGGAAATCCCCATTGGCGCTGTAGTGGTGTGCAAGGACCGTATCATCGCCCGGGCTCACAACCTGACGGAGACGCTGAACGACGTGACAGCCCACGCCGAGATGCAGGCCATCACGTCAGCGGCCAACCTGCTTGGCGGCAAGTACCTCACCGACTGCACACTCTACGTCACAGTAGAGCCTTGCATCATGTGTGCGGGCGCCATCGGGTGGGCACAAATCAGCCGCATTGTCTATGGCACCGACGATGCCAAACGTGGCTATCAGGTTTTTGCTCCGAAAGCCTTGCATCCGAAGGCGACGGTCACACGGGGCGTGTTGGAAGACGAATGCAGGCAACTGATGTTGGATTTTTTTAAAGAAAAACGGAAATGAGAAAACTGTTATTGCTGCTATTGGCAGTCACGATGGCTGCCTGCTCGGAAAAGGACGACGATGCGAAAAACGCGCTCACCCTTTCTACCGAAAATTTTGTGTGGGACGAGAAGCAAAACGAGGCCACATTGGACATCCGCACCGATGGCAGCTGGACCATCACCAGCAATGTGGAATGGTGCACCCCACTCATGAAGAAGGGCAACGGCCGCACCACCGTTCCGCTTTGGGTGATTCCTAATCTGGGGAAAAGCGACCGCACGGGCACGCTGACGGTGAAAAGCAACGGAAAGACCAAAACAGTCTCTCTGAGTCAGCCTGGCATCGAGTCGGCCGATAATTACGAATATGTGCTGCCGGTCGTGTTTCATGTGCTCTACAGCAACCAGAACGACACCATCGAATATGTAAGGAAAGGCTGGCTTGCCAAGATGATGGACACGGTGAACCGCCTCTACCAATATAATAAGGTGAACGTCAAGTTTGTAATGGCGAAATACGACGACGAGGGCAACCTGCTCGATGAGGCTGGTGTCACTCGCCATCAGGTCACCTTCACCGATTACGACCCGAAAGAGTTTCTGAGCACCGAAGGCAAAGACCGAAGGCAGTTTTCCGAATATGCCTTCAACATCCAGCGGTGCATCAACCTGTATGTGTTCAAGTTCAAAGACTCGAAAACCATGGGACTGTCCGACCTGGCCATCACACCCGAGAACCACAAACTGGACAGCCTGCAGGCCACCGACTATTTCAACTCGCTGGAAAAGCCCAGTTTCCCCTATGGATGTTGCATCAACAGCACTTATGTCTACGAGACACAAGACAGATACTACAACCCCAATTACATTGTGACCACACTAGCCCACGAACTGGGCCATTTCCTGGGACTGCTGCATACCTTCTCCGAGGATGAGTGCAATGAGGACGATGCCTGCTCAGACACGCCCACCTGCGACTACAACAACTACTTGTCGCTGCTGGACATGGTGATAGAAGCAGAACAAAAGGCCGGACGGGAGCTGACGCTCGAGAAAGTGAGCGAGCGCATCAACTGTGAGGATGCCACTACCTATGTGGCGCGCAATGTGATGGACTATGCCTACTGCTTCAGCGATGAGTTCTCGGAAGAACAAAAGAAACGCATGAAACACGTGCTGAACTACTGTCCGTCGCTCCCTGGTCCGAAACTGGATGTCTACAAGTCCACCCGGGCTGCGGCAACTACCGCACTGCCCTTCCCGCCACGGTTGTCCAACTGTCCGTCATTACCACACAAACAGCCGCAAAACCATCCGATTGGGATGCACTAAACAAAAAAATGGAGGACATACATCACGTATGTCCTCTATCATTTCTTCCTCTCAATAAAAACATTTCTTTATTTCCGAGCTTTCGTGCGAAAGCTTTATTGCCTTATTTCACCAAGACAACCAGATACTTGCTGGTGCTCCAGAATATCTGCGGGTTGGTGATGCGCAGCACATACTGGTCTTTAGAGTCTTTGGCAAGCGTATAGCTGCTCGACGGGTGCATGGTGAGCAACTTGGCCGATTTCGAGTAGAGTTTGATTTCCTTGTCTACGCGGATGTCAATCTTCGTGAAATAATTCTTATTGAAATTAGCCTGCAGCACCTTGCCATCCTCGATGATGCGCTGCTCTTTCAGCTCTTTCTTCGTACCGAACACAAACCAAGCCGTATTCAGCTGCTTGTCCTGTGTGTTGATGGTCTCAGTCTTCTGATTGCTCTCTGTCTGAAGGTTTTTCACGTCGGTGTTCAAGTTGGCAATAGTCTCATCCAACTGTCCGATGTGAATATCCTTGGCGTCCAGCTCCGAGCGCAACTGCTGCAGCTCCTGGTCCTTCTGCTCCAGCTGAGCCACAAGGTCTTCCAAAGTCTTATTCAGTTGGTCGCCTTTTACAGAACTCTCGCGCAACTGTTTCTTCAGCTTATTGATCAACTCACGATTCTTGGCCATCGTCTGCTGGATGAACTGCATGTTCTCGCGCAGCTGCTGCCGCTTGTTGGCGCCCTCGCCCTCCTTGGCCAGGCTTACACGGTTCTCTGCCTCGTTAATCAGACGGAAACCTTCCTGAATCTCGTTCAGTGTACCCATCATGTCGTTAATCTCATTATCCTTTTGGGCAATGATTTTCTGCAAAGAGTCGCTCTGAGTCAACTCAGCCAAATTAGGCCTTTGCTTAGCTTCGTTACATGCTACCAGAGCCATGGCTCCGAATGCAAAAACAAACAATAGTTTTTTCATACCTTATTATTTTTGAGTTTATTTTCTTTTTTAGCAGGAGCGCCCGCCAGGACAATCACTATCTCGCCCTTGGGCTCTTTCTCCTTGAAATGGGCTATGACGTCGGCCAACGAGCCGCGAACGCTTTCCTCGTGCACTTTAGATATCTCACGGCAGACACTCACCTGACGGTCAGCACCGTAAGCATCGCTGAACTGCTGCAGGGTTTTCACCAGCCGATAGGGCGACTCGTAGAAAATCATCGTGCGCTGCTCTTCGCGCAATGCCTCAATGCGCGTCTGGCGGCCTTTCTTCTGCGGCAGGAATCCCTCAAAGCAGAACCGGTCGTCTGGCAGACCGCTCGACACCAAGGCCGGCACAAAGGCTGTGGCTCCAGGCAATGTCTGCACCTCCACACCTGCGGCAATCGCCTCACGCACCAGATAGAACCCTGGGTCGCTGATGCCCGGCGTACCGGCATCGCTGATCAGCGCGATGGTCTGACCTGCCTTCAGGCGCTCTACGATTCCGGCCGATGTGCCATGCTCGTTAAACTTATGGTGCGACATGAGATGGTTTTTTATGTCGAAATGCTTCAACAGAATGCCCGACGTGCGGGTGTCTTCTGCCAGCACCAAATCTGCCTCCTTCAGTATTCTGATGGCACGCAGCGTCATGTCCTCCATATTTCCGACAGGGGTCGGTACCACATACAATATGCCCATATTACGGGGCAAATATAATCTAAAAATATATAATGAACAAAAAAAACAACAAAAACTTTGCATTTTTTAAAGCGTATTTGTATTTTTGCAGCATCATGATAGAAAACTTAACAGGCGAAGCGCATCGTCCAGGGCGCATTGAAGTAGTGTGCGGAAGCATGTTCTCGGGTAAGACAGAGGAGCTCATCCGCCGCATGAAGCGTGCAAAATTCGCAAAACAGAAGGTCGAGATTTTCAAACCTGCCATCGACACCCGTTACTCAGACATCGATGTGGTCAGCCACGACCAGAATGCCATACAGTCAACTCCGGTAGACAACTCGTCGAGCATTCTGCTGCTGGCATCCGACATTGATGTGGTCGGCATCGACGAGGCTCAGTTCCTCGACATGGGCCTCATCGAAGTGTGCAACGAACTGGCCTACCGTGGCGTACGCGTCATCGTGGCCGGACTCGACATGGACTTCAAGGGCATTCCTTTCGGACCTATTCCCGGATTGTGCGCCATTGCCGACGACGTGACCAAGGTACACGCCATCTGCGTGAAGTGTGGCAATCTGGCTTATGTCAGTCACCGGTTGGTGGCCAACGAAAAGCGCGTGTTGCTGGGCGAGACGGCCGAATACGAGCCTCTCTGTCGCGAATGCTACCAAAAAGCACTTGCCGCCGACAAGCAGCAGAACACCCCGTCAACCACTCTTTCAAAATAAATCACACCTCAAACCCCTCAAAGAAATATATGAAAAAAGAAATAACCTTCGACCGTTTTATCCGTTGGACAGGCATAGGCCTGCTGGTCATTGCCGTATTGCTGCTGATGAACTATCTCAGCCATGTGCTGCTGCCTTTCTTCATCGCCTGGTTCCTGGCCTACCTGCTCTACCCTCTCGTGAAGTTCGTGCAATATAAACTACATGTGCCCACACGGGCTTTGAGCATCATCGTGACGCTCATCTTCGTCATTGCCGTGGTAGGAGGAGTAATCTACCTGATTATACCACCCATGATCGAACAGTTCCAGAAACTGGGCGAACTGGCCACGAAATATATCCACAACACAGCTCACATCACCAGCATTCCAGATACCATTCAGGCATGGATTCAAGACAACCAGCAAAAGATTGACGAGTTCTTCCGCAGTAAGGATTTCACCGATGCCTTAAAGACGGCCATGCCACAGGTGTTCAATTTCCTCGGACAGACGGCCAGCATCGTCATCAGCATCGTCGCCTCGCTCATCACCTTGCTCTATATGTTCTTCATCCTGCTAGACTATGAGTATCTTACCGAAAATTGGATTAAGATATTCCCCAAGAAGGCACGCCCGTTCTGGACAGAACTGATGCAGGATGCCGAGCGCGAACTGAACAATTATGTGCGTGGACAAGGCCTGGTGGCACTCACCATGGGTGTACTGTTCTGCATCGGATTTACCATCATCGACTTCCCCATGGCCATTGGCCTGGGCATTCTCATCGGCATTCTCGACCTGGTTCCCTATCTGCACACCTTCGCACTCATTCCCACAGCCCTGCTGGCGCTGCTCAAGGCTGCCGACACAGGGCAGAACTTCTGGATTATCCTCATTTCTGCCGTAGCCGTATTTGCCATCGTACAAGTCATCATCGACATGGTGGTCACTCCGAAAATCATGGGAAAGGCCATGGGCCTCAACCCCGCCATTCTGTTGCTCAGCCTCTCTGTGTGGGGAGCACTGCTCGGATTCATCGGCCTGATCATTGCCCTGCCGCTCACCACCCTGCTCATCGCCTACTACCAACGCTATGTCACACGTGAGCAAGAGGAAGAAGACAGTCCCGACGACGAAGATGCCATGATTCCGATTCCGGCAGAAACAACCGAAAAAAGCGAAGAAATAACAGCAAAACAACAAAAAACTGCCGAATAATTTTGCAGTTTCAAAAAAACATAGTACCTTTGCACCCGCTTTCACATCAGAAAGCTCTGATCCGCTAGCTCAGTTGGTAGAGCACAACACTTTTAATGTTGGGGTCTTGGGTTCGAGCCCCAAGCGGATCACCTAAAAACAGGCAAGCAATTGATTCGTCAATCGTTTGCCTGTTTTCTTTTACCCCAATCACACCGCATTTGCCTCGCTCAGTCCCCGCTCAGTCGGTTTTGCACCTCCGACAGGCCTAATTATCAATTATCAATTGTCAATTATCAATTACCGGACGTCCGACCGAACGTAACATTTGTAATGCGGCAAACATAAATCGCAAGCAAATGGTAAACTATAGGGAGCCCACATTTCAAATACGACGGAACACGAGCCAAGGGATGATTCCTTTCCACTTCTTGTGCGGGTAGTCAGCTATATTGCCGATATCGTGGCGCTCGCCGTCTGCTGTCCTATAGTAGCCATAGTCATCACCGCCCGTGATATAGATGGCATCGATGAAGCCATATTCACGCAAGGCATCGGCAAAATCCCAAAGGGTCTCCTTATGTCGTGTTGCGATATAATAGAGAGTGTTGTCCTTCCTGCCAATAGCCCGGCGCTCCACTTTGCCATGCAGGAAGAAGCGGTGGGGAATCACTCCGTTGCTGACAAGAATGAACTGCCGGAAGAAACTTCCTCCATTCTCCACGCAATAGTCTTTCACTTTGTCACTTCTGGAAATGCCAATCACCATCTGGTTGCCCACCATTCCCATATAGCCGAGGCGGCTGCGGTCACTCTGCCGCTCTTCGCCATCAACAACGAGCGAACCGAGATATTGCCCGTCGGCCTGATGATCCGCAGAACGGCAATAGAGGAAGACTGACGTGTCTGCTGTATCGGGCTCCTGAAACTCCATGCTGGCACGAAGGCCATGGATGGCATAGAAATCGAGTGCCACACCAAGAATGCTGTCGCTCGAAAGAACAACTTCAGCCGATTCCTTTACCGGCTCCATCTGCAACTTTTTGATATTCTCACTAGGAGTAGTGGAAACAGGGACACCTATATTATAGTAATAATCCCAAGCCTTGTATGCAAAGAAAACTACTACCACCATCAGGGCCATGGCTAAAGCCTTCAACACCCTGCGAAGCCATTTCTTTCCTGCCTTTTCCGGACAGTCTGTTTTTATAGGGGGCTGTGCGTCATCATCATCCTCAATGATGAACTCAGGAATCTCAGGCTCTCTATTGGGGTCGCCCAGAAGATTCTTATCTGTCTTTTCAAAGAAATCACTCATAACGTTTCTCCTCCTTTCATGTTTTCAAGTTGTTCTTTCAGCAGCTTCAAGGCGTCGCGTGACACCTTTACCACATAGATGTCTCTTCCCGTCGACACTTCTTCATTTCGGTCGGGACGATGGGCATAAGGTTTATCGGTGCGCAGTTCGCGAGACAGATGTTTCCCGCCAAAGGTGATGGTCTGATCGATGAGGTCAATAATCTGTACATACTGACGGTTGACGATAAGACTCCTGCCTACACGGATGAACATATTTGCACTCTTCAACAATTTGAAATTGTCCTCGAAATGATGCAGCTGGAAGGTCATCCTACGGCAACGCCCATTGATGAGCACAAGGTCGCAATAGTTCCCGTCAGCCTTCACATAGACGATTTCGTCGACTGCCACACGCATCAGAAGGGTTGAAGTTTTGATTCTGAACCACTCCATATATCGTTTGTTTCTTGGTTTTATTTGCAAAGATACATCTTTTTTCTGCAATCATCTACCTTATTCAAGATTTTTAATTGAAGTTTCGGAGGTACGGGGGTACGGGGGTACGAAGGTACGAGATTAGTCTCGCTCGCTGAGATCGTTGGAATCTCTACTGAAGCAGGCAAGGGTATTCTCGTACCTTCGTACCTTCGCACCTTCGCACCTTCGAATATCAAGGATGTATAACATCCGAAAAATGGAGTATTTAACTTGCAAAATTCCACAATAGCAGGGATTTCTTTTCTTTATTAATCAGTTTCCAGAGATAAGACATGCCCCGTGACGATACGGTGACACACCCTTGACAACATGACGCATTCAGCGGGATATACTCTTTCCAACAGTGACGGTCAACCCACCGCGCACCATGAATCATCAGTCCCCGTACATAAGCCGACTGATTGTCTATGTCAAGTCCTTTCATGCGGAATCCCCGCTTGTTCCGGTTCCCATGCTCCTGCGTGACAAGGAACCGTCCCAGCGACGAACAGTTGCTGCCCGGACGGTTGCTGAACCGGGGTTTCCTGTCGCTGCTGCCACCACCAGGCCCGTGCATGACATAGGTAGAAGCGACGATTCGCTTTTCATGGAAATCCCAGACGAAGAGACGGGGCTTGCCGGAGGGAATGGCGTAGTCAACGAACAGCGCATAATGCTCGTTCATCCGATGACGACGTGCAAAGGCAAGAGCCTTCTCCGCACGAGCTTCAATGGTTTTGTACTCCCTGCGGTCGGGCAGTTCGGGCAGGCCATAGTATTTCCACCCCCAATGGATGCCAAACACGACGGCCGCTGTCACCATTGCCAGCACAACCAAAGCGCAACCATATCTCTTTTTCCGATTCATTTTTCTTTGTTTATAGATTAAAAGCATGCTGAAATTACTCCGCCAGGCCTAATTATCAATTGTCAATTATCAATTATCAATTACCTAACGCTCGCCAGCCATGCAGCGGCTTTAGCAATCTTCGTTTTGTCCATTTTCATTTCTGATGGTCTTAAGTTCTTATCATCATCAGTTTAGAAATGTCTCAGCTCGCTGGCTTTATAGTGAAAGACGGCAAGCAGCAGGTTGCCGGCATCTTCGTCAAGCATGAACCACGGCGAGCGGAAGGGATTCGTGAAATTGCGCATCACATGGATATCACGGGCAGGTGTGTTGCCCTCAGCCAGCAGGAAAGCCTTATGTCCGTGCTTGTCCCGAGCCACGTCGACCACCATCACGGCATGACCATACTTGTGGTTGCCGGGACGGTCGACAGCGGCATAGACGAAGACGTCGCCTGGCTGCATGTCCTTCAGCGATCTTCGTTCCAACTCTCGGCTCAGCGAGAACGTGCTCGCCACGCCATACACATTGCGCATATAGCGTTCGAAAGACTTGCGCGAAGAGCCTCCGCCATAGCGCATCGTCTTGCCGTTCACGTTCTTGAAATGAATCTTTCCGTATTGTCTTGTATTAAATAGATATTCCGCCCGCAGGCGCATGCACGCATCGGCACATTGCTCGGCATTCGACAGCAACGGGAGGTCAACCACCGCATAGCACAACGACTGGAAATGAGCCTCGCCCCCTGTGAACAACTGTACTTTCGTCCCCTTTTTCTTCAGTGACAATGAGCGCAAATACCGGCTGTATGCCGCATCGCCTCCATCCATTCGCTCATAGCCCCATGGCGTAGGGATGTCGCCCACCGTAGCATAGTTGTGAGGATTGCTCGTCTTACTTCCGTAAAGGAGCCAGAGGCCTGCGCATGCTCCCGCAACTATCAATAATAGCAGACTAATGAAAAGTCTTTTTAGTATCTTCATCTTTTACTTTCTTTGATTTGACAGTACAAAGTTAGTATGCCATTCTCGACTAAACAAAAAACGGAGAGTCCGTTGTACGAACTCCCCGTTTTCTTGTATGAGTCAAGCGATGATTGCGCCACTAATCATTACCATGGCAGAATGATTGACCTAAGGTTTCAAGCGTTGTCTTTGTCTGATGCTTTTCTCTATATTCTGCCCACTTCTTCACACGCATTTCTTTTGTTAATGCGAGACGTTTCCCATTTTCCTGCCCCTATTTTAAGCTTATTTAACCTATAGATTATTGTCGGGTCTGCGACTTAACAAGTGTAACAACGATTAATCAACTAAAAACACAATACTATGAAGTTAATAAAGTTTACTCTGATAGGAATACTTCTAATGGTGGCTATCGGAAGTTATGCAACAGATTACTATGTCAGCGTTAATGGTGCTGGCAACAAAGATGGCTCTTCTTGGGAAAATGCTATTGATTTTGAGACATGGTACAACACAATGACGGATGGATATGCCAATGGTGATGTTTTCCATTTTGAAGGCGGACATTATTATGTTCCTAAAGCTATCAAGCGTTTAGGGAATGCCTACACTGTGATTGGAGGGTACGACCCTACCACACATGCCGCCCCCATATATCCCACTTCCGGTGATGCAGTAACCCTCATTGACGGTGACAGGAACAAAGATGGAATACCAAACGAAGGCGATGCTGAAAGATGTTTTTCTATTCAGACGGCAACATCATCCGCCTCAAGTCCCCAGAAACCTGTTGTCATCAGAGGTTTTGACTTTGTCAATATACACGACGCAGTTGGTACTACTACCCATGGTGCCATTCAACTGAACAACAGCCACGATGTAACTATAGAGAACTGCCGTTTCAAGAATAACACGACGGATTATAGCACGGGTGGCATGGCCATCTCGAATAACCGTAGTACTATTTTCGTTAGGGACTGCGAGTTCGTTAACAATGCAGCAGGAAATCGTGGTGGAGCATTCTATGAGACAAGCGATAATGGTGGTAAGGGGGGAACTGTTTTCGAGCGTTGTCTGTTCAGTGGCAATAAAATCACCACGCCCCTCTCAGATACCAACAAGACAGCACTGGGAAGTGCTATTTGCTACACCAATGGTCCGATGCTGTGGATTGTCAACTGTACGATTACTGGAAATGAAGCCCCCGGTGGCGGTGCAGTCTATACCACCGGCGCGGATGCCACATGGAAACGTGTTGTAAATATTGTCAGTTCAACCATCGCGAACAATAAGGGAGGCAACCAGATTCACATGACACAAGGAGCCCGTCTGCATCTAGTCAACAGCTATATAGTAGGATCCGAAGATAATGGCTCTTTGGCCAATACAGCCATTGCCATTACCGGCTCCTCTGAGAAGACTGATTATTTTGAGATCACCTCATTGGGGAATAACCTGATTGGCGGATATGCCAATCAGGTGGAAAATGCAACAGCTATTCCCACCTGGAGCACAACCGACAAACAGGGAGTAGAGTATATCTATGAAAAGGTGTTTGGTACAAATGTCTTGACAGAAAAAGGATATATAATACCTATCGTATCAGACGCAGGCGCTGATGCCAATATGCTGGCAACGACTATTGCAGAATGGGATCCCACATCAGCCAGAGTCGACCTGACTGTCGATCAAACAGGAACGACACGCCAGGCAAACACAACTGCTGGCGCATACGCCAACTCAGCAACCACCCGTATTCATCAGGTAGTGGCACCCATTACAAACGAAGAGGTTGCCATTTACACACTTTCGGGGGTTCTCGTTAGCAAGCCCCATAAAGGTGTTTTCATCAAGAACGGGGAAAAATATCTAATAAAATAAGTGATGACTAAGCGCTATCTCACCATCATTATCTTCATACTGTCCTGCCTTACTGTAATGGCAGGACAGCAAAAGCGTTTTACGTTAATGGGCTTTGGGGATTCTATCACTGAAGGAGGAGAAGGCTTCGAGAGTTATCTTTATGCCCTGTGGGAAAGACTCTTTTCAGCTGGTTATGACTTTGACTTTATCGGTCCTCATGAAAGTGAATGCCGCATCGGCAAATTGGCCAATTGCGGTTTCCGAGGGAAAAATGCCGAATATCTTGATCGTATTACCGACAGCATCTATCAAGCATATCCAGCAGATTATGTCTTAATCCATGCCGGGCATAACTATTATGCTCACCAAGAACCTGTTGCAAGAATTATCAAGAGTTATCACTCTATCATTCATAAGATGCAGCAAGTAAACCCTCATGTACACATACTCTTATCAACCGTTGTAGAGAGTGGGAAGCTTCCTAAATACAGCTATATTCCCCAATTGAACCACGCCATAGTCAGCCTCGTAAAAGACCTTCACTCCACACAGGTGACATTGGTGGATATGAATGCTAACTTCGATTGGCACACCATGACAATAGCAGATAAAGTTCATCCCAACAGCGTTGGTCGAAATTATATGGGTGAAGTATGGTTTAAGGCTATAAAATCCTTATTGAAAAAGCCAGTTTACCATTTTGATGTCAAAAAAATAGGTTATAAGCGTTTGCGCAACGGCGAACAGCTTGAAGCACACGTCTTCTTACCCCATGGGAAGTCCAGCCATTCAGCCATCTGTTGGTTCTTTGCCGGAGGGTGGAAGTATGGGACTCCGCTGCAGTTCTACCGTGAATGTTCCTATTTTGCTGACAAAGGCATGGTGGCTGTTACCTTCGATTACCGCATTGCCTGCAAAGACAGCACAACTGCAGAAGACGCTGTCGAAGACTGTAAAGACGCTATCAGATGGCTCAGAACGAACACATCCTTTTTCAACATCAAGCCATACCGCATTGCCGTGGCTGGAGCATCGGCAGGGGGAAGTATGGCCGCACTTCTAGGTTGTATCGATCCACAATCAACAGAAAACCTCTCCCGGCCAGACCTGCTCATACTTGAATACCCCACCCTTCAACTATCGGAGAATAAACTGCGCCCCCAAATGCCACCCATGGTGATGCTCATAGGAACAAAAGACGAATTCACACCTATTGATCGTGCAAAACAGTATGTAAACAAAATCAAAGAGCTAGGTAATGACTGCACGCTCCACACCTTTGAGAAGCGACACCATCCCATTTTTTATTATCGTAAGCCATTAACAGATGACTATACAAACGTACTAGAAATCATAGATGCTTTTCTGAAAAAGTATCAATTTACGAAATAAACTAAAAAAATATTTTGTTCCACCTATAGATAATTTATATATTTGCGTCATAATAACTAGCAGATTATAACTAAACAAATAATCTTTACCCTTAAGACGATTAAAATTTGTGAACAAATTGATAAACAATGGAAGACCTGACACGAGAGCTATTGCTGATTGCGAAAGGTAATGAACTCGCTTTTAACGAATTCATGAATCGTTACATGGAAGGAATATACTACCATGCGTATGGCATATTGTCGAATAAGGAAATGGCAGAAGAAATAGTCAGTGACGTATTTTTTGAGGCTTGGCGCAACAGGAAAAAGCTGCCTGAGATTAACGCACTCAAGACCTGGCTGAATACTATTGCCTACAGAAAGGCTATTTCATATTTGCGAAAGGAAAAGAAACATGACAAGAACTTGGCAGTTGAGGAAATCACGTCGTTTTCACTTCCTGAAACAGAAACCCCTGTAGATGGTATCATCAATAAAGAAGAAATGAAAATGCTGAATGCTGCTATCGACACCTTACCTCCAAAATGCAAACATGTGTTCTATTTGGCTAAGTTTGAACAGCTTCCCTATTTAGAGATTGCAGAGATCTTAGAGATATCACTTGCCACCGTCAATTATCATGTAAGTACGGCGATGAGTGTCTTAAAGAAAAAACTGGCACATGCATAAAAAAAGGATCTCTCGCCTATATATTTCTCCAAGAATCACGTCTATAACAATAAAGAACAATAAGATGGAAAAGGATATTATCAATCATCAATACGATTCCACACCGGAAGACCTCAAACTGAAGTCTTTCGTGGAAAACTCAAAAACCAAACACATGGATATTACAACTATAAAACAGAAAACATTCATGAAGATTCGTGAAGAGCAACGACGCCAGAAACAGCATAGGCTGTTCAAGATTGCTGCCATTGCTGCCGGACTCTTGCTTGTTGTAGGTGTAGGCTTGCATTTCATGATGCGCACTGACAGTATTTCTGCTGTCCAGTACGCTGATGCCGAGGATACAAATACAGAAGTGATGCAGTCTGTCAATGTTCCTGTGGGCGAAACGATGACCATTCTCCTTGCAGATGGCTCGAAAATAATAGCCAATTCGCGCACCGAGCTTCTCTACCCCAAGTCATTCAAGGGGGAAACACGAGAGGTTGTAGTAAAGGGAGAAGCTTATTTTGATATTGCTCACGACGAAAGCCATCCCTTCATTGTGAAGACAAACGATTTCACCGTGAAAGTGCTGGGTACTCAATTCAATGTTTCGAATTACGACCATGCTGCCTCAAATGTGGTGCTCGTCCAGGGGGCTGTAGAACTATCGACAAGCAACAAGGATGTGGTGAGAATGAAGCCTTCTGACAAAGTTGACATCAGTAATGGATCATTTACTTCCAAATCACAGGTCGACCCCAACGATTACATCTCTTGGACGGAGGGTGTCATCCATCTGCATGGAGAAACCATCCAGTCGATTGTACAGCGTCTGAACCATCATTATGGTGTTCAAATTGTTTGCGATGACCATGGAGACACGCCCCTCTACGGGAAACTGGTGCTACAGCCATCTGTGTATGATGTTCTTCATACCATCAATGACATGGCACATTTCAAAATGGTGAAAAAAGACCAAGTCATTCATCTCGTCTCTAATCTTTAAATAAAACTTCTTTCACATTCCAACAACCATTTTCATGGGTAAGGGCATCTTATATCCTTTTCATACGAATACAATATGAATTTTAACAAAAATTTAACAATTTTATGCTTGTTGCTTTGTGCTGGCAGCATGTTTGCTAAAGACATCAAAGTAAGCATTCAACCCGATACCACGACGGTGCTCCGCAATCCTCTATCGGGATGGGTGATGTATCTTGGTCGCACATGGGATGAAAATTTCTGGACCCATAAAGGATACGACTCCATGTCAGTTGAGAATGGAAAATCGACAGTGAGAGTTTCCGACTTTGCCAGCACCTGTTATTTACGTACCAGTTGGAGTTCTTTGGAACCTGAAGAAGGGAAATATATATGGAACAATCCTGACTCACGCCTGTATAAGCTTCTGAACAGCTGTCTCAGCCGAGGCATGAAACTGGCGTTTCGCATTGTTGTAGACAGTCGCGATCAAGGACAGAACACACCACTGTATGTAAAGGAAGCTGGTGCTAAGGGGTTCCAAGATCCAAACAACCCCCGCTTATGGAGTCCTTATCCCGACGACTCTGTTTTCCAACAGAAATATGCCCAATTCCTGGAAGCTTTTGCTAGTCATTACAACGATCCTGAGAAAGTTGATTTCATCGATGCCTTCGGCCTTGGCAAATGGGGGGAAGCCCACGGACTGATTTATCATAACTACAAAAACAAGGAACAGGTATTCAATTGGATTACAGATTTATATACGCGACTGTTCACCCACATTCCCTTAGTGATTAACTACCACCGCCTAGTTGCCGACACCATCAGTTGGGATAGCCCGCACCCCGATAGCAGACGACTGCTGGAAAATGCCATTCATAAAGGCTATAGCATCCGGCACGATGCTTTCGGCATGACTGGCTATTATCAGGAATGGGAGAAAATTTTTGCAAATAAATGGCACTTCCGCCGTCCTATCATCATGGAGGGAGGATGGATTACCGGTGCTCACCATCGCTATTGGATAGATCCTAGCAACGCTTACCGGCAGGGGCACTCCGAAGATGTGCGCCGCGGAGAATATGAATGCAGCCGAGAGGCACATGTCAATATGATGGACTTCCGGGTAGGCGATGAGACGCTTTCTTGGTTCAACAACGCTTTTCACCTCGTAAAAGCATTTGCCCGCAAGGGGGGATACAGACTTTATCCATCCCATATCGGTGCTACCGACAAGGCAAGAGCGCATGCCACACTCTCCATACAGCACTGCTGGAAAAACATAGGATGGGGATATTGCCCTACGAATATTCCCCAATGGAATCAGAAATACAAAGTGGCAATTGCACTCATGGACCACAACGGCAAGATTGCCAGAATCGTTGTCGAGCAAGCGACAGATCTTTCCACATGGACCCAAGGCACAGACCATCGCTACAAGACGGTGTTTTCTTTGGAGGGCATCAAGAGGGGAAACTACACATGGCTCATTGGGCTGGTCGACACCACAAGGGGAAATCTGCCAGCCATCCAGATGGCCGTGTCGCCCGAAAGCCAATGGCAGGGCTGGATGGTCTTCGGAAAGTTAAGCATCAACTAAAAACAACAAAATAACACCATTTTTAAGCGTATGAACTTATTATTATTCACAGGAAAGACCAACAAACTGATAAAGACGTTTTGTTTGGCTTCACTGATTGCCTTCCCCGTTCTGACGGTCGAAGCTTCCGACATCTCATTTACTGAAGTGAACGGAACGTATGTCTTGAACGTTGACAAAACTACTGTAAAACAAGTTTTCGATTATATCGAACGCAACAGCAAGTATGTCTTCGTTTACGATCAGCAGGTTAAAAACATCCTCGGTCAGAAGGTTACCTTCCAGACCAAAGGGATGACCATAGAAGACATCCTGGCGGACGTGTGTCACCAGGTGGGCCTGAACTATCAAATCAACGACCGCCAAGTCTCTATCACGGCAGGGGCGAGAACTGCCGGCAAACAAGCGCAGAATAAAAAAGAAGCAACCAAGAGCGTCAGTGGAACTGTGAAAGATAGCAACGGCGACCCGCTCATTGGTGCCACAGTCAGAGTGAAAGGCTCGAGCACGGGTACCGTCACCGACATCGACGGCAATTACACGCTGGATGTGCCTGCTGGTGCCGACCTAGAGATCAGCTACATCGGTTTTGTCGACCAGCAGATTCGCGTCAGCAATAAGGCGAATTATAACATCATTCTGAAAGAGAATGCCAACAACCTCGAAGAGATTGTTGTTATCGGCTACGGTGCCGTGAAGAAGAAAGACCTCACCGGTGCTGTTGCTGCCGTGAAGGGCGAGGAGCTGGTCAACAAGCGCACCACGATGCTTTCCAATGCCTTGCAGGGCACGCTCTCGGGCGTCACCGTGAGCCGTTCGAGTTCTGCTCCTGGCTCGGGTGCCAGCAGCATCCGTGTTCGTGGTATCACGACTATTGGTGAAAGCAGTCCGCTCGTCATTGTAGACGGGGTCGAGGGCAGTCTCGACTATGTAAATGCCAACGATGTGGAAAGCATTTCTGTGCTCAAGGATGCAGCTGCAGCCAGCATCTACGGTTCTAAGGCTGCCGCTGGCGTCATCCTCGTCACCACCAAACGCGGTAACGACACAGGGAAACTGGACCTAAAGTACAATGCCGAGTTTGGATGGGAGATACCCACCAAACAACCTAGCATGGTGGGCGTAACGCGCTATCTCGAAATGAACAACGAACTGATGTACAACGACAATCCCACGGGAGGTTTCTTTCAAGTATACACTGCCGACCAAACCAAAAACTGGGTGAATTACAATCAGTCAGACCCCAACAACTACCCTATCACCGATTGGAAAGAGATGATGCTGAAGTCGAGTGCTCCTCGAATGACCCACACCCTGACGGTATCGGGCGGCAACAAGGCCGTGAAGTCTATCGCCTCCCTGTCGTACGACGAGGTAGATGGTCTCTACGAGGGTCGCGGATTCCAACGCTATATGTTTCGCTCGAACAACGACTTCAAGATCAACGACAAATTGAATGTAGCCCTTGACGTCAACATTCGTCATGCCAAGAGCAAGACCAAAAACTACGACCCCTTCAACGACATGCGCAAGATGCCCGCCATCTATCCTGCCACGTGGAACGACGGCCGCATCGCCTCGGGCAAGAGCGGTGCAAACCCATACGGACTGCTCACCGATGGCGGCAAAAGCGTCTCGCATAGCACGCAGATAGCCGGAAAGGGACAAATCACGTTCAAGCCCATCAAGGATCTCAGCCTGTCGGCAGTCATCTCTCCGTTCATCAACTACCAAAAGCAGAAGGCCTTCCGCCTGGCTGCATGGTACACGCTGCCCGACGACCCCGAAACCATCGGCGGATACCTCGATGCCGGCTCGCTCTATGCCACCAACAAGCTTACTGAGAACCGCAACGACAACTGGCACGTCACCAGTCAGCTGCTGGCCAACTACATGCACAACTTTGGCGCGCATGACGTGACGCTGATGGGTGGTTTCGAGAACTACTACATGAAGACCGAGAGCCTGACGGCCGGCCGCGACCAATACGAGCTGACCAACTATCCTTATCTGAACATTGGCTCTGAAGACTTCCAGACAAACAGCGGCTCGGGCTCGAAGTACACCTCAAACTCATTCTTCGGTCGTCTGATCTACTCATACGCTAAACGATATCTTCTACAGGCTAACGTCCGTCATGACGGCAGTTCGCGTTTTGCAAAGAATTACCGCTGGGGTACCTTCCCGTCGTTCTCAGCAGGCTGGGTGGTCTCAGAGGAACCGTTCATGCAACGGGCTGCGCTGCCCTGGCTGTCGTTCCTCAAGCTGCGCGCATCGTGGGGAAAACTGGGCAACGAGCGCATCGGCAGCAACTACTATCCCTATATCGCACTGATGTCGTTTGGCAACAGTCTATTCTATAATGCCGACGGAAGCGTGACATCGAGCAAAACTGCCCGCCCCAGTGTGCTGGCTGTAGAAGACATTAGTTGGGAGACCACAACTAGCACCGACTTGGGCGTCGACGCCAACTTCTTTGACAACCGTCTGCACCTTACTTTCGACTATTACTGGAAGAAGACCACCGACATGCTGCTGGCCATCGAGATTCCTTATTCCATGGGCTACAGCAATCCCAACACCAATGCCGGAAAAATGTCGACACATGGCTACGACATCGACCTCACATGGCAAGACAAAATAGGAGATTTCCGTTATAGCATCAGCGTGAACTTCTCCGACTATCTATCCAAGATAGACTACCTGAATAATGCCGACATCATCAGCAGCGGGAAAATCAAACGGGCTGGTGTTCTTTTCAACGAGCATTATGGTTACATCTGCGAAGGCATTTATCAGACCTCTGATGATGTCAACAATTCGGCCAAGACCAGCAGCACCGTCACCGTGGGCGACTTAAAATACCGCGACATCAGTGGTCCAGACGGAACACCCGACGGAAACATATCGCCAGAATACGACCGTGTGCCTCTGGGCAACTCACTGCCACGCTACCTCTATGGCGGAAACATCAGCGCTTCGTGGAAGGGAGTCGACTTTAGCATGGCCTTCCAGGGCGTAGGCAAACAAAATGCCTATCTTTCCACCGTACAGGTACAACCGTTGCGCGATAACTATGGTAATATTCCTGCCATTCTCGAAAACAAATATTGGAGTCCCTTCAACACCGACGCGCAAAACGCAAATGCTATATATCCACGCCTTTCTAACGTGTCGAAGAGCAACAACTATGCCACATCTGACTTTTGGATATTTAATGGCTCGTATTTTCGTCTGAAAAACATCACGTTAAGCTACACCCTGCCACAAGCATGGACCAATGCCATTGGCATCAACAAGACGCGCCTCTACGTCAGTGGCTCAGATCTCTTTTGCATAAGCAAATTCCCCGATGGTTGGGATCCTGAGATGGGATCGACATCCTACCCCATTACCACCTCTTTGATATTTGGCGTACAAGTGAATTTCTAAATCAAAAAATCCGACAATGAAGACAAAAATATTATTAGCAGGCTTGGGCCTTGCATTAGCCTCATGCGAAAGCATGGACCTCGTTCCCGACTCTCAGGGTAATACCGCTTCGTGGTATACCACCGAGACCGAGCTGCAGCTGGCAGCCAACGAATTGTACATCTTGGGATATTGGCAAGAGCCCCTCAACTCAGCCGAGCAGTGGAGCGACAACACCACCTACCGGCTCGTCAACCGTAATCCGGGAAGCAACGGAACGGTGCTCGACGGCACACTCAACGGTCAACAATACGAGGTCTATGCCCTGTGGCAGCAGAGCTACAAGCTCATTGCCCGCTGCAACACTATGCTCGAGAACATCCATAAAGCCGAGGGGAACATAAACGCTGAAACGCTGAACAGGTTTGCCGGCGAGGCCTATTTCTCGCGTGCATGTAAATATGCAGACTTGACCTTCTTCTATGGTGACGTTCCTTATTTAGATAAGACATTAACCATTAACGAGGCAGAACAACAAAGCCGCATGCCAAGAGACGAGGTGAAAGCGCTTACCTATGCCGACTTCGACAAGGCTATTGAGTACCTGCCCATCAGCTATGGCGCCAGTCAGACCATTCATGCAACACGGGGTGCCGCCCTGGCCATGAAGGCGCGTTATGCCCTCTATATGGGCGACTATGCCATCGCTGCCGATGCCGCAAAGGCATGCATCGACCTGGGCGTATACACACTGGAGCCAGATTTCGCCAAACTGTTCAAACAGAGCACCAAGGTGAATCCAGAAAAGATTTTCGTATTGCCCCGATCTATCGAGAACGAGGTGGTCCTCGACAGCTGGGTCGTAAAGAATGGCTTACCCCGCAATGCCGGAGGCTATGGATCGTACAACCCCTCGTGGGACCTTCTTGCAGCCTATCTCTGCACCGACGGACTGCCCATCGACGAGTCGCCCCTTTTCAATCCTAGGAAGCCCTTCGAGAATCGCGACCCGCGGTGTGCCATGACCATTGTCGAGTTTAACACCGAGCACTGCGGCTTCGACTACGATCCCAGTCCTGCTGCTACTCAGGTGATGAACTATACCACCGGCAAGATGCAGTCGAACAACGACACACGCATAGTGAACCAATACGCATCCTACAACGGTCTGCTCTGGAAGAAAGGCATCGATGCCACTTGGATGGACAACGGACTCAATGTGGAGCAAGACTACATCATCATGCGCTATGCCGACGTGCTGCTCATCTATGCCGAAGCCATGATCGAACAAAATAAGATTGACGATAGTGTTGTACAGGCCATCAATGAGGTACGTTCGCGCGCTTATGGCGTCAACTACCGGCAAACCGACCTCTATCCAGCCGTAACCGCCGGAACTCAGGAAACCATGCGCAAGGCCGTACGCATAGAACGCCGTATGGAGTTTGCCATGGAAAACCAACGTTTGCAAGACCTGATGCGCTGGAAACTTGCATCAAAAGCATTGAACGGTTACAATTTCATCATGCTCGAGCCACACGATTTGCTAAACAATGTGGTCAACAAAGGCCTGTGGTTCTGGGCTATGACGCCCCAGATTGACGAAGACGGACTGGCAGACTTCTCCGCACTTTTCAATGCAGGATACTGCACTACCGGAGCGAAACGCATATTCCCCGACCGAGAGTATCTCTGGCCTATCCCTACCCACGATATGGAACTCAATCCTAACCTGACCAATAATGAAGGATATTAATTAGGAAGTATAATTATCACTTAACTCATGACAATACACTTGAAAATGAATAAGGTATTTAGAACGCTCGGAAAAACTGTTATGGTCGCAGTGCCTATACTGACTTCTTCATGCAGTGAAAACATAGACAACCTGTTCTCAAAGAACATGTCTCAGATACAATTGAATCCATCGGGGGAATATATCAAGCTCGATGAAAGCAATCCTAATGGTACAGCCTTGACCATTGAATGGAATGCTGCACATGATTTTGGTGACGAATACATCACTACCTACAAATACGAATTTCAGCTAGTTGGATCAAAAGCTGACGTGATTAAAGAATATGAAGATGATGGACAGTTCCATCGCACATATACCAATAAAGAGCTGCAGGATATTTTAGTCAATCATTTCGGACAGTTGACCTCCACAGTTGGAAATGTTTTGGTAACCGTTACCGCATCTTTTGAGGGACCAACCCTAATTGTACCTGACATAGCGACTGCCAACCTAAAAATTAAAACATACGGTCCTAAGCAGTTTGCCGCCGAACAGCTTTTCATAGCTGGTTCTGCTATTGGCAACGAGAAGATAGAGATAACAGCCAATGAGACGAACCCCGAACTCTACAACTGGACTGGGCCGCTTGTAGCTGGTAAGATAAACTTTCCTGTCATCAATGCGGACGAGCACAATGCTATTGGCCCGGCTGCAACTGACACGCCAGTTACGACAAGCGAAATGGATGCTGTAATCAGCGATGAGTCAGAAGCCCATTCGTGGGTCGTCAGTGAAGCTGGCAATTATCGTATTACCGTGAACATGAAAAGCCACAAAGTAAAAATTGTAGAACAAGGGGCTGTTGTTGAAGCCGACCAGATGTTCTTGGATGGTTCTGCAGTCGGTACAAAACAGATTGAGATGAAACAGACTCTTGAAAATGAGAATGTCTATGCATGGCGTGGAGATCTCTCAGCGGGTTCTCTCTATATCCCATTGCTGTACGAAGGAAAACAGGAAATGTCTATTGTCCCTCAAAATACCAACAGTCATGACATAAACGATGGCGAACCGACAGGTTTTGATCAAGCCACGACTGCTGCAGCAGAAGGAAAACGTTACTGGACTATTCCTGCAGCTGGAACCTATCGCATTGTTGTCAACACTGACGAAAAAACCATAGCCATATATTCATCTGCAACAGACCTGAAACCCAAGACTGTCAGTTGGAATAATACAACTCTGAAGATTAACCCATACACACAGGACATCAATGTTTTATATATGTACGGAACCTTCAATGGCTTTGCTCATGACAGCGGTGTATTCACTGGCTTCCAGGAGAAGTTCAATCTTATTCAAAGTGTCGCCAATCCATATATATTTGTCTATAAAGGCGAAGCTCTCCCTCATGAATCAGCCAAGGATGAGCGTGGAAATGTCATCAAAGGTTCTGTGAAGTTCTGCACTGACAACCAAAACAACAATGTCTACGCATTTGGTTCTACAGCCAGTGCCAAGCGAAACGACCACAACGGTTACATAGAGGCATCACTCGGTAAAACAGAAACTCTCGTGGAAGGACAGAGCGACAACCGTTACGCATATTTCATTATTCCTGATGAATGCAACTACGTAGAAGTAAACATTGACAAACTTACCGTAGTATTCGACAAAAAATGATAAATATTAAAAAGTAAGATGATGAACAATATAGTAAAAAAAGAACTGACAATATTGTCGATGACATTATTAGCGTCTCTTCTCTTCATCGGAACCTCATGTTCCGATGAAGAAGAAACGCAGTCTTTAGATTATAGCTGGAACATATCAGGCAACACGATTGTGGACATTAAACCCGACCGCACCAAACTTCTACGAAACCCCTTACAAGGTTGGAATATTTATACAGGTTTGGGAGATGGACTCATTAATGACTTCTGGCAACAGTATGACCATTTTGAGTCTAAGATAGGAGATGTGAGTGTTTCTGACTATGGCACAACTTTATACATCCGCGGAGCATGGAGCTATTTTAATCCTTCAGAAGATAAATACATCTGGGACGAGGATAATAACGACATCTATGCCCAACGTTTCCGTATGCTTGTAAAAGGTGCAAAGGAACGCAATCTGAAACTGGCTTTCACTTTTGTTGTTGACAGCCGCGACAAACATGAGTTTTTTACGCCTCAGTTTGTGAAGGATGCTGGTGCAAAAACCTATGAGAGTACAACTGGTTCTATGAAAGTTTGGTCACCCTATCCCGATGACCCCGTTTTTCAACAGAAGTATGAAAAGTTTCTCAGGGCTTTTGCTGCTAAATACAACGATCCAGACATTACAGCCTACGTCAGTGGTTTTGGATTGGGTAAATGGGGTGAGACTCATTCTCTCATCTATTCAACTGGAGACGAGACACCCAAAAAGGCCGTTTTCGAATGGATTACCGATCTAATGTCAAATCTCTTTACAAAAGTGCCGATTTTCATCAATTATCATCGTTGTCTCTTGTCAATGAAAGAATTCTCTGGTGCAAATACAGCTGAAGCTGAAGAGCTTATTCAACGAGCTGTAGACAAAGGGTTCTCTCTCCGCCATGATGCATTTGGAATGAAGAGCTACTACACTACTTGGGAGCGTAGCATCGCATCAAAATATTATGGCGTACGGCCCATTATCGAAGAAGGTGGGTGGGTAGAATCATCACACGGATCATCTATTAACGGAGATGGTTATGCTAATTACTCCGAAGTACGTAAGGGAGAATACGACGAGGGTAAGGCAGCACACGTCAACATGATGGATCTTCGTTATTCAAATAATGTAAAGTCTGGCGAGACCCACTCATGGTTCAACGATGGCTTTACGTATCTTAATGTATTTATCCAAGAGGGTGGATACCGTCTATACCCAGACAAAGTTTCCGTTCCACTGTCGGCTTCCACAGGTTCGACTATTCAGGCTACACATCGGTGGTCTAATCTCGCCTGGGGATATTGTCCTAATAATATACCCCAATGGAACTACAAATACAAGGTGACCTTTGCGTTGCTTGACAAGAACACGATGACACCGTTATATACTTTTGTGGACTCAACCCCTAAGATTTCCGATTGGTTGCACAGCAAACCCATGACTTATACCACCAACATTAGTCTTCAGAATGTTTCCAAAGGTAGTTACACATGGGCTGTAGGTATCATTGACTCTTCTAAAGGTGATGATGTGATAGGCTTGAACCTTTCTGTACGTGATGAATACCTCACTGATGATGGATGGGTTAAGCTTTCAGACATAGAAATCAGATAGAGATTTGGAACTATGAAAAAAAGGCTCATATTCTTGCTGATAGTTACAATATACTGTGGGACAACTAGCGCATTGGAAGAAATACTCATTGAAACAGAATCGTTCAGTCACCATGGAGGATGGGTCGTCGACCAGCAGTTCATGGACCAGATGGGGTCGCCTTACATCATGGCCCATGGTTTGGGAACACCTGTTGAGGACGCATCAACTCTCTTTGAGGTTAATACAGAAGGAACATATTATATATATGTACGCACGTACAACTGGACATCACCGTGGACTAACAAGTATGGTCCTGGACGTTTTCAAGTGTTCATCAATGGGAAACGTCTTGCATATACCAATGGGCACACTGGTTCGGATTGGCTATGGCAATTGTCTGGCAAAATCAAACTCCACAAAGGCAATAACACCATAGCGCTACATGACCTTACCGGTTTTGATGGCAGATGCGATGCCGTATACCTCTCAACTTCGCCACTTCCAGACAAATTGCTAACAGATACAGAATTCGCCCAACAATTGCGCAAACGGCTCCATCCCACCGGCATAAAGCATGAGGGGCATTTCGACTTGGTTGTTGTAGGAGGAGGGATTGCAGGTATGTGCGCTGCTGTTAGCGCCGCACGCAATGGGTGTAAGGTCGCATTAGTCAACGATCGCCCACTATGGGGTGGCAACAATTCTTCTGAGGTTCGCGTCCATCTCGGTGGCATCATCGAAGTAGGCCCTTACAAAGGATTAGGTCGTATGATCCGTGAGTTCGGTCATTCACGAAAAGGAAATGCACAACCTGCAGATTATTACGAAGACAACAAGAAAGAGTCATTCCTTCAATCACAGGAAAATCTTACCCTTTATCCATCATGCCATCTCGTAGATGTCATGATGGAGGGTCAGAAGATAAAGACTGCGACGATTCAAAACATCTATACTGGAGAACAGTTCCTACTCGAAGCAGCTCTCTTCAGCGACTGTACAGGCGATGGAACTCTTGGCTACATAGCAGGTGCCGATTATAGGATGGGACGCGAAGCGAAATCAGAATTCTCTGAGAGCCTGGCTCCTGAAAAACCAGACAATCAAGTGCAGGGAGCGTCATGCCAATGGTATTCAAAAAAAGTGACATACCATTCGTCTTTCCCTGAATTCAACTATGGCATTTCATTCAACGAGCAGAATTGCGAACGTGTTGACAAAGGAGAATGGACATGGGAAACAGGTATGAACCGTAATCAAATTACTGAGGCAGAACAAATTCGAGATTACTGTTTGTTGGTGATTTATTCTAATTGGAGCTGGCTTAAGAATCATGATTACAGCAAGAAAGATTTCGCGAAAAACGAGCTTTCTTGGGTGGCATATGTCATGGGGAAACGTGAATCACGCCGTTTGATGGGCGATTACATCTTATCAGAAGAAGACATCAATAAAAATGTATTTCATGAAGATGCATCATTCACCACTACGTGGGCCATTGATGTCCACTCTGTTGACTCCATCAACAATATTCACTTCCCTGGAAATGAATTCAAGAGTAGAACGGTTCACCGTTGGATATATCCTTACGCAGTTCCCTACCGTTGCCTTTATTCCCGTAATATTGATAATCTGTTCATGGCTGGACGCAATATTAGTTGCACACACATTGCTTTAGGAACAGTACGAGTAATGAGAACAACAGGTATGATGGGAGAAGTTGTGGGATTAGCTGCTTCTGTATGTCGCAACAACAATGCAATGCCTCGCGATGTTTATCAACGTTATCTACCCGAGCTAAAGATACTGATGGAACAGGGTGCCGGTCAAAATGATGTCCCTAACAACCAACGCTTTAACGAACCGAACAAAGTTCTTAATACACCCAGGGCCTTTATAAAGGAATAGAATAAGATTTCTGCCATATGAGATACAATGTCTTTATTTTAATACTATGCCTTTTTACAGGACTGTCTGCAGCAAATGCCAAAGGACAAGGCTATGCTGTTTTAAAAGGAGATACTCTTAGAATAGGAAATAATGTTATAGAGCGCACCTTCTTATGGAACGAAGGTGCCTTGAAGACCATTCGTCTTGTCAACAAGATCTCACATACCACTATTCATGCCAAAGGTGACCAACCTGACTTCGCCATGGTTAAAGCTGATGTCGATAGTGCTTGGCTGAAAACTGAATGGAAGGATTCTGACGGGCAACATGCTCCTTACACACTCGTGAGCGTATGGTGTCGTCAAGGTTCCTTTCAGTCCATACGTCAATTCCGCATATATGACGATTGTCCAGCTATAGGCTGTGATATTTACCTCTGTGGAAACATAGAGACTCTTTCGATATCTGAAAACACAGCAAATGCAGATCGAAAGAATATAGAGTCTATATCCGACATGACAACACAAATAAAGACTCCTACAATTGATCGTCTTCGGCTTAATGGCAACCACTGGCAAACCAAAGTTGTCGAATTCTTCGACTATACAGACTGGAATGACAATCTTGTTGAAGAACGAGTTTTTTATCCTTATCGCCGTACAGGTTACCGTGGCAATCTGCTCTTTGCAAAGAATGAGCTGAACGGCAATGGTTTCTTCTTTCTCAAAGAGGCTCCATCATCAAGTACCCAACTCTCCTATACCGGTTCTGATTTTATTTGTGATTTTGCAGATTTCATGGTAGTAAGTCCTGGTATTTCGGCAAACGACATCACTCCATCTAAATGGACACGTGTCTATGGGTGTGTCATTGGTTTATGGCATCAGACAGAGTTGTCTGCCCTCACCGCATTACGTTCCTATCAGAAACAACTTCGCTTGGGCGCATCGCTCAGAGACGAAATGATTATGCTCAACACTTGGGGAGATCGTAGTCAGGACGCAAAGATAAACGAGAACTTTTGTCTGGCAGAACTTGAAAGGGCAAAACGTTTAGGCATTACAGTTTTCCAACTAGATGACGGTTGGCAAACAGGTAAGAGTCCTAACTCAAAGATGCCAGGAGGTTCTTTTAAGGATATCTGGAAAGATAGTTTATACTGGACTCCCGACAAGCGCAAATTTCCTCATGGCCTAAAGCCTATTATCGAGAAAGCCAGAAGACTTGGAATCCGTATCGGCCTTTGGTTTAACCCCAGCATTCAAAACAATTTTACCGATTGGCAGAAAGATGCCAATGCTGTTATCAGTCTCTATCGCGAGTATGGGATTGATTGTTTCAAGATAGACGGTATTCAGATACCCAACAAACAAGCAGAGAGTAACCTGCGTTGCCTGTTTGAAAAGATTTCAGAAGAAACCGACCATAAGGTCATCTTCAATCTTGATGCTACTGCTGGTCGGCGTGGAGGCTACCATATGCTCAATGAATATGGCAATATATTCCTTGAGAACAGATACACCGACTGGGGCAATTACTATCCTTATCGAACCCTTCGCAACCTCTGGGAACTATGCCGATATGTCCCTGCAGAAAAAATACAGATTGAGTTCCTTAATAAATGGCGCAACGCATCTAAATATCATAAAGACGACATTTTTGCGCCAGCCAACTATGATTTTGATTATCTCTTCGCCATTACTATGGCCGCACAACCGCTGGCATGGATGGAGGCAGCCAATCTCCCAGAAGAAGCGTTTGAAACATCCGCATTAATAAAAAGCTACAAAAGCATTCAGCATGATATTCATAGAGGAATTATCCTTCCAATAGGCAACGAACCTTCGGGTAGGTCATGGACGGGATTCCAGTCTATTACGAATAACAAAACAGGATATTTCATTGTTTTCCGTGAAGACAACGAAAAGCCAAATGAATCATTACGCACTTTCCTGCCAGAAGGGGAAAAGGTTAATCTGAAGCTGATAGCAGGAAATGGAGAATCATTTGTCACAACGATTTCTGAAAATGGTCATCTCAGATTCAAATTACCCCAAAAAAAACAGTTCTCAATCTATAAATACAACATTATAAAATGAAAAAAACTGCCTTTCTATTATTATTGCTTGGTTCCTTCCTACATATCATGGCAGCAGAAAACTATATCACAAACATATATGGCCGTGACTGTCAGATGCTAAATGGGAAATGGGATGCTATCATCGATCTGTACGAACAAGGAAAGAGCTCGAAGATTTATTTGAATAAGAAACCTTCTGACAAAAACGAATTCTATGAGTACGCCTTCGAGAATGGCCTCCGCCTGAATGTGCCAGGGGATTGGAATTCACAACTTCCTGAACTTAAGTATTTTGAGGGAAGTGTTTGGTATTCCCGTCATTTTACTTCTAAGAATTTAAAAGACAAACGACGATTCCTTTATTTCTGTGGTGTAAGTTACCGCTGCAACATTTATCTTAACGGAGAGTTTCTTGGTTCTCATGAAGGGTCTTTCACTCCTTTTCATTTTGAGGTGACACATCAGCTTCGCGATGGTGACAACCATCTTGTTATGGAGGTAAACAACCGCCGAGAGAAAGATGCCATCCCGGCACTGCGGTTCGATTGGTGGAACTATGGGGGTATTACTCGCGACGTGATGCTGGTCACTCTTCCGAACGAATATATTGCCGATTATTTCATTCAACTGGACAAGCACCAGCCCAACGTCATCAACACCATGGTTAGTCTCTCTGAAAAAAAAGCCGGAGAAACGGTTACTGTGATGATTCCCGAACTTGGGAAGAAGATCCGTATGACTACCGATGCCAAGGGAATTGCCAAGGCATCTATGAGGGTGGGTGGTATAAAACGCTGGTCACCCTCTACACCTAAACTTTACCAGATAAGCATAGTTTCCGCCTGCGACAGGGTGGACGAACGCATTGGATTTCGGAATATAGAGACAAATGGAACCAAGATATTGCTCAATGGTAAAGAGACCTTTCTGAGAAGTATCTCATTCCATGAGGAAATACCACAAAGGATGGGGCGTGCCTGTACAAAGGGTGATGCCGAATTTTTGCTTAGTGAGGCCAAAGCACTGGGGGTGAATATGGTGCGACTGGCTCATTACCAACAAAATGAGTACATCGTCCGCCGGGCCGAGGAAATGGGCATCATGATTTGGCAGGAGATTCCTGTGTGGCAGGCTATAGACTTTACAAATGAGGAAACCCTACGGAAAGCCCAGCTGATGTTGCGCGAGACGATGATCCGAGACCGCAACCGTTGTGCAGATTGCTTTTGGGGGATTGCCAATGAGACACGCCCTTCAGATGCCCGAAACGCTTTTTTAGACAAACTGCTGCAAACTGGCAAGGACATTGATACGACACGGCTTTTTGTAGCTGCTTTCGACAATGTCTATTTTCAAAATGACTCACAGCTATTTGAAATGAACGACAACTTTATCGACAAACTCGACATGATTGGTATTAACAAATACATGGGATGGTATACAGCATGGCCATTAGAACCGGCAAAATGTATTTGGAAAGTGGCTCAAACAAAGCCTCTGTTCATTTCAGAATTTGGCGGAGAGGCTCTCTACGGACAATCTGGTGACGAAAGCGTTGCTTCTTCATGGAGTGAAGACTATCAGGCGAAACTCTATCGGGATAACCTCACCATGTTTGGGAATATTCCCAATCTTGTGGGTATCTCACCCTGGGTACTTTTCGACTTTCGCTCGCCAACCCGGTTCCACCCACAGAACCAAGAAGGCTGGAACCGCAAAGGACTAGTCTCTGACCAAGGGCAGCGCAAGCAGGCCTGGTACATTATACACGACTTCTACAAGCAAATGAAACAAAAATACGATGAATAAACTACGTCAAATATTCCTGGTCATCTTATTGGGACTGTCAACTGCAGCCAGTGCCAATAAAGAAATCATCCGCATACTGGCCATTGGGAACAGTTTTTCTGAAGATGCCATAGAGAACAACCTCTATGAGCTGGCCGCTGCAGATGGCATTAAAACAATTATTGCGAATATGTACATTGGCGGATGCTCGCTGGAACGTCATCTCGATAATGCCCGAGGCAATAAGGGGGCTTATCGATACCGGAAACTGGGACTTGATGGTATTCGCAAACAGACAGATCACATGACGCTCGAACGCGCTATTAAAGATGAGAAGTGGGATTACATTTCGCTGCAACAGGCCAGCGGGCTGTCAGGACGCTACGACACTTACACGCCCTTTCTTCCTGCTCTTGTTGCTTATGTCAGAAAACTAGCTCCAAAAGGTTGTAAAATTGTCTGGCACCAAACTTGGTCATACTCTATAGATTCTACACACGGTTCCTTCAGAGACTACAACAATGACCAAATGCAGATGTACTATGCCATTATGGATTGTTCTGAACGTGCTGTCAGGGACAACCGCCTGAGCATGGTTGTTCCTTCAGGTACTGCCATTCAGAATGCACGCACAACATTCATTGGCGACAACATGAATCGTGATGGATATCACCTCGATCTCTCTTATGGAAGATATACAGCAGCATGTACCTGGTATGAAGCCATTTTCCACCGTTCGGTTGTTGGCAACAACTATGCCCCTAAAGGATTGCATAGAGATATCGTCTTTGCTGTTCAGAAATCAGCACACGAAGCAGTCAATCATCCCTACGAGATAACCGACCTCAGCTATATCAAGAGCAACGACATACTCTATAGAAATCCTTCCATCCCTACGGAGATTCGCATTACAGACCTTATCTCCAGAATGAGTCTGAAAGAGAAAATACTCCAGCTCAACCAATATACTCTTGGAACAAATAATATAGAGAACAACAAGGGTGATGAAGTAAAAAACATCCCTGCAGAGATTGGATCTCTTATTTATTTCCCTACAGACCCGAAACTGCGAAACCAAATGCAGCGCCATGCCATAGAAGATTCCCGATTGGGAATTCCTATCCTTTTCGGCTATGATTGTATTCACGGCTTCAGGACAATCTTCCCCATTCCGCTTGCCCAGGCATGCAGCTGGAACACATCGCTTGTCGAACAGTCTTGCCGTGTTGCTGCACAGGAGTGCCGTATGAGTGGAGTTGACTGGACATTCTCACCCATGGTAGATGTCAGTCGTGATCCACGTTGGGGGCGTGTGGCAGAATGTTATGGGGAAGACCCCTATGCCAATGGTGTCTTTGGACAAGCTGCCATACGAGGCTACCAAGGGAAGAAACTGTCCGACAGTGTTTCTATTGCTGCCTGTTTAAAACACTACGTAGGCTATGGAGCGTCAGAAGCCGGACGTGACTATGTATACACAGAGATATCGCGCCAGTCGCTATGGGACACCTACCTGGTGCCTTTTGAGAAAGGTGTAAAATCGGGTGCCGCTTCCATCATGAGTTCATTTAATAATATCAGTGGTATTCCTTCATCAGCCAATCAATACACCCTCACTGAAGTGCTACGCAACAAATGGGGATTCCGGGGACCGGTCGTATCAGACTGGGGTGCCATCGAGCAATTAATCAACCAGAATATGGCACGAGACCTGAAAGATGCCGGACAACTAGCGCTGAATGCAGGTGTAGACATTGACATGATGTCTCATTCTTACGATAAGTACTTGGAGGAACTGATTACAGAAAAGAAGGTTTCTATGGAGACCCTCGATGAAGCTGTGCGACGCATTCTGAGAATAAAATTCCAACTTGGCCTTTTCGAGCATCCATATACTCCCGACTCCACACCCTCTGACCGCTTCCTCCGCGCCAACAGCATAGAAACGGCACGCCAGATGTCGGCAGAGTCGATGGTTCTTCTTAAGAACAATTCTTCCACATTGCCTCTACATAAAGGTATGAAGATATTGGTTACAGGGCCCATTGCCAATGCCACGCACGACTTGTTAGGCTGTTGGTGGGGACATGGTGTGGACAGTGACATCGAAAGACTCAACGAGTCAATTCAGAAAGAATTCGGACCAGATTCGGAAGTACGATATTTGAAAGGATGTGACTTTGACGGTGATGATGCAACCCATTTTCAGGAAGTAGAAAAGCTGTCTCGTTGGGCAGATGTGGTCGTAATGTGCATGGGTGAGAAAGGTTCTTGGAGCGGAGAGAACAACTCGCATGCCTATATTGGCCTGCCTGATATACAGCGCAGTCTGATTAAACGTGTGAAATCTGTTGCCAAGAAACTTGTCCTGGTCCTTGCAAATGGCCGTCCTATGACTATTACTGAAGAGGCAGAGATGGCAGATGCTATTATTGAAATGTGGCAACCAGGACTCTATGGAGGCTCTACCGTGGCAGGCATTCTTTCTGGCCGCATCAACCCATCAGGCCATCTTGCGATGACCTTTCCTCGTTCTCAAGGCCAGATACCTATTTACTATGGTCGACGAAACAGTGCCCGCCGCCATCAGGGATTTTACAAAGACCTTCCCAGTGATGCTTTATATGATTTTGGTCATGGCCTTAGTTATACCAGTTTTAGTTACGGCAATCCTACCATTTCAAAAAAAGAAGTGAGATCTGGTGACAAATTCACTGTTACCATACCAGTTACCAATACTGGCGAGCGTGACGGCATGGAGACCGTATTTTGGTACGTATCAGATCCCTACGGATCTGTTACCCGCCCAGATAAGGAACTCCGGCATTTTGAGAAGAAACTGATTCGCAAAGGCGAAACATCCGAATTTCAATTCAATGTCAATGTAGACAGCGATCTCTGTTTTGTTGACAGCGAAGGTAAACGTTTATTAGAGCCTGGTGAAATGACCATCATAGTAGGCGACAAACAAATTGTAATCAATATCATCAAATGAAATGGCTATATCGTAATACCAGTTTATTCTCTTTGCTCACTCTTCCGCTGTTTCTTGTCGACGCTCATGCCCAACGCCTGACAGAAGAGTTAACAGAGGGGTGGCGTTTCATGCGTGGTTCTTTTCATGAAGCTGCAAGAGAAGACTTTAATGATGATTCATGGCCGTATGTTCGGATTCCTCACGACTATGCCATCGATGGTCCCTTTGACCGCAATAACGATCTACAGGATGTGCGTAATATACAAAACGGTGAGACATCCATCAATCGAAAGACAGGCCGCACCGGCGGACTTCCCTATCATGGTGAGGCATGGTATCGTCGTACGATTCATATCAATGGGCATCATCGTGCTTTCCTCTATTTTGATGGAGCCATGAGCGAGGCTACCGTTTACGTTAATGGCCATCAGGTGGCATTCCAACCAAATGGATATGCTGCATTTGATGTAGACATCACTCCTTATGTGCATCAAGGAAACAATCAACTAGCCGTACGCCTCAGCCAGAAGGATCAATCTTCACGCTGGTATCCTGGCGCCGGACTCTATCGTAAAGTTGAACTCCACCAGATGGCATCTACTTATATCCCCCTATGGGGTACTAAAATTGTTAACAAATTGTCGGGACAACAGGCATTGGTCACTCTTTCAACCCAAATATGCGGAAAAGGGAAAGAAATACAATTGCAAAGTGAGCTATATGATGCTGATGGGAAAAGAGTCGCATTCGTAAAATCAAATGCAGATGTGGTAGACAATTCACTTTACAGACAAGAAATGCAGGTCTCTTCACCTCGCTTGTGGAGTCCTGAATCTCCTTATCTATACCAGCTTGTTCAAAAAGTAATCGCCGGTGGGAAAGTAGTAGATAAAACCCAACAACATGTTGGCATCCGAACTGCCGAATTCCGCCCCAGAGAGGGTTTTTTCCTTAACGGTCAGCGCCGTAGCATACAGGGAGTCTGTGTGCATCATGACTTAGGGATGTTGGGTACAGCTGTCAATGCATCAGCTTTAAGATATCGTCTTTCGCTGCTCAAGGATATGGGCTGTGATGCCATACGCACTTCTCACAATCTGCCATCTTCACTGCTGCCGCAACTATGTGACGAGATGGGACTGATGCTCATGATAGAGCCTTTTGACGAATGGAACACCCCAAAATGCAAAAACGGTTTTCATCGTTTCTTTGACGAGTGGGCAGAATGGCAAGTGCGCCAGATGGTACGGCATTTCCGGAATCATGCCTGCGTCATACTCTGGGGTATAGGCAATGAAGTTCCTAATCAGCGTGATGATAACGGATGGATGTTGGTAGACCGTCTACAGCAAATATGTCATGATGAAGATAGCACACGTTCTGTTACCGTATGCATGGATCAGATTCCATACGTGCTGAAAAATGGATTCGAGCGCCATATAGACATTCCTGGCATCAATTATAACACCCAGCACTATGCAAAAGCTTTCGCACAGTGGCATCAAAAAATCATTCTTGGCTCAGAGACAGCATCTACAGTGAGTTCTCGGGGGGTATACAAATTCCCAATGCAACTACGTAAAATGGCCTTATATCCAGATCACCAGTCATCGAGCTACGATGTGGAGTGTTGCAATTGGAGCAACACGCCCGACACCGACTTTGCGCTTGCCGAGGACAACAAATGGTATGCCGGACAGTTTGTATGGACTGGATTCGACTATTTAGGTGAACCCACTCCTTACAATAACGACAACTGGCCCAGCCATAGTTCTCTGTTTGGCATTATCGATCTTGCCAACATTCCAAAAGACAGATACTATCTCTACCGTAGCCAGTGGAACCGCCACGACCACACCCTGCATATCCTGCCCCACTGGACATGGCCAGGGAGAGAGGGCTTGGTAACTCCAGTAATGGTATATACGGATCTGCCAGAGGCCGAACTCTTTATTAACGGGCACAGTCAGGGACGACAGCGGAAACTGTCAGCCGAAGAGGCTGCATCCTCTCAAGGTGATTCCTTGGCTATGCTGCGACGCTATCGTCTGATCTGGGACCAGGTGAAGTATGAGCCTGGGGAGATAAGAGTAGTAGCTTACAATCATGTGGGACAAGCTGTAAAAACTCAAACTGTAACAACCGCAGGTGCCCCTCACCATTTAGTGATTACCCCATCGGTCACAACCCTTTCCAAAGACAAGGGAGACCTTTGCTTTCTACGCATCAGAGTAGTAGACAGCAAAGGCAATCTCTGCCCAGATGCCAACAACACCATTCGGTTCCGTGTCAAGGGTGCCGGATGCTATGCGGCAGCATCCAATGGCGACCCAACCGATCTTCATGTATTCAACAAACCTTTCATGCCTGCCTTTCATGGCCAGCTCATGGCCGTGGTAAGAACTGTCGGAACAACCGGTAAAATTAGTTTCACAGCTTCTGCTGAAGGACTGAAGCCCTGTACCATTACCATACACGCTCAATAAATAAACACCTATGAACAAGTATTCCTGTATGAACCCATTCCTCCTCACACTTTTCTTTGTAGCAACCACTATGGCATTGCTGCCGGCAACAACTTGCGCACAAGTCATCGACAAGAATGCCGAACTGAGAGCCAAAGAAATAGTAAGCAAAATGACCCTCAGAGAAAAAATAGACTACATCTCGGGGGAGACATCTTTCTCTTTACGTGCGATACCTCGTTTGGGCATTCCTCGCATTCTGCTGGCCGACGGCCCTCAAGGCATTCGCAACCATGCACCGCACAGCACACTCTATCCTTCCGGCATTCTAACGGCAGCAACGTGGGATCGTTCTTTAGCCCGACTCGTCGGAGAAGGTTTAGGCCTGGACTCCCGCGCACGTGGTGTTGGCATTTTGTTAGGACCAGGCGTCAACATTTATCGTTCACCCTTGTGTGGCCGTAATTTTGAGTATTTTGGTGAAGATCCTTATCTCGCCTCAGAAATTGCCTCTCAGTACATTCAGGGGGTACAATCAAAGGGCGTTATGGCTACTATCAAGCATTTTGCCGCTAATAATCAAGAGTGGAATCGCCATCATGCCAGCTCAAATGTGGATGAACGCACACTTCATGAGATATATTTCCCTGCATTTCGTAAAGCCATAGAAGAAGCTCATGTGGGAGCTGTAATGAATAGTTACAATCTTCTCAACGGTGTCCATGCCACGGAGAACGAATGGCTCAATGTGCATGTGCTTCGCAATAGTTGGGGATTTCGCGGACTTCTCATGTCGGATTGGACATCAGTATATAGTGTTGTCCATACAGCGAACCACGGACTTGATCTAGAAATGCCCAAGGGACGCTATTTCAACTACGAGAATCTCTCATCAGCCATTGAGAATGGAGTGGTAACCGAGAACACCATCAACCTGAAGGTGCAACACATCCTTCAGTCGCTCATTGCATTCGGTCTGCTTGACCGTGAGCAAAAAGATGCGTCGTTGCCACTCGACAATCCAGAAACCCGTGAAATGGCATTGCAGATTGCGCGTGGCGGTATTGTCTTGTTGAAGAATGAAGACAGGCTTCTGCCTCTTCAAGGCACTACGGCCATTGTGGGCGAAAACGCCAACGTCTGTACGACAGGCGGGGGCAGTGGAAATGTGAGTCCTTTCCATTCTACGACTCTTGTTGAAGGCATGAAGGCATTACGTCGAAAAACCATCATGCTTACCGACGATGTCATTTTCGACGACATCTCAAAATATGTATATGCTGACGAAGCGATGACGTGTCAGGGATACAAGGCACATTACTTTAAGAATCAGCAACTAAACGGTATTCCCGACTCCACAAGCATTGAGCATGAGATAGCTCATGAATGGCGATCGGCTGCCATTGGTGCAGGATTCCCAGATGACCACTTCTCTGCCCGTTGGATTTTTTATTATCAACCCGACCAAGACGGGCAGCTTCGCGTCTCTCTAGGTGGAGACGACGGCTACCGTATTTTTGTCAACGACAGTCTGTTAACAGGTGACTGGGGCAATCACTCCTATTCAAGTCGCGAACAAACTTTCCATGTAAAAAAGGGTGTGAAGTATTGTTTCCGATTAGAATATTTCGACAATATCAGTGATGCTTTTATCAACTGTAACATTCGTTTGCTGAATGAAAAACGTCTGAACGAAGGATTGAAGAAAGCTGATAACGTGGTTTACTCCACCGGCTTCAATTCAAATATTGAAGGAGAAGGCTTTGACCGTCGGTTTGCACTCTCCGACTATCAGGAAAACATGATTCAAGCCCTCAGCAAAACCAACAAGAATCTGGTCGTAGTTCTTAACGCCGGTGGTGGCGTCGATATGAGCAGGTGGCTCTCATCGGCCAAAGCCGTTGTCATGGCATGGTATCCTGGCCAGGAGGGTGGCACAGCCCTGGCAGAGATCCTCACAGGCAAGCTTTCACCAAGCGGAAAACTACCCATTTCCATGGAGTGCAAGTGGGAAGACAATCCGTGCCACAACAGTTATTATGCCAATGATGACAGTCATGAGCAGACATCGGTCAACTATTCCGAGGGAGTTTTCATAGGTTATCGAGGTTACGACAAGTCAGGAATAAAACCTCTGTTCCCATTTGGATTCGGTCTGTCGTATTCTTCTTTCTCCTATTCTAATCTATCCCTATTGAAAACAGATCATGGAGTAGATGTTGCGTTCGACCTCAAGAATACGGGGAAATATGATGCGGCAGAGGTAGCCCAAGTGTATGTCAGCGATGTGGAGTCATCGGTGCCTCGTCCAATGAAAGAGCTGAAAGGATTTGAGAAAATCATGCTCAAGAAAGGAGAGTCCCAACGTGTCACCATCCATTTACCAACCGATGCGTTCAAATTCTACGATATAGACAAACATGGTTTTGTTCTTGAACCTGGATTATTCAACATCATGGTTGGCGGTTCTTCCGACAGTCTGCCTCTATCCGGCTCTGTGGTTTTTTGAAAACCTCCACGTTGCCCTGCTCATTGCTATTCCTGCACTTCCTGCCTGAAGGAATGGAATTGGGCCTTGCCTTCCTGACCGTAGCAGAAGAGGCCCACACGGATGCCCTTCCAATAGCCGGAGCGCATGGGGAAGGCACTGCCGATGGGAGTGAAATGGTTGCCGTCGGTGCTGAAGGAGAACTGGTGCTCATTGCGACGACAGTCGTTAGTCACCCGCAGATAGGCTCTGGACATCTTCCCCTCCTTCACCAGCGTGCGACGCCCGTTGCTCTCCATGAACAACCCCTGCGGAGAGAGACCGATGCCAAGAAACTGCTTGCCGGAGCAAAACAAACCGGCAAAGCAGTTGCCGTCGGCCTCCACCAATGTGGTGCTCTCACTACGGAATCCCACCACCTTCTGCGTGAGCATGTTGCGGCAGGCTTTCAGGCTGTCGGCAGGCAAGGCATGCAGCGTCAGCCACCCCTCACGCTCGGTCAGGTTCCAATGGGTGTCTACAGGATTATGGTTCCACTGCCATTGCAGGGCCAGTGAATCGTTAAAGTCATGCCGGGGAGCCGTCACACCATGTGGATCACCATGCTGTTTCGTGGCCGTTGGCAGCGGACAAGCCCATCGGCCGACAGGCTCTCCGACGCCATTGCCGTCGACATCCACTCCCATGTAAGGCCAGTCATCGCGCCATCCGGCAGGCTGCAGATGGACGACGCGTCCCAGTACGGGCGTCTCCTGAAAGTGATAGAACCACCATTTGCCGTCGGGAGTGTCGACCAGCGCTCCCTGGTGAGGCCCGTTCACCAGCGTTGTTCCTTGTTCCAGCACGATGCGGCGCTCGTAAGGGCCATAGATATTCCTCGCCCGGAGCACCGTCTGCCATCCCTGTCCTACCCCACCCTCGGGAATAATCAGGTAATAATAGCCATTGCGCTTCAGAAACTTCGTGCCTTCGGCCACCGGCCCCGTATAGACCGTCACGCCGTCGTCGAGCAGCTGCTTGCCGTCGGGCGACATGCGATGCACGATGATGGGACCAGCCCGATGCCTGCTGCGCCCCAGATAAGCTTGTCCGTCGTCATCCCAGAACGGACAAGGGTCTTCCCACTTCTCTATCCGCTTCACCAGATGCAACGGGCTCCACGGCCCGTGCGCATCGACAGCCGTCGTCATATACAGGCCCTCGTCGGGTGTGCAGAAATAAATGTAAAAACTGCCGTCGTGATAGCGAATGGCGGGAGCCCACGAGCCTCCGGCATAGTGCTCATTGGCATCCCAGCCTGGCTCGTCGAAGCGATGATACACCTGACTGGCATAGCGCCAGTTCACCATGTCGTCCGACTCTAGCACCTGCATGCCGATGAAGTGGAAGTCGGATGCCACCATATAATATTTCTCGCCCACCCGGATGACGTCGGGATCGGAGAAGTCGGCATTCAGCACGGGGTTGACGTACGTGCCGTCGCCCTGGTCGCCCCATTGCAGCTGGGCGTTCACAGCCATCACCATAGCGGTGAGGATGCAAGAGAGGGTTATTCGTCTCATAGGCTTATTCCATTTAAGTTTCGGTTGTTATACATCCTTGATATTCGGAGGTGCGAAGGTACGGTTTTCGAAATAACCGCACCTTCTTGCTTCTTGCTTCTTACTTTCTTGCTTCTAAAGATCATATCTCTCACCTCTCACCTCTCTCCTCTCACCTCTCACCTCTCTCCTCTCACCTCTCACCTCTTCAGAAGTCACCTCTCACCTCTTCTACATCTATCCGTACGAAGTCGGGGCGCGCGTCCGGCTGCTCCGTCTCGACCGTTACATGGTTGAAGAAAATGTTACGGGCATGCCGCACGAAGAAACCCTTGGCAGGCAGGTTGCCCCACATCGTAGCCTCGGGATACTCCTTCTCTTTCTCGTCGGCCACGGCCTCGTTGATAGCGTTCAAGTCGGCAGCCTGCACACCACCCTTGTGGTGAATGGTGATGTTTGTCAGCCACACGCGCTCCACGGGATGCCCCTCCAGTCCTGTGATGCTGCACCCCATGGCTCCTGCATTACGGATATGGATGTTGCTAAGATGCACCCCGCTGATGCTCCCCACATGCTCTATAGGCACGATGTGCTCCATATCCTTGCCGCTGGAGAGGTAGCCCCGGCCGCGATTGCCCAGACGGACGAAGATGGGCGACTCCGTACCCTCCACCACGATGTCCGACACGCTCACATTCTCCATCACGCCACCATCGACAATCTCCAGCGAGATGGCCGACGAGCCTATCCACTGACCGAAGAATTTCTCCTTTTGGTCGCTGCTGGGCTTCACCACGATGCCCGAAATGTTGATGTTACGGAAGCCGCCGTTGGTCTCGGTGCCAAGCTTGATGGCGTTGCAATGGCTGCTGACCACGCAGTCGCTGATGCGGATGTTCTCGCAGAGACGGGGCGAGGTCGATTTCAACGTGATGCCGTCATCGTCGCTGTCCGCCATCATTCCCCTGACGATGACCTCATGACAGCCGTCAATGTCGAGGGCGTCGTTGTTATAGTTGTTCCTGTTAAAGACCTTGATGCCGTCGATGCTGAGGCGGTCGCAGGCCAGGTAGTGCTGCATCCAGCATCCGCTGTTGCGCAGGGTGACATCCCTGATGGTGATGTCGCTGCTCTGGATGAACCGAATCAGGTGAGGGCGCGTCATGCCCTCATCGTTCCACGACAGTTTCTTGAAGGCCCGTCCCCGGCCGTCGATGGTGCCCGTTCCCGTAATGGCCACATGGCTGACGGAGTCGGCATAGATGAGCTGTATGGTTGTGGTTTGTGTGCGCAGCGACACATAGTTCGACTTCATTGGCTTATAGTCCTTCAAATCCGTCGACCCATAGAGCGTGGCCCCATGTTCCAGGTGCAGCTCCACATTACTTTTCAGCTCGATGCTGCCCGTGACAAACTGTCCTGCAGGCACCACCACGCGCCCGCCGCCCTGGCGGTGGCACATGTCGATGGCCTTCTGTATGGCCGTAGTGCTCATCGCCTTCAGGTTGTCCACAGCCCCAAAGTCCTTGATGTTATAGTCGGCCGCAAAAGCCTTGATCACGCCCGACAAAAAGAAAAGAAGCAACAGTTTCTTCATATCTCACCTTATTTAAGTTTCAGATGTTATACATCCCTGATATTCGGAGGTACGAGGGTACGAGGGTACGAGATATGTCCCGCCCGCTGAGACTTTTTGGAGCTGATGATGACGAAGACAAGTGTATTCTCGTACCTTCGCACCTTCGCACCCTCGTACCTCCGAAACTCCAATCACATTATTATATGTTGTTGAACATCGCTGATTTATTGGCAAAGATACGAAAAGTTGAGCGAAATGCAAAAGGAAAGTTTACTTTTCTTTTCATTTCCGAGACGGAGTAACTTCGGCAAAGCCAAAGATACGAAAAAAATTTTAGGTTGCAAAGTGATTGTAGAAGATTAACGCAAGCAGGCGTCATACACCGTTTCGGATATCTGCTGGCTGATCAGATACAAGACTCGACATCCGGCATTTGGTAAACGCTACAATCCTCGTTTCTTACAAATAGCACGACAAAGGATTCAATTCTTAAAAAGAGCCATTTCTTAACTCACAAATGAGTTCAGAAATGGCTCTTCCTTGTTACCTGACTCCGTATACCTTCTGGTATAAAACTATGTCTTTTGATTTTACTTCATATACATACCGTCCTTCGAATTTTATCGAGGATGTGAAAATGGCATCTTCTGCTTGTTTGCAAGATTTGAGTATTAAATCTTTTGAAGTTCCTGGAGCAAAAGATCTTTGATTAGTTTTGATTCCGTTCATCTTGTAGGCATCAGAATATGCGAATTGAATAGCCTCAATTTCGCGGTTGTTGTCGTTAATAGCCGACGTAAGACCAAAAGTATAAACTGAAAGAGTTTCATCGTCGCTACTGCAAGAGGCAAGGGAGAACGCAGCAAGCATCACAAAGGCAAGTCTCTAAATTTTCAAATTCTTCATTTTTTTGTTATGTGTTTAAGTTTACTATAGTGTTTCATTCATTGGGGATGCAAGGGTAAACAAATCATCCGATTCAGGCAACGATTTAACGTTTATTACATCAGGAAAAGTCATCTTAATTAGTTACAACCAACGTAACTGGTAGTTGTAACTAACATAAGTGGTAGTTTGGAGTAACCTAATTTTCATATCGTGCAATGACAATTATGGCTTCTATCATGATCTATGCCTTTTACGGCTCGCAAATATGCCTTTTGCGATGCGTAAACATGCCTTTTACGACTCTTAAATATGTCTTCTAGAATCGCAGGATTGACGGGGCTTTCGAGAAAAGAGCTATTTGTCTTTTCTGAGGCTAAGCCACATGCCATAGGTCAGCATGCGCCAAATCCACTCTAAGGGACCAAACTTGAAATAATGAAGCCATAGACGGCACAGCAACAGCTCGACCACGAACACCGCAACGGCCACTATCTCGATATGCACAAGACCCAGACTGGTGCCCCAACCGAAACCGACGCCATAGAACAACACGATGCCTGCCAACGACTGACCGATATAACACGACAAGGCCATGCGCCCGGCATGTCTCAACGGCTCGAAGGGACGGAGGAGCAGACACACTCCCAGCATGTAGGCGATGCCCAGCGGAACCACGCTCACCGCATAGAGCAACGAATGGACGGCGGCTCCCCACGGCTGGCCTCCGGCACAGCTCCACGCATAGACAAACGACAGAGGGAGCCCGGCGGCGAGGGTCCACACAAAGGCGGTGCGTATCTGCGGCCGCAGCTCGTCGAGCCGCGCATACAAACGGTTGCGCCCTATGAGATAGCCGATGAAGAACAAGCCCACCACCTTGGGCAGGCGGTGGCCACTGGCAAACTCCCACATGCGCTCGATGGCTCCCTGCTTGAGAAACTCGAACATGACGGCATAGCTGTCGGCATCGCGCAGCCACGTGGCGAAATTGGCCTCGGTGATGCCGCTGCTGGCCGCCTGCCGCCACCATGCGTGATAGAGCGGGGCTGCCATGTCGATGCCGCGCCATTGCGCCCAGGCATCGAGGGCGACGGGCAGGAGGATGAGCAATACGGCCAAAGTGAGCAACACCCGGTCTCGACAGCGGACGAACAGTGGCAGGAGCATGCCGCCGGCGGCATATAACAACAGGATGTCGCCATTCCAAATGAACAAGAGATGGACGAGGCCGATGAGCAGCAAGATGAGCATGCGGCGCAGGAACAGCCTCACTCCCCTGCGCGAGAGGATGATGGAAAAGCCGATGCCGAAGAGGATGGAGAAAATGGTATAGAACTTGCCGTCGAGCACCACATAGCGTTGTTTCGCGGTAGTAGGTCCAATGGATGGCTGTCTCATAGGGGGAAAACACACTTTTGTGTGCAAAGATAGACATTTTTCGCGACAATTGAGATTTTTTTACTATATTTGCCGCAGAATAACCAAAAACAAAACGAAATATGAAAAAATGCCTCACCTTCCTGCTGGCCTTGCTGGGACTGAACACTGCCTGCAGCCAACAAAACTACGAGAATGTGGACGTGAACGCGTTTGCCACCACGATGAATGAAGCTGACGTGGTGCTGCTCGACGTGCGTACGGACAAAGAATTTGCCGAGGGACACATTGGCGGTGCCCTGCACATCGACGTGAACAAGGACGACTTTGTGGAGCAGGCGCTGATGCAGGTGCCCCAGGGCAAGCGCATAGCGGTGTATTGCCGCAGCGGACGCCGTTCGGCACGGGCTGCCGGGCTGCTGGCCAACGCGGGTTATAGCGTGGTGAACCTGAAGGGTGGCATCATGGCCTGGCAGAAGGAGCGGATGGCCGTCACCACCGACACGCACGAGCAGGATGTCTTTACCACCAAGAGCGGAAAGACGGTCACGCTCTACGCCCTGCAGCACGCCAGCATACGCCTGGTCTACGACGGTAAGGAGATAGAGATTGACCCCGTGGCCAAACTCGGCAACCGCACTACCGACTATGCGGCGATGCCCAAGGCCGACTATATCTTCGTCACGCACGAGCATGGCGACCACTTCGACCGCGGCGCCATCAGCACGCTGACGGCCAACGGCACCCGTCTGGTGACTAACCGCCGCTGTGCCGACATGCTGGGCTATGGAGAGGTGATGGCCAATGGCGACTCGAAACAGGTGGCCGAGGGCATCAGCGTAGAGGCCGTGCCTGCCTATAACACCACGGAGGGACATCTGCAGTTCCACCCCAAGGGACGCGACAACGGGTATATCCTGACCATCGACGGTCTGCGTATCTACATTGCCGGCGACACTGAGGACATCCCGGAGATGGCGCAAATAAAAGACATCGACATCGCCTTCCTGCCCTGCAACCAACCCTACACCATGACCACCTCGCAGCTGGTGAAGGCCGCGCGCACCATCAAGCCCCGCGTGCTCTTCCCCTATCACTACGGACAGACCGACGTGAGCGGCATTCCCGCCGAGCTCAAAGCCGACGGCATTGACGTGCGCATCAGACACTACGAATAAAGAGGTGAGAGGAGAGAGGTGA
>DEJV01000025.1:69088-95405 GCA_002353525.1 Prevotella sp. UBA2739
GAGGTGAGAGGTGAGAGAATAGTCTCGCCTATGGAGAACGTACGAAAATTGAGAATTGAGAATTGAGGATGGAGGATTGGCATATCTCTTGCTTCTTGCTTCTTACTCTCTTGCTTCTAAAGATCATGTCTCTTACTCTCTTGCTTCTAAAGAGCATATCTCTCACCTCTCTCCTCTCACCTCTCACCTCTTCAGAAGTCACCTCTCACCTCTAAAAAAAAAGAACATATGGCATTCGATTTCACTTATCTGCTCGGCCCGCTTGTGGGCGGCGTCATTGGCTACATCACCAACGACGTGGCTATACGCATGCTGTTCCGCCCCCACCAGCCGAAATATCTGTTCGGAATACACATACCGTTCACTCCTGGCATCATCCCGAAAGAACGGTTCCGCATTGCGCAGGCCGTAGGCGAGACCATCAGCGAGAACCTGATGAACCAGGAGGTGCTGGAGCGGAGCCTGCTGTCGGACGAGATGACGGGCAAGATTGCTGACACCATCGACCGCTTTGCCGCCTCACAACAGAAGAACGAGGAGACGCTGGAGCAGTTTATCAGACATTACCTGACCCGCGACGAACTGGAAACGATGCGTACGAGCGTGGAGACCGACCTCTCGAAGATGCTGCACAAGAAGCTGTGCGACGAGTCGGTAGGCACGAAGATCTCGCACAAGATAATGGAACGCGTGCTCGAGAAGATGCAAAGCGGCATGACTGGCATTGTGGGCAGCACGCTGGGATTCAACCAAATAGCAGAACTCATGGCCGAGCCTGCCGAGCACCTGCTGGCCAAACACGTGAACGAACTGATCAGCCAGCACTCGGAACAGATGGTGAGCCACCTGCTGAAAAGCGAAAGCACCAAGCTGATGGAGCAGCCCATGTGCCGCCTCATGGAAGGACGCGAACAGCAGATACAACAGCTGAAAGACACGGCTCTGAGCCTTTACCGCACCATCATCACCGAAAGGCTGCCGCGCATTCTGAAAGCTATCAACATCAGTAAGATGATAGAGAACCGCATCAACGAAATGGACATGAACGACACCGAGCGCATTGTGCACCAGGTGATGGACAAAGAACTGAAAGCGGTGATTTGGTTTGGTGCCCTGCTGGGCTGCCTCATCGGAATCATTAATACGATTGTTTAAGAAGTGAGAGGTGACTTCTGAAGAGGTGAGAGGTGAGAGGAGAGAGGTGAGAGATATGCTCTTGAGAAGCGAGAGGTGAGAGGTGAGAGGTGAGAGAGGTGACTTCTGAAGAGGTGAGAGGTGAGAGGTGAGAGATATGATCTTGAGAGGCAAGAGGCGAGAGGTGAGAGGCAAGAATACGGAAGTTTTTAAAACACTATACATATATGAAACAATTCATCATGATTATGGCCGCAGCAGTCCTGATGGTTGCCTGCGGCACCGTACAAAACGACGGACTGACAAAAGAGGAGCGACGCGCACAGACAGCACAGAAAGTGGCTGAAGGACTGAGCAAGCGCCACTACACCATTGAGGCCGAACAGTGCCACCCCATGCGGGGAGCTGCCCGGCGCATTGACTACGGATATGAGATCACGGTGCATGGCGACACCCTGAAATCGAACCTACCCTACTTCGGACGCGCCTACAACATCCCCTATGGCGGTGGCAAGGGTCTACGCTTCGATGCCATTATCAAGAATTACGAACAGTGGCGCACGAAGAAAAACATGACACACATCGTCATCTACACCGACAACGAGGAAGACGTCTACATCTACACCATCGAAGTGTTCGACAATGGGAATGCCACCATCGACGTGCGATCGCGGGAACGGGAACAGATAAGTTTCTCGGGACAGATGAAAACCGACTGACGCAACATATCGTCAGTAACTTTGAGACATTTGCAACATCCCTTCCATATTCATACATTTAATATGCAAAAGAAAAGCTAAATGTAATATTTTAAACATTTTTAATACAAAAAGAAAACAAATTGTTAGAAAAATTACTATATTTGCAACACTTGAACTTATTAATGATTGGAGAGGAGTGCTATGAAACAACAAAAGAAACCGTACAACAAAGACGCGTACGAACTGGACAACATCTACAATGAAAATGATGATCGCTATGGTATGGCAAGTAACTCATCAATTTGGTACAACTAACATTTACTCATGAAATTAGGGCGGGCTTACATCGATGTAAGCCCGCCTTTATTATTCGAGGGTGCGAGGGTATGAAGGTACGAGAATACCCTTGCCTGCTTCAGTAGAGATTCCAACGATCTCAGCGAGCGAGACTAATCTCGCACCTTCGTACCCTCGCACCCTCGTACCTTCGAAAAACCGTACCTTCGTACCTTCGAAAAAAAACGTACCTTCGAAAACCCCGTACCTTCTTATTTCTTCCAGAGCTTGGTCATATCTTCCAGCGTCTTGCCCTTGGTCTCGGGAACGAGTTTCCAGACGAAGAGGGCTGCTACGACGCAGATGATGCCATAAAGACCATAGGTGAACCAATGACCGAAGTCGTCGCCCTCGGTGAGGTGCATGTTGAACATCGGTACGAACGTGCTGGAGACGATAAAGTTGAAGATCCACTGGAATGCCACAGCGATGGCTACCGCCGCGCCACGAATGGTGTTGGGGAATATCTCGGCAATGAGTACCCAGCAGATGGGTCCCCACGAGAACATGAACGAAGCGGAATAGATCATGATGCTGATGGCGGTAACCAGCTCCAGTCCCACGCTGCCAAAGGTCAATGCCACACCGAAGGCACCGAGTGCCATTCCCAGTGAGCCACAGATGAGCAGCGGCTTGCGGCCCAGTTTCTCGACTGTGAACACGGCCACAAGAGTGAACAGAATGTTGATGACACCCATCACCACAGTAACGACCATCGGGTTCTGCATGCCCATGTCGCCGAAGATGCGCGGAGCATAGTAGAGCACGGCGTTGATGCCGACAGCCTGCTGGAACACGCTGAGCATGACACCCACAAAGATGCACATCCAGCCGTAGGTCATCAGCCGCTCGGTCTTCACCGTCATCGTGTCCTTGATGTCGGAAAGTATCTGCTGTGCCTTCTGCATGCCGTTAATACGGGAGAGAATGCCCAACGCCTTCTCGTCCTGACCGATGCTTACCAGATAGCGCGGTGTCTCAGGCACAAAGCAAATGAGCAGGGCAAAGAGTCCGGCAGGAACAGCCTCGGACCCGAACATATAGCGCCAGCCGGTGGTCACCGTCCACTGCGCGTCGGGATGGATGGCGGCAATGCCACGCCCCATCTCCTCGATGGCGGGCTGGATGTGGTCGCCCAGAATGAAGAAGTTGACGAAATAGACCACCAACTGACCGAAGATAATGGCAAACTGGTTCCACGACACCAGCATTCCGCGAATGTTGGAGGGAGCCACCTCACCAATATACATAGGACAAATGGCCGACGCCAGTCCTACGCCGATACCGCCGATGACGCGGTAGAAGTTGAACATGACTAGCAGCGAGTAGGTAGGCACCCCGTGCTTGAAGAACAAGAACTCGGGTTCCATGGAGCCTAATGCCGACACAAAGAAGAGCAAGCCGGCAATGATGAGCGAGCGCTTACGTCCCAGGCGGGTTGCAAGGAAGCCCGACAAGGCCGATCCGATGATACAACCGATGAGCGCCGACGACGAGGTGAACCCGTGATAGGCATCGGTATAGGCAAAATCGCCAGCCTCCATAAAGAATGCCTGAAGACCCTTCTCGGCACCAGAGATGACCGCCGTGTCGTAACCGAACAGCAATCCGCCAAGGACAGCCACAAGCACAATAGAGATAAGGTAGGCTTTGCTACCGTTGTTTTGATTTTGATTCATTGCTATTAATATTGTTTAGTTAATTATTTCAGCATCGAGGCAGGGCGACTGACGGCCGTTTGGACTGACTATAACAGTCGCTCTCCTGGCGTAATAGATGGATGAGCGCACAAAATTACAACTTTTTTCCTGAAAACCACACCTTTTCATGTAACTTACTTTTATTCAGAAGTAAAAAATGTAGCATTTCAAAAGAAGCGTCCACATTTTTTGTTGTTTCATGAACAAAAAATCGGCCGTTACAGTTTTTTTTTGTACTTTTGCACCCAAATGTACCATCACGAAACAAACATGAGCGTAGCAGAGATACTAAACGGAAACAGCGACGAGAAAAGTCTGTCGTTCGAGGTGCTGCCCCCGCTGAAGGGAACAGGCACCAACAAACTCTTCGACACGATAGACAAACTGAAAGAGTTTAGCCCCAAATACATTAATATTACCACTCACCACTCGGAATATGTGTATAAGGAGCTGGAAAACGGACTGCTGGAGCGTCAGCGCATCCGCCGCCGTCCGGGAACGATAGCCATTGCAGCTGCCATCCAGCAGAAATATGGCATCCCCGTCATTCCGCATATCATCTGCAGCGGTGCCACCAAGGAGAGCATCGAGTACGAGCTGCTCGACCTGCAGTTTCTAGGCATCAGCAACATTCTGCTGCTTCGTGGCGACAAAGCCAAAGACGACAAGGTGTTTACACCCACGAAAGGCGGACACCGCCATACCACGGGCCTGATTCGTCAGGTGGTACAGTTCAACAACGGATTCTTTGCCGATGGCACACCCATCAAGAATCCTGGTGAGAAATTCTCGTTTGGCGTGGCCTGCTATCCCGAGAAGCACGAGGAGGCGCCCAACATAGAACAAGACATGAAGCACCTCAAGGAAAAACAAGACCTGGGTGCGGAGTATGCCGTAACGCAACTGTTCTTCGACAACGAGAAATACTTCCAGTTTGTTGAGAAAGCACGCCAGATGGGCATCACCATACCCATCATACCGGGGTTGAAGCCCTTTGCGAAGCTCAGTCAGCTGACCATTGTGCCCAAAACGTTCCATTGCGACATCCCCGAGCCGCTGGCGCAAGAGGTGCTGAAATGCAAAACCGATGAGGACGCCAAACAACTGGGCATAGAATGGACCACCCAACAGTGCAAAGAACTCTACGCACACGGGGTGAACAACATCCACTTCTACACCGTATCTGCCGTAGACAGCGTGGCAGAGGTGGCCAGGAGAATAGGATAAGCCATTCGCCAATTATCAATTGTCAATTATCAATGATCAATTAGTATGACATTCGATGAAGTGATAGGACAACAGGAAGCCAGACAACGGCTGCTGCTCATGACCGAGGAGCAACGGCTGCCTCATGCCATCATGCTATGCGGCCCGTCGGGCAGCGGCAAAATGGCGTTGGCATTGGCTTTTGCCTCTTACCTGCTCACCGAAGGTCATCCTCACGGCAGTGATATGCAACGGCGACAGGCCACAGCCATGCTCAGCAAATGGGAACATCCCGACCTGCACTTCACATTTCCCGTCATCCGTCCGGCAGGCACATCAGCCGAGCACAAAATGACCAGCGATGATTTTGGCAAAGAATGGAGGCTGATGCTGACGAAAGGCCCCTACTTCACCCTCGACCAATGGCTGACAGAGATGAACGCAGCCAACCAACAGGCCGAGATCGGCGTGGGACAGAGCGACGAGCTGTTGCGGAAACTAAGTTTAAAATCCAGTCAGGGCGGTTATAAGGTCAGTATCATCTGGCTGCCAGAGCGCATGAACCTGCAATGCGCCAACAAATTGCTGAAACTGCTGGAGGAGCCGCCCACACAGACGGTGTTCATCATGGTATGCGAGGAGCCGGGCCAACTGCTGGAAACCATCAGAAGCCGTGTGCAACGCATCGACATCAAGAAGATTGACACAGAGCACATCCGCCAGGCACTCGTCAGCCAGCGAGGCATTGACGAGGAGTCGGCATTGCGCATCGCCCGCATGGCCAACGGCAGCTGGCTGAAAGCGCTGAGCGAACTGGACGCAGGCAACGAGAACCACCTGTTCTTCGATATGTTTGTGATGCTGATGCGACTGGCCTATATGCGCAACATCCATGACCTGAAGAAATGGACCGAAAACGTCTCGAGCTATGGACGCGAGAAGCAAAAGCGAATGCTGACCTACTTTCTGCGGCTGGTGCGCGAGAATTTCGTCTACAACTTCAAGAATCCCGAACTGGTGTATATGTCGCAAGAGGAAGAGAATTTTGCCCGCAACTTCGCACGCTTCATCAACGAGGCCAACGTGGTGGAGATTAGCGAACTGCTGCAACGTTGCATTCGCGACATCTCGCAAAACGCAAATGGCAAAATCGTCTTCTTCGACCTTTGCCTGAAAATGATTGTACTTTTAATACAGAAATAACGAGAATATGGACTACAAGAATATGAAACTGAAAATCATGACGGGGTGCGACCGCGGTTTGTGCCGTGGCGCATGCGGACGGCAAGACCACCAGCTGAACACCTACGACTGGCTGGCCGACGTTCCCGGCAATGCAGAGAGCACCGACCTGGTGGAGGTTCAGTTTAAGAATACCCGCAAAGGCTATTATCACAACGTGAACAACCTGGATCTGAAGAAAGGTGACATTGTGGCAGTGGAGGCTAACCCCGGACACGATATCGGTGTGGTGACCCTGACAGGACGACTGGTGCAACTGCAGGTGAAAAAAGCCAATTTGAAATCGGCCGACGACATCAAGCGCATCTACCGTATTGCCAAACCCGTGGACATGGAGAAATATCACGAAGCCAAAAGCCGTGAGCACAGTACCATGATACAGAGCAGGCAGATTGCCAAGGACCTGGGACTGGACATGAAAATCGGCGACGTGGAATATCAAGGCGACGGCAACAAGGCCATCTTCTACTATATTGCCGACGAGCGTGTGGACTTCCGCCAACTCATCAAGGACCTGGCAGCCACGTTCCACGTACGCATTGAGATGAAACAGATTGGCGCGCGACAGGAGGCTGGACGCATTGGCGGAACAGGACCGTGCGGACGCGAGCTCTGCTGTGCCACATGGATGAAGAACTTTGTCAGCGTCAGCACCAATGCTGCCCGTTTCCAAGACATCTCGCTCAATCCGCAGAAACTGGCTGGCATGTGCGCTAAACTGAAATGCTGCCTGAACTACGAGGTGGACGACTACATCGAAGCCGGCAAGAAGATTCCAAGCAAGGAGGTGGTGCTGCAAACCAAAGACAATGACTACTACCTGTTTAAAACCGATATCCTGGCAGGACTGGTCACCTACTCCACATCGAAGAGCGTAGCCGCCAATCTGGAGACCATTACCGCCGAACGGGCCAAAGAGATTATCGAGATGAACAAACAGGGAGAGAAGCCCTTGTCGCTGAAAGAAGACTCAAAAGAGAAAACCGACGAGCGGCCCATTGACCTGCTGGCCGGCGAGAGCATCACCCGTTTCGACAAGAACAAGAGCAAAAACAAGAAACGTAACGGCAAACGAAACGCCAACGCACAAGCTGGCAACGACGGAAACCGACCTGGTAATGAGGGGGGCAACAAGGGCGCCAACAAAGCCAACATGCCCAAGAACCGTGGCAAGCAACAAGAACGTGGTGGCCAGAAAAACAATGGTGGCAACCCAAAGAACAACGGTGGCAACCCCAAACATCATGGTGGCAACCGGAAGGAAAACGACCCTAACCAGAAAGAAAACAGCGGCAACCAGAAAGAAAACGCATGAGGACAGTAAGAGCGACCATCATCTTACTATTGTGGATGGCCATATGGACCTTGGCATCGTGCGACCGCCGAATAGTCTTCGACCACTATGAGCATACGCCTATCGTGGGCTGGGAGAAAAACGACACGTTGTCGTTTAATGTCCGGCCCATGGCTGTTGCCGGCGTGTACAGACAAGAACTGGGATTGCGTATCACAGGCCAATATCCTTTCAGAAGCCTGCGCCTGGTGGTGAGGCAGGAGATATGGCCGGAAGGAAGGATTGCGCACGACACGATAGACTGCCAGCTGATTAACGAGCGGGGAACGGCTACGGGGCAAGGCATTGCATTCTACCAATATAATATGCCCGTCAGCGACATCCGATTGCGCGAGGGCGACTCGCTACATATCTGCATTGGGCACGACATGAAGCGAGAGATACTGCCAGGAATCTCGGATGTGGGATTGAAAATAACAATGCGCTAGCTGCGCACAAGATTGCGGTTATCAGCGATGCGCTAGCTGCGCACAAGATTGCGGCCGGCATCGATGCGCAGGAAGATGAACAACAGCAGGGTGAATCCCCACAACGAGGAGCCACCATAGCTGAAGAATGGCAGCGGAATGCCAATGACCGGCGTCAGTCCTAACACCATTCCCACATTAATGAACAAATGGAACAGGAAGATGCTGAGCACACAATAGCCATAAATACGCCCAAACTTGAACGGTTGCCGCTCGGCCATCTTAATCAGGCGGAGTATCAATGCCAAGAACAACAGCAGCACACCTGCTGAACCCACGAATCCTTCTTCCTCGCCCACTGTGCAGAAAATGAAGTCGGTATCCTGCTCAGGCACGTACTTCAGTTTGGTCTGCGTGCCATTTAAGAAGCCCTTGCCACGCAAACCGCCTGAACCAATGGCGATTTCACTCTGATGCACATTATATCCGGCACCCTTCAAATCTTCCTCAAGGCCCAACAACACATTAATACGCACACGCTGGTGGGGTTCCATCACATTGTTGAGCACATAGTCGGCAGAATAGAATGCCACCACTGATCCAATGGCAAAAAGGAAAATCAACAGGAAAGAGAGGAAACGCGTACTGAGCCATTGGTAGACCAGATAACCGATGATAGCCACGGTGATGGTGAGTTGCACCCAAACCACATCAAAACGATAGATATACATGGAAAACAGCATGGCTGCCAAGGTGGCCAGCACCGAGAAAGCTATCATGCGAAAGGCCATCCGCTTCTCACGACAGTAGATATACACCATGCCTGCCGTAAACAACTGAATGAGCAGCAACACGACAAACTTACCTACCGACGTAACGGTGTCGGGCATCATGGCATTCTCGTAGCGTATTCCCACCACGAAATAAATGACCATGGCCACAGCTGTGAACAGCACGCTGCCAGGCATTCCCTCGCGATAGAACATCAGGAAAAACGACAGATAGACAAGCGCCGAACCCGTCTCGCGCTGTCCCACGATACATAACATTGGGATGATGACCACTGCGCAGGCAGCGGCAAAGTGTTTCCAGTTCTTCATGTCGAAGCCATAGGAACTCATGAACTTCGACACCGCCAATGCCGTGGCAAACTTTGCAAACTCTGCCGGTTGCAACTTCACAGGTCCCAACACCAGCCACGAGTGTGAACCTTTCGTGCTGACAGGATTGAATATCGTGGCAAACAGCAGTAATACCAAGAATATATATATAATGTACGCGAAGGTGTCGTAGAAACGGTCGTCCAACAGCAACAGCACCAAGCCCAGTATCATAGAGGTGCCGATCCACATGATTTGCTTTCCCGAGTTGGTGGCAAAACTGAAGATATCCGTCTCACCATAAGTGTAGCTGGCACCACACACGCTCAGCCATCCAAAAGCCAGCAAGGCTATATAGATGGCAATGGTCCACCAGTCGATGGAACGCAATACGCTAGGATGCTTATCTGTCTCTCGAACCATAATAAATCACTTTTCGCTGGAAATCGTCGGCGCGCTTGGCAGAGGCTGGCGACAACTTCCCATTCAAATACTGCTCCATAATCAAACCACCAATGGGCACACCATAGTCGGCACCCCATCCGCCATTCTCCACATAGACGGCGACGGCGATTTTCGGATTATCCATCGGGGCAAAGCCCATAAACACCGAGTGGTCGCGACCACGGTTCTGGGCGGTACCTGTCTTACCACACGCATTGAAACTGTAATGGGCAAGTCCCTTACAGGTGCCACCGAGCACGGACGAGCGCATGCCCTGCACTATATAGTTGTAGGCCTTACGGTCGGCCATCGTATAATGACGACGGGTGTACAACGTATCGAGCGGCTCGTCTTGCACCTTACGCACCACATGAGGCACATAGTAGTATCCACGATTGGCGATAGTAGCACCCAGATTGGCAATCTGCAGCGGAGTGGCATTCACCTCACCCTGCCCGATGGCAATAGAGATGACTGTCAGTCCGTTCCACGATCCTTTGTAGGCTTTGTCGTAGAACTGTGCGTTGGGTATGAGACCTCGTTTCTCACCGGGCAGGTCGATGCCCAGCTTATAGCCAAAGCCCATGCTCACCATATAGTCGCGCCAAGTGTTCATGGCGTTTTGCACCGATCCATACTTTTTCTTGTTGCCAATCATATAGTACAGGCCCCAGCAGAAATAGCCGTTGCACGATGTAGAGATGGCAGGAACAAGTGCCAGCGGTGCGGCATGTCCGTGGCAGCCCACTCGCAAGCCACGATAGTGGAATCCGCGCGAGCAAGGGAACTGCGTGCCGGGGCCTATCACGCCTTCCGACATAAAGGTGAGTCCTTGTGTGGTCTTGAATGTTGATCCCGGAGGGTATTGTCCCATGATACTGCGGTTCAGCAAGGGCTTCCACACATTGCGCAACAGCTTGGTGTGCATCTTACCCCGATTCTTACCAGTCATGATACGCGCATCGTAGGTAGGCGACGACACCATGCAAAGTATCTCTCCCGTCGACGGCTCTATGGCCACAATGCTTCCAATCTTATGTTGCATCAGCCGCTCTCCCAGGGCTTGCAGGTTCAGGTCGATGCTCAGCGTCAGGTCTTTGCCTGCTTTGGGTTTTTGGTCAAGGGCTCCATTCTGATACTTTCCCTGAATACGTCCATGGGCATCGCGAAGCAGTATCTGTATACCCTTCTCACCCCTGAGTTGCTTCTCATACGAACGCTCCACACCCAGTTTTCCGATATAGTCGCCCGGCTGGTAGTAGTCGTCTTCCTCTATGTCTGAGGGCGACACCTCTGCCACATCGCCCAACACGTGGGCGGCATAGGGATATTCGTAGCAACGGATGCTGCGACGCTGAATATAGAATCCGGGGAAACGGAACATTTTCTCCTGAAAGACGCTGAACTCGCGGTCGTTCAGCTGGCTCATGAACAGTTGCTGGGTGAAGCGCGAGTAGCCAGGGTTCTTCCCCCGGTCTTTGATTTCCTCCATGCGCTGGATGAAAAACTCCTTTGTGATGCCTAATGCCTGACAAAGTTCCAGGGTGTCGATACGGTCTTTGGCCTCGTTCATGATGACCATAATGTCGTAGGAAGGCTGGTTATACACCATCAGTTTGCCATGGCGGTCGTGAATCACTCCGCGCGAGGGAAACTCCACCTTCTTCAAGAACGCATTCGAGTCGGCACTTTTCTTATAGTCATCGCTTGTCACCTGAAGCATGAACAGGCGAATGATATAGACCGTTACAATGGCAATGGCTATACCTGCGATCACATATTTCCGGTTCTCCAGTCCGTATTCCTTCATGCTCTCGTCAACCCCTTCTAATATTCTCAATCACCAGAATCATCACCACCGTCAGCGCCATACTGCCACCGATGTTCATGAGCCACTGTGCCCAGTTGAAGAAATTGAAAGTCTCCAGTGTGAAGAAGGCCACACAGTAGATAAACACCATGATGATGGTATAGTAAGAAAACGATGCCACTCCGACAGTGCGCATGCCCGGCTCCAAATCCTCTGCACTATCGCGGGGCACAAACACCTCAAAGAGATAAGGCTGAATGGCTCCGATAAGTGTCATTGAGCCTGCGGCAACACCCGGCGTGTTCGAAAACGTGTCGACACAAAGTCCTAATGCAAACGACCACAACAGAATGGCCCATTTGGGAAAATTACGTGGAAAGAGCAACACCAGATAGACATAGAGCAACGGCGTAGCACAGTTGAAAAGGTGTATATGATTCAACACCAATGCCTGTACCACCAGCAGAACAGCAAAAAGCACGATTCTCTTTATTAAACCTACGCCCATGGCCTATACTCCAATAGTTACGATATAAAACTCTTTTAAACTCTCACTTACTCGTCTTTGGTCTTCAGCGAGTCTTGCGCTGCCCGCAGCAGCTCTAAGCGCTGTTTCATCACGGCATCGTCAATGACACATACGTCGCGCAACAAACCAAAGTCGGTCGACAACTCCACTTGCAGACGGTAAGACAATCCGTCGGCAGAATTGTACACATGCAAAATCTTACCCACAAGAACTCCCGGAGGGAACACCGACGAATAGCCGCTAGTCACCACTTTGTCGTAGAGCCGGAAATGGGCATGGCGCGGAATATCGTCGACATAAGCCAACTTTGATGAGCCGCCGTTCCACCGCAGATAACCAAAATAGCCACGCTTGTCGATAGCCACACTGATGTTCGAGTTCTTGTTGAGCACGGGGATGACCACCGAATAGTGCGACGAGGTAAGGTAGACAATGCCCACGATGCCGTTTCCGCAAGCCACACCCATGTCCTTGCGCACGCCATCAGCCTCTCCCTTGTCTATCGTGATAAGGTTGTCTGATCCGGCAATCGAGTTGTGCACCACCTTGGCTGGTATAAGCTTGTATTCGCTCAGCATCTGCAACTGGCCCGACTTGGCGGCGTCGGGATTCTCCGTCAGCACGGCCAGACGGTCGGACAGCTGCTTCACCTGCCTCTCGAGATAGACGTTGCGTGTGGTGAGTTCTTGATTGACCTTCGTAAGACTGAAGAAGGACTCAACAGCTGAGTCCCACTCATAGAGTTTGCCGGCTACCACGTTAGCCGAAGAAAACCACACGCTGCCTTGATAGCTGTTATACTGGAACAGCAACACAAAGCTAACTACCTCGAGTACGACAAACAGCAACCAATGATGGTACTTTGCCAGAAACTCCAGTAGATTGTGCATACATCAAATGTTATCTCATCAAGAACGAGAAACGGTCTACATTCTTCAGGGCGATACCGGCACCACGTGCCACGCAATGCAACGGATCTTCAGCCACGATGAAAGGAATATTGATCTTATCCGTCAGACGCTTGTCAAGACCACGCAACAGCGCACCGCCACCAGTGAGATAAATGCCATTCTTCACAATGTCGGCATACAACTCAGGAGGTGTGCTCTCCAGTGCATTCAGCACGGCCGTCTCGATGCGGGCAACCGTCTTGTCGATGCAGTGGGCAATCTCCTGATAGCACACGGGCACCTCCATAGGCAGTGCGGTGATGCGGTTAGGGCCATGCACCACATAGTCCTCGGGAGCTTCCTCGCCAAGGTCAGTGAGAGCCGAACCCACATTAATCTTAATACGCTCGGCCATGCGCTCACTCACCTTCACATTGTGCTGGCGGCTCATATACTCCTGAATATCGGCAGTCAGGTCGTCGCCAGCCACCTTGATAGAGTTGTTGGCCACGATGCCACCCAGTGAGATAACGGCAATCTCGGTAGTACCACCACCGATATCAACAATCATATTTCCCTCGGGAGCCTCCACATCAATGCCAATACCAATAGCGGCAGCCATTGGCTCGAAAATCAGATAGACATCACGACCGTCGGCATGCTCGGCAGAATCGCGCACAGCACGCAGCTCCACTTCGGTAGAGCCAGACGGCACACCAATCACCATGCGCAGTGAGGGATGGAACAGGCGGCTGCCCGTATGTACCATCTTAATCAGTCCGCGCATCATCTGCTCGCAGGCAGAGAAGTCGGCAATCACACCGTCGCGCAAAGGGCGAATGGTACGAATATTATCGTGAGTCTTCTCATACATCAACTTAGCTTTCTCGCCCACAGCAATCATCTTGTCTGTGCGGCGGTCGAGTGCCACCACAGAAGGCTCGTCAACCACAATCTTATCATCGCTGATAATGATGGTGTTGGCCGTTCCAAGGTCCATGGCAATCTCTTGAACAAACGAAAAAAGTCCCATATCTTATTTCTCAATTATCAATTATCAATTGTCAATTATCAATTATCTATTATCTATCAGTCCATCATACTGAGCTTCACCGTTCTGGTGCCAGTCTCCTCGTTACCCTGGAACCAGCTGTGAATGGCTGTGTCGTAATGGCTGCTCACGCCGAAAGCACGAGTGGCAAACATGCGGCGGTCCTCAATGTCGGTCTTTGCACCCTTCTCATTCAGGATGTCGAGCAGCACACCATATTCGGCCTTGCTGGGCACGATGACCACATCCTTGAAGTTTTTGGCACCGGCACGAATCAGCGAAATGCCGCCGATATCAATCTTCTCGATGATGTCAGCCTCAGCAGCGCCACTTTCTACGGTCTGCTCAAACGGATACAAATCGACAATCACCAGGTCGATGGCAGGAATCTCATACTGGCTCATCTGCTGCTGGTCGCCCTCGTTGTCGCGACGGGCAAGGATGCCTCCAAACACCTTCGGGTGCAAAGTCTTTACCCTGCCACCCAATATCGAGGGATAAGTGGTCACATCTTCCACTTTCTGACACTCGTAACCCAGGCTCTCAATAAACTTCTGCGTTCCGCCTGTAGAGAGAAATTTCACACCTTCAGCATGTAGCTTTGCCAGCAACTCATCCAAACCATCTTTATGGAAAACCGACACCAATGCGGTTTTTATCTGCTTTGTATCTGCCATATTTCGTACATTATTTATATTAGGCTGCAAAGTTACGAAAAAAACATGGATTGCCATTCATTTTTCTCGGGATATTTTTAGCAAACATGTGTTAAATTGTTCCATGTCAATTTCTGACATTTGGGTTATCTTCTTAACTGCCGACTACTTCCGAAAGCTGCACGCACAGCCTTATCGTGCCGGGACCCTATAAAGCACAAAAAAACGAGCTACATGACCGTAACTCGTTTTTTGTAGCGGGAGCCGGGATTGAACCGGCGACCTCATGATTATGAATCATGCGCTCTAACCAGCTGAGCTATCCCGCCATCATTGCTTGAATGCGGGTGCAAAGGTATAATATTTTTCGGAATACGCAAAATATTTTGCAGATATTTTTCGTTTATCACTATTTTTTCGTATATTTGCATACGAAAATCAAACTAACTAGCCCATGAAAAAGCAAAGAATACACTTGGAATACGAACTGCACTCTAGTTCGCCAAACATCATCTGGCCACTCATCAGCAATGAGGCGGGACTGCAAAAATGGATTGCCAACACGGTGACAAGAGAGGGCGACAAGCTCACATTTACCTGGGGCGAGGAATGGAGCCACCATGAGCAACGCACAGCCACCATCGTAGAGGAGAAGAAAATGAAACTCATCCGACTGGAATGGGACGACGAGGCTGGCGAAGAGGACAACTTCTGGCAGATGGAGATGATAAAGAGCGACATCACAAACGATTACATCCTTAGCGTGATAGACCATGCCTCCCCCGACGACCTGGAATGGTTGCAAGACATCTGGGATGACAACCTGTACCGTCTGCACCAATCAACAGGACTGTAAATCGTTGTTCGCGACTACTGTCTCATCATTTGGGCGAATGATTATTGATACTTTATTGACTCAATTTACAGATCGAAGCACACATAGGTGCTACGAAAGACGCACCTACCTTTATCCACCCAGACAGGGCGAGTCATGGGCAGGCGCTCCCCTAACCACATATCATAAAGGGAATTTCGGTTGTTCTTCCACCACATTCTTTTTTGTTTTTTGCAAATCATCAACAGCCAATTGTCTGTTATCAATTCGAAGAATTCAGGGGCGAAAAGAACACCCATTTTGAGTTACTAACAAACTAAAATGCGATTTTTTAAGAAATTAAGATGCAATTTGTTAAGAAATTAAGGTGCGATTTGTTAACAAATTGAGATGCGATTTGTTAACAAATTAGAGTGTAATTTGCTAACAAATTGAAGTGTAATTTCATAACAAATGAGAAAATGATGTTTATTCGCCGTGCTTGAAAGAACTCCCGAAACGCAAATAATATTAATAAAAATATGAAAAATCTGCCGTTCTCTGAGTTTTTTGTACTAATTTTGCAACTTGGTAGCGACATTGGTGCGCTGCCATGTGAATAAATGCTTCGAATAAAGAAACTAGATACATTCATTGCCAAACAGTTTGGACTACTGTTTGTGGGAACATTCTTCATCTGCCAGTTTGTGCTGATGATGCAGTTCCTGTGGCGATATATCGACGACCTGATTGGCAAAGGCATCTCCATGGAGGTCATGGCACAGTTCTTCTGGTACATGGGACTCTCGCTGGTGCCACAGGCATTGCCGCTGGCCATTCTGTTGTCATCGCTTATCACCTTCGGAAACCTAGGTGAAAGTTCAGAGCTGACGGCTATCAAAGCTGCCGGCATATCACTGATGCAAGCTTTCCGCTCGCTCATCGTCATCTCGGTGTTCATCGCCCTTTGCTCGTTTTATTTCCAGAACGTCATAGGCCCTAATGCCAACCAAAAGATGGCCCAGCTACTGCTGTCAATGCGACAGAAGAGCCCGGAACTGGAAATCCCAGAAGGCATCTTCTACGACGGCATCCCCAACACCAATCTTTATGTGCAAAAGAAGGACATGAAGACGGGCAAATTGTATGGCATCATGATTTACAGGATGACCGACAGCTATGAAGACGCAGCCATCATCCTGGCCGATTCCGGCATGTTGCAGTCAACAGAAGAGAAAAAACACCTGGTGATGAGTCTGTGGAGCGGCGAGTGGTTTGAGAACATGCGGTCGCAGGAACTGGCGGGCAGTGCAGCGGTACCTTATCGCCGGGAGACATTCTCTTCGAAGAAAATCATATTAGACTTCGACGGTGACTTCAGCATGACCGACGGGTCGGTGTTCTCGGGCGATGCCAGGGCAAAGGGACTGCCACAAATCAGACACGACATCGATTCGCTGGACAACACCTACGACAGCATCGGCCGAAGCTACTATGCCGACGGGAAGCGCATGTACTACAACCTGCCAAAACTCGACAAAAAAGACTCGCTGAAGGCACTGAAAACTGCCATGGCAAAAACCTATAACTTCGACTCGGTATACGCGAAGCTGACACCCGAGAAGAAGCAAATGGCCGTGAACACCGCCTTGTCGAAAGCACAAAGCGCCAGAAGCGACCTTGAGTTTAAGAGCATGCTCACGGGCGATGCCGACAGGGTAATACGCATGCACAAGATTGAGGCTATCAACAAGTTCACCACCGCACTGCTCTGCATCATCTTCTTCTTCATCGGCGCCCCGCTGGGAGCTATCATCCGCAAAGGCGGACTTGGCATTCCGGTCATCATATCTGTTTTCGTGTTTATCATCTACTACATTCTCGATAACACGGGATACCGTATGGCGCGCGGTGGCATGTGGGCCATTTGGTTTGGCAAGGGCATCGCCACGGCGGTACTGGCGCCCGTGGCCGTATTCTTCACATACAAGGCCAATAAAGACTCGGTGGTTTTCAACATGGATCTGTATCGCAATTTCGTGATGAAGTTGCTGGGTCTGCGGCTGAAACGCCACGTATATGGCAAAGAGGTAATCATCAACGATCCCGACTACCCCACCGACGCCGCTCGCTTGGCTGCCATCAGCGAGGAGGTGGCCGACTATGCGCATGAGCATAAGCTGAAGCGAGCTCCCAACATCATCAAAGTGTTCTTCAACTACCACCCCGACCACAGCATCGAGCGCATCAGCGCAGAGATGGAAGAAGTGATAGACGACTTGTCGAACACAAAGGACAAGGTGATTCTGACCGAGCTGAACAAATATCCGGTGGTGTCGGTGAAGGCACATACACGGCCTTTCGAGCGCAGGTGGATGAACATCGTGTCGTTTATCATTCTGCCCATTGGCTTGTTCTGCTACTTCAGAATGTGGCATTTCCGTCTGCGACTGGACCGCGACCTGAAGATGATTATGAACACCAACAAAGCCATCATCGACCGCATTGGCCAGATGACCGCACGCGTATAATATATAATAAGGTATATATCATCATATATGGGAAACATTCAACTAAGCAGCATCGAAGATGCAGTGAAAGATTTCAAAGAAGGAAAATTCTTGATAGTCGTTGACGACGAGGATCGAGAGAACGAAGGCGACCTGATTATCGCGGCTGAGAAAATAACGGCCGAGAAGGTGAACTTCATGCTCAAGCATGCCAGAGGTGTGCTCTGCGCCCCTATCACACTGAGCCGGTGCGAAGAACTTGACCTGCCTCATCAGGTGATGGATAACACATCGGTACTGGGCACTCCCTTCACCGTCACCGTAGACAAGCTGGAAGGATGCACAACAGGTGTGTCGGCTCACGACCGTGCCGAGACCATCAAGGCACTGGCTGACCCGAAGTCTACACCGCAGACCTTCGGCCGCCCGGGACACATCAACCCACTCTATGCCCAGGAAAATGGTGTGTTGCGACGCAGCGGACATACCGAGGCAGCCATCGACCTGTGCCGCATGGCAGGTCTCTATCCCGCAGGAGCGCTGATGGAGATCATGAACGAGGACGGCACTATGGCCCGCATGCCCGACCTGCTGAAGTTTGCCGAACAATGGGGACTCAAAATCATCACCATCAAGGATATGATTGCTTACCGCCTGCAGAAAGAATCGCTCATTGAAGTAGGCGAAGAGGCCGATCTTCCCACCGTCTACGGCCACTTCCACCTGATACCTTTCAGGCAAAAGAGCAACGGACTGGAGCACATGGCACTCATCAAAGGCGAATGGAAGGAAGACGAACCCGTGCTGGTGCGCGTACATTCATCGTGCGCCACGGGCGACATCCTCGGCAGCAAACGATGCGACTGCGGCGAACAGCTGCACAAAGCAATGCAGATGATCGAGAAAGAGGGAAAGGGCATCATCATCTATATGCAACAAGAGGGGCGCGGCATAGGACTGATGAACAAAATTGCCGCCTACAAGCTGCAAGAGGAAGGACTCGACACCGTAGAGGCCAATGTGCATCTGGGATTCAAACCCGACGAACGCGAATATGGCTGCGGAGCACAGATGCTGCGCCACCTGGGCGTACACAAGATGCGCCTGCTGACCAACAACCCTGTGAAACGCGTGGGACTGGAGGCCTATGGACTGGAGATTGTAGAGAACGTACCCATCGAAGTTACACCCAATGAGTACGACTACAAATATCTCAAAACGAAGAAAGAACGTATGGGGCACACCCTCCATATATAAAAAAACCGCATTATTTTGTCTCAAAAGATGAAATAATGCTGTTTTTTTTTCGTTTAAAAGAATAAATTGAGTAATTTTGCAACAAACAAAACCATTAAACACAATATTATGGCACAATTATCTAATCGACTCAACCGTTTGGCACCATCAGCCACATTGGCTATGTCGCAGAAAAGCGGTGAGATGAAAGCACAAGGTATCGATGTTATCAACATGAGCGTGGGAGAGCCCGACTTCAATACGCCCGATCATATCAAAGAAGCCGCCAAGAAAGCTATCGACGACAACTGGTCGCGTTACTCGCCAGTGCCTGGATATGCCGACTTGAGACAGGCTATCGTAGCAAAACTGAAAAATGAGAACGGACTTGACTACACCATCAATGAAGTCTTAGTCAGCAACGGCGCCAAGCAAAGTGTATGCAACACCGTAATGGCTCTCGTCAACGACGGCGACGAGGTGATTATTCCCACTCCTTACTGGGTGAGCTATCCGCAGATGGCCAAACTGGCCGGAGGCGAACCCGTATACATTGAGGCCAGCTTCGAACAGAATTTCAAGATTACGCCCGAACAGCTGGAGGCAGCCATCACACCAAAGACAAAAATGCTCATTCTCTGCTCGCCCAGCAATCCTACGGGCAGCGTTTACTCACAAGAAGAGCTGAACGCACTGGCTGAGGTCATCAAGAAGCACGACAACCTGTTTGTGCTGGCCGACGAGATCTACGAGCACATCAACTATATTGGCAAGCATGCCAGCATCGCCAAATGCGAGGGCATGAAAGAGCGCAGCATCATCGTCAACGGTGTCTCGAAGGCATACGCCATGACGGGCTGGCGCATCGGATACATCGCAGCACCCGAGTGGATTGTCAAGGGATGCAACAAACTGCAGGGACAATACACCAGCGGTCCATGCTCAGTCAGCCAGAAGGCTGCCACAGAAGCCTACATCGCCTCGCAAGCATGCGTCGAGGAGATGAGACAGGCCTTTGAGCGCCGCCGCAACTTGATTGTCGAACTGGCAAAGGACATTCCCGGACTGGAAGTCAACGTGCCGGAGGGAGCCTTCTATCTCTTCCCCAAGTGCAGCAGTTTCTATGGAAAGAGCGACGGCGAGCGCACCATCAACAACTCCACCGACCTGGCCATGTATCTGCTCGAAGTGGGACATGTGGCAACCGTCGGCGGCGACGCGTTCGGCGACCCGAATTGCTTCAGAATGAGCTATGCCACAAGCGACGATAACATCCGCGAAGCCATGCGACGCATCAAAGAGACACTGGCGAAATTGAAATAATTCAAAAAAAGAGCCGTTAAAACTTCTTAAAACGGTCGTTAGTTCTCTTTAATTTGTTATCTTTGCCAAGACTTAGCTGTCAGTTCTTTGAAGAATAGCAGCAAAAAACGGCAAAACTAACGTTAAAACAAAGAAATTCTTTACAACTTAATTCATTAATAACTAAAAATTAAAAACAAAAAATTATGGCAACTACACAAAAGACAGCCAGCCCTAAGAAATCTCAGGGCTTCCAGGGAGTAAAAGCAGCGTTTTGGATCATCGTTGTATGCTTCATCCTCGCAGTATGTTTCTTCAAGTTCTTCCTCGGCAACAGCGACCACATTGGTCCTAACGGAGAAGTTATCGATGGTAACATCTGGGGTACAATCTACAAAGGTGGTATCGTGGTACCTGTGATCCTCACTCTGTTGTTCACCGTTATCGCTCTCTCTATCGAGCGCTGGCTCGCTCTGCGCACCGCTTTCGGTAAGGGCAAGCTCCCACAGTTCGTAGCTAACATCAAGGCTGCGCTCAATGCTAACGACTTCGCTAAGGCTCAGGAGCTCTGCGACAAGCAGCGCGGTACTGTTGCTAACGTGGTTGGCGCATCTCTCCGTGCTTACAAAGAGATGGAAGGCACACACGGCATGAAGAAGGAGCAGAAGATCGCACGCATCCAGCAGGCTCACGAAGAGGCCACTCAGCTCGAGATGCCTACCCTGCAGATGAACATGCCTATCATCGCTACCATCGTTACACTGGGTACCCTCACCGCTCTGTTCGGAACCGTTGTAGGTATGATCCGTTCATTCGCAGCTCTGGCAGCTGGTGGTGGTGCTGACTCTCAGGCTCTGTCACTTGGTATTTCTGAGGCCTTGGTTAACACAGCATCTGGTATTTTGACTTCTTGGGTAGCCGTTGTTGCTTACAACTACTATTCAAACAAGATCGATAAGTTGACATACGCCCTCGACGAGGTTGGTTATTCAATCGCTCAGACTTACGAAGCTAACCACGCAGAAGAGGCTTAATTTTTGCTAACCCTTTAAAAATTTATCACTATGGGTAAAGTAAAAATTAAGAAAGCGGACGTCTGGATAGACATGACCCCTATGTCTGACGTGATGGTGCTGCTGCTCACCTTCTTCATGATGACCTCTACGTTCGTCAAGAACGAGGCCGTGAAGGTGAACACACCACAGTCGGCATCAAAGGTCAAGGTTCCAGAGAACGATGTCGTGAACATCACCATCAATCCTGAGGGAAAGGTGTTCATGAGCATGGACAATGTGAACTATCTGAAGACCACCTTGATGGCCATGACCGACAAGTTCGGTGTGCAGCTTACGCCAGCACAGCAGGAGGCTTTCCTGGAGGATCCTCAGTTCGGAGTTCCTATGGATAAAATGGCAGAATTCCTCAACATCGGCCAGAGCAAGCGTGCTGAAGCCCTCAAGTCACTCGGCATTCCCACCGACAGCATCGACAACGGTGATGGCACAAAGGGAAAGAGCGAGTTCCAGCAGTGGGTGACAGAAGCCATGGCATCTGGAGAAGACATGAAGCTTTGTATCAAAGCTGACTCGAAGACTCCTTATAAGATAGTCAAGAGCGTCATGTCTGAGTTGCAGGATATGGACCAGAACCGTTACCAGTTGATTACATCGTTTAAAGAAGCGGAGGATTAAAGAATGGCTAAACAAAAAGGAAGTAGACAGAAGAAGCAAACCGTACGCGTAGACTTTACGCCGATGGTGGATATGATGATGCTTCTTATCACATTCTTCATGCTCTGTACTTCTCTGAGCAAACCTCAGGCAATGCAGTTGACCATGCCGAGTAACGATAAGAACATCCAAGATGAAGATCGTAACGCAGCCAAGGAGTCGCACACCATTACGATTTACCTGGCAGGCAACGATAAGATCTACTACATCAAGGGTATCCCCAAGTACGACGATCCTACATGTATGAAGGAGACCACATGGGGTAAGCAGGGAATCCGCAAGGTTCTCACCGAGCACCAGACCGAAGAGGGCATCATTCCTGTTGCCCGCATCCGTAAGGCAAAGCTCGACCTTGATGCGAAGAAAGCTGAGACCAACATGGAAGACAGCATTTATCAGAAAGAGCTGACCAAGATCCGTAACGGTGAGATCAATGGTGAGAAGATTCCTACTCTGACCATCATTATCAAGCCTTTGGACACAGCTTCGTATGATAACATGGTGACAGCACTCGACGAGATGCAGATTTGCAGTATTAGTAAGTACGTCCTTGACAAGATTTCAGCCGACGACGAGAAGCTTCTCAAGTCGAAGAACATCCCCTTGCAATGACAATGTGTAACATTTAAAACAACTTAAAACGATGTCAAAAATTGATTTGATAGACAGTAACTGGGTTGACCTTGTCTTTGAAGGAAAAAATAAGGAATATGGTGCTTACAAACTGCGTAAGAACACTGGTAAGCGTAATATTTGGGCTATCATTATTATGCTTGCAATTGCTGCCCTGCTGGGTGCAATCATCGGTGTGAACGCAATCATTGAGGCCAGCCGTGCCCAAGAAGAGATCAGCGCAGATGTGGAGCTCTCTAACATCACCAAGAAAGAGGTGAAGGTGGAGAAGAAAGCACCTGTGAAGATTGAGGAAGCCAAGCCAGTTGAGAAAGTGAAGAGCTCTGTGAAGTTCGTTCCCCCTGTAATTAAGAAAGACTCTGAGGTGAAGCCCGAGGAAGAGTTGAAGTCACAGGATGACCTCAACCAGACCAAGACCGCCATCGGTTCTTTCGACGTGAAGGGTAACGACGACGCAGGCGGTGAGGTGCTCAAAGCTAAGGAAGTAATTGCACAGCCAGAGCCCCCGAAGGAAGAAGAGACAAAGGTCTTCGACGTTGTTGAGGTCATGCCTTCATTCCCCGGTGGTGATGCAGCCCTGCAGCAATACCTTGGTAAGAACATCAAGTATCCGGTTGTAGCAGAGGAGAACGGCGTCCAGGGTCGTGTAGTATTGACATTCGTCGTCGAGCGCGACGGTTCAATCTCCGACATCAAGGTGGTTCGCTCTGTAGACCCGTCACTCGACAAGGAAGCTACCCGCGTGGTAAAGAGCATGCCTAAGTGGATTCCTGGTAAGCAGAACGGTTCGGCCGTACGTGTGAAGTTCACTCTGCCTGTAACATTCAGACTTCAGTAAACTGTAATTTATGAAAAGATCCACATTCTACGTAACAGTAGGATTGCTATTAGCATCCAGCGCACTCTCCTCCTGTGTGGAGAAGAAACCGCGCAAAGATGCTGGTAGAACAGATACAACTACATCAGGGGCGATTAAATTCGCCTCTGATGATAGTTTTTCACCCATCATCGACGAAGAGGTGGAAATGTTCAACATTTCTCACCCGAAGGCAGAGGTCACACCCATCTATACCGATGAGACCGATGCAGTGAAACAACTCATCGACGAGAAGATTTATCTCGCCATCACGGCGCGAAACTTCACGAAAAACGAGTACAACACCTTACTTAATAAAGGTTACAAATCCATGAGAGCTGTGCCCATCGCCTACGACGGACTGGCACTCATCGTCAACAAGCAGAATCTGGACACCTGCATCACGGTGAAGGATATAGCACGCATACTCAGCGGCGAAGCCAAAAAGTGGAGCGACATCTATCCTCACTCGAAGCGCGGCGACATTGAAGTGGTGTTCGACAACCCACGTTCCAGCACCGTGCGTTTTGCCCAGGACTCTATTTTAGGCGGCAAGCCCATCAACAGTCCAAACATTCAGGCTGTAGACAAATCAGCCCAGGTGGTAGACTATGTGGAGAAAACGCCTAACGCCATTGGCATCATCGGTTCGAACTGGCTCAACGACAAGCGAGACACGACGAACGTTACATTCAAGAAAAATATCCGTGTGATGTCTGTCAGCAAGATGGACAAAGCAACGACACTGAATAGTTGGAAACCCTATCAATATTACATCTATAATGATAGCTATCCACTCATCCGTACCATCTATGCCCTGCTGAACGACTCTTACCGAGGGCTACCCACTGGTATGGCTAATTTTATCACCTCGCCAAAAGGACAGTTAATCATATTCCACTCGTCACTGCTGCCTGCCTACGGCAATATGACAGTAAGGAATGTAAACGTTAAAGATCAATAATTAAGATTCGCCAATTAAACCTTCCATTACGGAAAAAGTCACATAAGTGAAAACAGTGAACATGTCTAACTTAAAAAATTGACAATTATGAAAACAATCAAATATCTAGTAATCGGAGCCATGATGCTGGGCATCAGCTCCCCAGTAATGGCACAGGAAGACACCAAGCAGGTGATCGACGCCATCTCTATCGCAATTAAGGACAATCCTACCGGTGCTGCCGCACAGGTGAAGGATGTAGTGAAAAAGTACAAGAAGAACGTAGAGGTTCTCTGTGGTATCGGACGCGCCTATCTCGACGTGAAGGACATCACCAACGCTAAGCTCTATGCCGACATGGCTATGAAGGTAAAGGGCGGCGCTCAGAACGCTCTTCCCCACATTCTTCTCGGCGACATCTACGTGCTCAACGACGATGGCGGTAACGCTTCCATGGAGTACGAGCAGGCTATCTACTTCGATAAGATGAACCCAGAGCCATACCGCAAGTATGCTCAGATTAACAGTAAGGTGAACCCCGGTGCATCTGCAGCCAAGCTCGAGGAGCTGCGTGCCGTACGTCCCGACTATCCTGTTGATGTGATCAACGCTACCATCTATATGCGTGCCAACAACCTGACAAAGGCTCTCGAGTACTACGACAAGGTGGATAAGAACAGCATGGAGAGCGGCGACCTGGTGAACTATGCACTCTGCGGATTCCTCAAGGGACAGTTCGAAAAGAGCCTCAGCGTGGCTGAGTTTGGTGCCAACAAGTTCCCACGTCATCCGGCCCTCAACCGTCTGGTATTCTTCAACAGCACCAACCTGAAGGACTATCAGAAGGCTCTGACCTATGCCGACCGTCTGTTCACCAAGTCAGACAGCGCCAAGATTTCTTCTAGCGACTATCTGTACTACGGCTATGCCCACAATGGTAACAAGGATTACGACAAGGCTATTGAGATGTTCCGCAAGTGCATCGAAGAGGCTCCTGATGCCAAGGGCGACGTGCTCGACGCTCAGTCGAACATCGCCAGCGCCTTCCAGGCTAAGGGCGACTATACCAATGCCATCGTCGAGTATCGCAAGTACATGGAGAAGGTAGAAAAGATTAAGAATACCGACTTTGCTTCTCTGGCTCAGATTTATCAGGATTGGGGTTCAGACCTCACTGGTGCCGAGCAGGCTGCTAAGTTTGAGGAGGCCAACAAGGTTTACGACGAAATGATTACCAAGTTTGCCGACGATCCTGCTACGCTGATCTATGCATACAACAAAAAGACTCAGATTGACAACATGCTCGACCCAACCGTTGAGAAGTTCACTGCCCTGCCCGACTACACCAAGATGATTGAGATTATCGAGGGACTGAGCGAGAAGAGCAAGACCGACCTCAACCGTCTGGTAACAGCTTACCACTATCTGGCCCACTACAATCTGGCTAACAGCAACAAGGCTGCTGCCGATGGGTACTGGAACAAGATTCTGGCCATCGATCCTACTTATGCTCCTGCACTTGAGGCACTTGGCAAGAAATAAAATGATACTATTATTTTAATCATAATACGAGGACGGGCAATATGCTCGTCCTCTTTTTTGTTTTACATCTATCTTTTCCTAAAAAGACCGAAACATTGGTTTCAACGTTATTCCTTCACTTTTTGAAAACCTCCAATTCATTTGGCTTTACCCTCTACTTTTCGTAACTTAACGTGAGTTCGACGTAAGGC
>DEJV01000075.1:0-887 GCA_002353525.1 Prevotella sp. UBA2739
ACTTCTTCGCCCAGCTCAGACATTTCGGCATTGCCGCCGGCATTGTCGGCAATAGGTCCGTAGGCATCGGTAGCCAGCGTGATACCTAAGGTGGAGAGCATGCCTACGGCAGCGATACCGATGCCATATAGACCGTGGGCCAGACTCTCGCTGGACATGGAGAGGTCGAAGCCATTGGCGAATGAATAGCTAAGCATGATGGCCACTCCGATGGTAATCACAGGGATGCAGGTGGAAATCATGCCCGTACCTATACCTTTTATAATAACAGTGGCCGCACCGGTGAGTCCAGCCTCCGAGATGCGCTGGGTGGGCTTGTAGCTGTGGGAGGTATAGTATTCGGTGGCCTGACCAATGATGACACCTGCTGCCAATCCGGAGATAACGGAGAAGGAGAGTCCGAGCCAGTTGTTGATGCCCAGCAGGTAAAGGATGGCGAAGGTAGCTGCTGCAATGAGCACTGCCGACACATTGGTGCCGAGAGACAGCGAGTGGAGCAGGTCTTTCATGGTAGCTCCCTCCTTGGTACGCACCAAGAAGATGCCGATCAACGAGAGAAAGACACCAACGGCAGCAATGAGCATCGGAGCAATGACAGCCTTGAGCTGCATGCCGTCGGCAGCACTGGCAGCAAAGGCAGAGGCTCCGAGTGCGGCGGTAGACAAGACGGAGCCGCAATAGCTCTCGTAAAGGTCGGCACCCATACCGGCCACATCGCCTACGTTGTCGCCCACATTGTCGGCAATGGTGGCGGGATTGCGCGGATCGTCCTCAGGGATGTCAGCCTCGACCTTACCCACGATGTCGGCTCCCACATCGGCAGCCTTGGTGTAGATGCCGCCGCCGACACGGGCAAAGAGTGCCTGAGTGGAAGCACCCATGCCAAA
>DEJV01000075.1:958-1734 GCA_002353525.1 Prevotella sp. UBA2739
ACAACGGTGAGACCCATCACTGCACCGGAACGGAAAGCCACCTTCAGTCCGCTGTCAAGACTCTTGCGCGCAGCATTGGCGGTGCGGGCAGAGGCGTAGGTAGCCGTCTTCATTCCGAAGAATCCGGCAAGACCGGAGAAGAAACCGCCTGTCAGGAAAGCAAACGGCACCCAGGGGTTCTGCACATGCAGTCCGTAGGCCATGAAGGCAAACAGCACGCACAGCACGGCAAAGACGATGCCTACGACCTTGTACTGCTGTTTCAGATAAGCCATAGCACCGCGACGCACATAAAGGGCAATCTCGCGCATGCGAGGAGTGCCCTCGTCTTCTCCCATCATCTGACGGAAAAAGAAAAAGGCCATGCCCAGGGCTACAATGGAAGCCACGGGCACGAGCCAGAATACACTTGGAATACTCATAAGGTTATTAGGTTTTGTTATTGGGATGATTACGGTTGGTTACCTCCGAGATTACTCGTCGGCAATGTAGTCGGACAGGCTGTCGGCATCTTCGTCAGCATCCGTCTCAATCTCGAAGGTGGTGCGATAGTTGTCCTCGTTGATTTCGTCATCGTTGGGATCCTCGAGCTCTACATCATCTTCATCAGGACGGTTGTAGGTGTCCTCAATCTCGACATCGGCATCCTCGTCCTCCAGGTCCTCGTCACTGATATGCTTATCAAACTTCATGCGCGGCTTGAAGGTCTCGGGCTTTAGCTTGGCAAAAATAGCCTCCACCCAGGTGCCCTTTGACACTTCCAGCACCTCGTATCC
>DEJV01000075.1:1831-5795 GCA_002353525.1 Prevotella sp. UBA2739
CCGCCGAAATTGCGGTCGAGCACTTCGATGAGCTTGGCAGCAGTGATATGGCGGATGTTCTCGTAGGTGAGGTCTGTGACACGCATGATGGGACGCTTCTTGATGGCCCAGATGACTTTCGCGTCGTCTCCCATCCTCACACTGCCCACCTTGTAGCCCTGATTGGTGTAGCGCTGCTTGACATTCTTGTCATCGTCTTTCAGTTCCTCTATCATGAAGGCACTGCGGATAATGTCAATGTAATGGCGAAGATTCTCCTTCACCTCGGCATCCTTGACACCCTGTTCGAGCAGACGGAACACATCGTTCTCCTGAATGTCCCAGATGCTGCTCTTGTTCAGTGTCTTCAAACCTATACTCTGCTTTTCGGTTTGGTCGGTCTTCACCTCGTTCTCTTTGTCCTTCTTCATGTTTTACCTTATTATTTATAATGTTTATCTTGATTTGTTTGCAAAAGTACATACTTTATTTTCGATTTACAAGTTTTTCGCTGATATTTTTTGTTAATTTCCACAAAATGCACTAACTTTGCATCTGAAAATGAGTGAACCATTAGCAGAAAGACTGCGTCCAAGGACACTGGACGACTATATCGGACAAAAGCACCTGGTAGGCGAGGGGGCTGTGCTGCGCAAGATGATTGATGCGGGGCGCATCTCGTCGTTTATCCTGTGGGGACCTCCCGGGGTGGGGAAGACCACTCTGGCACAAATCATTGCCCACCGCCTGCAGACACCCTTTTACACGCTCTCGGCAGTGACCAGCGGAGTGAAGGATGTCCGAGACGTGATAGAACGCGCACAGAAAGGACGCTTCTTCAATGAAGCCTCGCCCATACTGTTTATCGACGAGATACACCGTTTCTCGAAGTCGCAGCAGGACTCCTTGTTGGGCGCTGTCGAGAAGGGAGTGGTCACCCTGATAGGTGCCACCACCGAGAACCCTTCGTTCGAGGTGATCCGCCCGCTGCTATCGCGCTGTCAGCTGTATGTGCTGAAGTCTCTGGACAAGGACGACTTGCTGGAACTGCTGAACAGGGCTATCACACAAGACATTTATCTGAAGGAACGGAAGATAGCATTACAAGAGACGGGTGCCATCCTGAGATACAGCGGAGGCGATGCCCGTAAGCTGCTGAATATCTTGGAATTGGTTGTGGAATCTTCAACCAGTGATGAAGTAACAATCACCGACTCCATAGTCGAACAATGCCTGCAACAGAATCCGCTGGCCTACGACAAAGACGGCGAGATGCACTACGACATCATCTCGGCATTCATCAAAAGCCTTCGCGGCTCAGATCCTGATGCTGCCCTCTACTGGATGGCACGCATGATAGAGGGTGGGGAAGACCCGCAGTTTATTGCCCGACGGATGGTAATATCGGCCTCCGAGGATATCGGGCTGGCCAATCCTAATGCACTGCTGTTGGCGAATGCCGCTTTCGACACGGTGATGAAGATAGGGTGGCCCGAGGCACGTATCGCGCTGGCAGAGGCTGCCGTCTATCTGGCCACCTCGCCCAAGAGCAACTCAGCCTATCTGGGGATAGACCGTGCACTGGCATTAGTCCGACAAACGGGCAATCAGCCTGTCCCGCTGCATCTTCGCAATGCACCGACATCGTTGATGAAAGACCTGGGCTATAGTGACGGCTACAAGTATCCGCACGATTATCCAGGCCACTTCACACCGCAGCAGTATATGCCCGATGCTTTGCAAAACGAGCGTTTATGGCAGGCTCAACACTCGCCGTCAGAGGAAAAACTCTACGAGCGAATGGTGAATTATTGGGGAGAAAGGTTTAAATAAAAGAGTTAAACACCTATTTAGTCGTGGACGACATATTACAACAAGTTATAGAATTTCTTGGCACGTTTGCCTTTGCCATTTCAGGCATCCGACATGCCGCAGCCAAACATTTCGACTGGTTCGGCGGCTATGTTTGCGGCATTGCGGTGGCCATCGGCGGAGGAACAATCCGTGATGTGATGCTGGAGACAACACCATTCTGGATGACCAATCCTATTTATATTATATGTACGGCTTTGGCATTGCTCTTTGTTATTATCTTTGCCAAATACATGGAAGGATTACGAAACACATGGTTCGTCTTCGACACACTGGGTTTAGCGCTCTTTACCATTGCAGGCATACAGAAATCGCTCGTCTTCGGCCAACCGTATTGGGTGGCTATTATTATGGGATGTATCACGGGTTCTGCAGGTGGAGTGATTCGTGATGTACTGCTCAACAACGAACCTGTCATCTTCCAGCGCGAGATATATGCCATAGCCTCTATTCTTGGAGGTATAATCTATTGGACACTAATGACTTGCGGTACGTCGAATGAAGTGGTGGTACTGACATCGTTCCTCATCATCTGCGCCATACGGTTCCTTGCCGTGCGATATCATCTGGCCCTCCCCACATTAAAAAACGAGTAGGGGAGTGACCCCTACTTCGCCATTCGATAGATAGCTCTCATGTCATCGGTACCAATCTTCTCCATCGCACCCAGCGTGAGGGTGCCGCCACGCGAGCACTTTTCAACCATTTCCTCGATTTCATTGTCGGTAATCTCTCTGCCCAGCAATTCATGGATGTTCGTAGGCATTCCTATCTTGTGGTAGAAATCCTCAACGGCACGGATTCCTTTTTCTGCGGTTTCATCGGGATGTGCAAAGTCGTTTTCAACACCCATCACATTGACCGCAAACCGAACGAAACGACTCAGGTGCTTGTCCTTCACATATCGTGCCCATGAGGGCCACAATGCGGCCAGTCCGGCACCATGGGTCACGCTGAAGAGCGCGCTGAGTTCGTGTTCCATCTTGTGGGTGGCAAAATCCTTCTCCGTTCCACATTCCGTCAAATCGTTGTGTGCCAGCGAACCTGCCCACATGATCTGTGCACGGTTACGATAGTCATCAGGATGCTCCATGACCGCCAGCACCGAGTCCTTCACCGTGCGCAACAGCGCCTCGGCAATGGCATCTGTCAGTGTCATATCCTCATATTTAGAGAAGTATCGCTCCATCGTGTGCATCATGATGTCGGTTGCACCGGCTGCAGTCTGGTAAGGTGGCAGGGTATAGGTGCGCTCGGGGTTCATCACCGCAAAGCGGCAACGGCATAGGTCGCAGTTGAAGCCTCGCTTGACCAGTCCGTCATCTTTGGTAATCACAGTGCTCGATGACATTTCGCTACCAGCCGCGGGGATGGTCAGCACTACACCGATGGGCAGACAGGCCTGTGGCACACCTTTGCTATCCCAGAAGTCCCAGACATCGCCATCATAGGGCACACCGTAGCCGATGGCTTTGGCGGAGTCAATCACCGAACCGCCACCCACGGCAAGAATGAAGTCCACCTGCTCACGACGGCAGAGTTCAATGCCTTCGTACACTTTCGACAGCATCGGATTGGGCACCACACCACCGAGTTCTACAAAAGAAATACCAGCCTGTCTGAGTTGCTCGCGTACAATATTGAGCAATCCGGAGCGTTCTGCAGAGCCTCCGCCATAATGGATAAGCACCTTGCTGCCATGCTGACTGGCCACCAGGGCTCCAATCTGCTGTTCAGCCGTTTTCCCAAACACGATGCGCGTTGGGGCATAGAAATTGAAATCATTAATCATAGTCTGTTATTCTTTATGGTTTGTCCTATTATTATTGACGCTTTAGGGGTATTTTTGTTAGCATTGCAAAGATACAAATTAGTTCGCAAATAGCCAAAGACTTTTTGAATAATATCTTAAACCAAATCGCCTATTTATCATAATGGCGATTATTTCAGTATTCAGCTCGATAATCAGAATGAGCCAATTTTATTTAGAAGAAATACAAAAATAACGTAAAAATTAAAGTTTTTGCTATCTCTGCTTTGCAATTTGAAGATTTCTTTGTAACTTTGCGGTCGTTTTATAAAACAAATCGAGAATGGAAGCTTTTTTTAGGAC
>DEJV01000075.1:5891-6673 GCA_002353525.1 Prevotella sp. UBA2739
CGCATGATTGGCATCAAGGGCACTCGCGGCATCGGAAAGACAACATTCTTGCTACAATACGCTAAGGAAAATTTTGATATTCAGGACCGAAAGTGCCTCTATATCAATATGAACAACTTCTATTTTCAAGGGCGCGGCATTGCAGACTTTGCTGGCGAATTCTGTAAAAAAGGCGGTCGCGTATTGTTGATAGACCAAGTGTTCAAGCAGCCAGACTGGTCTAAGGAGCTTCGCAAGTGCTACGACTTGTATCCTTATCTGAAGATTGTATTTACCGGTTCCAGCGTGATGCGACTGAAGGACGAAAATCCCGAGCTTAACGGTATCGTGAAATCATACAATCTCCGTGGATTCTCCTTTCGGGAATTTCTAAACCTCCTGACTGACAACAATTTCCATCCATACACGCTGGAAGAAATACTGAGTGACCATGAGCATATCATCAAGCAGATATTGCCTAAGGTGTCGCCGATGCGCTACTTTCAGGACTATATCCATCATGGTTTCTATCCTTTCTTCCAGGAGCATCGCAACTACTCGGAGAATTTGCTGAAGACAATGAACATGATGACCGAGGTGGACATCCTGCTGGTGAAGCAGATAGAGCTGAAATACCTGACGAAGATCAAGAAACTGTTCTATCGGTTGGCAGAAGGAGGTCCCAAGGCTCCTAATGTCTCTCAGCTGGCAAAGGATATCGAGACCAGCCGTGCTACGGTGATGAACTATATCAAGTATCTGACCGATGCCCGACTGTTGAACATGATTTATCCCGTAGGAGA
>DEJV01000038.1:0-7159 GCA_002353525.1 Prevotella sp. UBA2739
CGCCAGGCATTGGCCGATTATACCGCCAACCCGGAAGGTGGCGCAGGAGGCAATGACCCGACGATTGATAAGAAAGAACTCATCAAGCATGTCATAGAGACGATAGCCGCTGCTACGGCTTTCCTGAAAGAGCACGACTTTGATTTGGATGACCTCATCAAAGCAGAGAATTTCGAAAAGCTGTCGTTGCTGAAGAAGGCTGCCAACGCGATGTGCGAGACTGCGGAAATCAGGAAGTCGTATTGCACGTTTGCCTCCACGCTGCTGAAGCTGTGGAAATACCTCGATCGCGAAGACATCACACCCGAGATGAAACAACAGAAAGATGCCATTGAAGCCATCTTTAAGGAACTACAACAGAAGCGCAAACATGCTGATATCACAAATCTGAGCGTGGCCATCAACGAAATCGTGAATGAACATCTGGAAGTTGATGACGAAGGGACGATGGCTGCTGAGTCGCGACGTTTCGACATCAGTGGTATCGACTTTGATTTGCTTCGCCGCGAGTTTGCCAAGAGCAAAGAGAAGAACCTTGTGCTGAAAGACATTCAGGAACTGCTGCAGGAGCGTATCGCTCAGATGCTGGCACAGAATCCTTCGCGTATCAACTTCTACGAGAAGTATCAGGAGATTATTCACGACTACAACCGGGAGCAGAACCGCGCTACGATAGAGAAGACCTTCACGGAACTGATGAAACTCTCTCACGACCTGACCGAGGAGGAGAAGCGCTACATTCGTGAAGGTTTTGAGAATGACGAACAGCTATCCATGTACGATGTGCTGATGAAAGATGACCTCTCAAAAGAAGACATCAAGAAGCTAAAGGTCGTCGCCAAAGAATTGCTGGAGAAGATCAAGGCTCAACTGGCCGCGATGGATCATCCGTTCGACAAACAAGAAACAAAAGCCTCCATCATCATCACCATCCGTGACATCCTCTGGAAAGAACTTCCCGAGAGTTATTCCGACGAAAGCATCAACTATTACCGTGATGCTGTGTATAACTACGTCAGTCAACATTATAGATAACCACATTCCACATCATGACATACTGCCAAATTCTCTAGAGAATTTCACAACAAAACACCACTTTGGTTAGCGTTAAGCATAGAGTAAGCGAAAAATTCTCTAGAGAATTTTTCGCTTAACTCGTTTCATAGCACTAAACAGCTTACCTTCAAACACAGATTAGAGCCTCTGCATCAGCAACAATTAGTACCTCAGCACCATCTACAATTACGCCAGAAAAGCGAAGGCATGTGAATTCTTCGCAAATAATTGCCAATTTCCAATGGCCAATTATCAATTAATTTGTACCTTTGTAGCATCGAAGCAACGGGTCATGTGTCTTACCTGACTACTACCTGGTAACGACGTGAAACACGCCAATTCCTACTGCGAAACGAAAACCACTTTTAGTTAAATTGAAAAAAACACAAAGGATGAAATACAGGATCAAGAAAGAAACCAAACCGAAGCTACCTACCTTCGGCAAATATAAAGCCGTGGCCGTGCACCAGCAGACCATCAGTTCGGAGGAAATCATCAAGGAGGCATGCGAGCAGAACCCTATCAGTGAGGGGGTGATGATTGCAGCCGTCATGCGGCTGTCGGAAGTCATCAACCGACATCTGCGTCAGGGCGATCGTGTACGATTACAGGACTGGGGACTGATGAAGCTCGAGATTGAGAGCGACAAGGTGGACAACCTTGAAGATTTCCGTGTCCACAAGCACATCCGCGGCGTACGACTCCACTTTATTCCCGAGAGCAACGACGGCTCCCAGGCCCTTTATGAGGGCATTACCTTCGAGAAGGAACGCTAGAGAAACACTTCAAAAGACAGGAATCTTCAGCTCCATACAAATATAGGTATACCCTTAGGTTGAATGACTTCTCCCCCACCGGGACGGCATTTTCCATCATTTTCGGGGCATGTGTAATGTTGTGTAATGGTTTTCTTGCTTTTTTCGTGGGAGTTTCCTACTTTTGCATCGGATATCCGAAACAACATGTAAAACCTTTTAACAACAACAAAACGTATGAAAAGAATCATGATGATAGCCTTGATGGCACTCCTGAGCTACTCGATGATGATGGCTGCAGAGAACAACAACATGCCCGCAGACACGCTGAAAGGTAAAGACGGTAATATGTACGTGATCTCGAAAGACGCCAAGGGCGAGGTGACGGGCATCCTGGTGATAAAAAAAGACGCCAAGGGAAAGATGTTCGTGAACCCGCATGACTTGACGGCTCCGGCAAGAACCCCAAACACAAAGAGAGATGGCGATGTCGTCTTCGACGTGGTGGAGGAAATGCCGTCGTTCCCCGGCGGTATGGAGGGGATGATGACCTTCATGATGAAAAACATGAAATATCCTGCCGATGCCCAAAAAAATAAGGTACAGGGGCGCGTGATGCTGACGTTCATCGTGAACAAGGACGGGTCGCTGAAAGACATTAAGGTGGTGCGCAGCGTCTACCCAAGTCTCGACGAGGAGGCAATACGGGTGGTGAAGGCGATGCCAAAGTGGACACCGGGCAAGCAAAACGGAAAGCCCGTGAACGTGAGATTCACCGTGCCCATAGTGTTTAGGTTAAATTGAGGATGGAGGATGGAGAATGGAGGATTAGGCCTGGCGGACTCATTGTTTTAGGAAAGGATAATGAGTGCCACTATTTCGCATATTACGATCGCAGTGGACGAGACTAATCTCGTACCCACGTACCTTCGTACCCTCGTACCCTCGATAAAAATACGTCCGAAAGATGAGTTAAAGAATATGAAGCAAAAAAAGTGGGCACATGGGTGCCTCTGGATAGTGATTTCTCTCTCGTTAGTCATGGTGGGTTGTTCGCGAGAACAGCCCAACCATAGGCTTTTGCTGGATGCCGAACAGCAGATGGACAACAACCCTATGCGGGCCATGGAAATGGCGATAAGGTGCATGGCTGACAGCACAGCGTTTAACGACGCCGACAGCGCCCTCTACGGACTGGTGATTACCGAGAGCGTGCACAAGCTGAGAAGCTACATTCTGAGCGACTCGCTCATCGGATGGAGCGCCCGCTACTACGAGCAACACGGCGACAAGAACAGACTGGCTCGCGCCTGGCTGCACTACGGACTGGTGATGAACGACAACCACCGCACGAACGAGGCCGTGGAGTACTTGAAGAAAGCAGAGCTGCTGGCCTTGCAACTGAACGACAACGGCCTGCGCCACGACGTGTTTGAGGCGCTGGGAAAGATGAACGACGAGGCGAACAACCGCACCCTGGCCATCAGCTACTACAGGAAAACGCTGGAGACGGCTCGCAAGAGCGGAAACGTAAACTGGATTGCCATCAGCCTGAACAACCTCGCGTCAGCCTACGACCGTGCAGGCGACGCCAAACGACAGGCTGCATGCTCGGAGGAATGCCGACCGCTGATGAACAAGGTGGACAACCACGTGAAGGCTGCCATCCTGACGAACCAGGCGAGCATCGACATCAAACAGGGGTATCTGGCCTCGGCGAAGGAGAACCTGGAGATGGCCATGGAACTGGAGCCACAGGAGACGACGACGAAGCTGTATGCCGACCTGCTGGCGCTGTGGGGACATACGGACATGGCGGTGGACTACTGGTATCAGTCGCTGACGGGGTATAAGCCGTACGTACAGATTGACGCGTACCAAAAGCTAATTGCTTACTACAAACAAAGGGGAAACAATGAGCGCGCCCTTGACCTGAGCCAGCGGCTGAACAGGATGTACCAGCACCTGAAAGAGAATACCGACACAACGAACATTACGGAACTGCAAACGAAGTTCGACAAGGACACGGCGGAAGCGAACAACCGCAGACGGCTGGTGGGACTGGTGGCGGCGATCGCGCTGCTGGCGGCAACGGTACTGCTGCTGGTGGGGTATCACCGGCACCGCATGAGAAGGTATGAGAAGATTATTGACCGGATGCTGAGCGAATATCATAAGGAAGAGAAAAGCGGACACAAGCAATGGGCCGTCGACGAGCAACAACTACAGTCGCCCGTGGTGGTACGCCTGCACTCGCTGGCGACTCGCGGCAAGACGCCACAGCAGGAGGACTGGATAGAGCTGTATGCGCTGGGCAAGCCTTTCCTCTCGATGCTGAGCAACTATCGCCTAAGTGTCAAAGAGATTAACATCTGCATGCTGAGCAAGCTGGGCTTTGCGCCCTCAGAGATTGCCACGCTGACGGCATCGTCGCCTCAGGCAATCACCAACAGCCGCATCCGACTCCACTCCAAAATATTTAAAGAGAAAGGGGGTGCGAAAGATTTCGACAGCAAGATTAGGAAATTGAGAATTGAGGATTGAGAATGGAGGATGGAGAATGGAGAATGGAGAATTGAGAATTGAAAAATTTAGGAAAGTTACTATGTTTGCAGTTGGAAACATAGTAGCTTTCCTAGAACTATTCCTATTTGAAAAACTATTTCTTTCTAGAACCTATGGGTGCTTTTGTCGCGAAGTTCCTGCAGACTGATTTCGCTCATGTGGCGGAACTGGACCCATACCTTGTCGGCCTTGTAAATGCTCATGCAGCCCTTGGGAACGGCGAGCTTCACGATGCCCTGCTTCAGCACATCCTTAAAGGTGCTCTTCTCTACCTTGGGAGCCAGGGCGGCATTGCTGCGTATCTCGCGCAACATGGGACATTTGGCAAATGCCGAGCCACCAATCTTCTTCAGTCCGTTGGACAACTCGAGGTAGGTGAGCATGGCACATCCCTTGAAGGCGCTGCTGCCGATGCTCTTCACCGCCAGCGGACACTCGAACGACGTGAGGCTGGCACAATCCTCGAAGGCATCGTCGCCAATGCTCTCGATGGTGTTGGGCAGGCGCACCTCACGCAGGCTGCCACAGCCGGAGAACATGTCGTTCTCGAGTTTCTTGATGAATCCCATAATCTCGGCGGTAACGAGTCCCTTGCAATTCTCGAAGGCACGGCTGCCGATGTGGGTGACGCCATTGGGCACCACGACATTCTGCAAGGTGAGACAGTTCTTAAACGCCTCATTGCCTATTTTCTTCAGCGAGGCAGGAAGGGTGATATAGGCCAATGCCTGACAATCCTTGAAGGCATCGTTGCCGAGCGCTGTGAGGGAATTGGGCAGCGTCACCGCCTGCAGATTGGTGCAATTCTCGAAGGCATTGTTGGGAATGTCCTTGATGTTGCCGTTGATGTCGACCGACACGAGGCTCTTACAGTCTTCGAACGCACTCGTGCCGAGATCGTCGAGCGAGCTGGGAAGGTCGACCGACTGCAGGCTGCTGCACTCGTCGAAGGCGTTGTTACCTATCTTCTTTACGTTGGGCATGTTGATGCCTTTCAGACCCGTGCACTGTGCAAAGGCATTGTTGCCAATGGTTTTCACGCTTTCGGGCAGCGACACTCCTTCCAGGCTCTCGCACTTCTGGAAGGCATTGCTGTCGATGGTGGACAACGATGAGGGCAGCGACACCGACGCGAGGCTGCTGCAATTCTTAAAGGCCGCATTGGCGATGAGCCCTATCTCGCCCATGATGGTGGCAGAGGTAAGGCTCTTACAGTCCTCGAACGCATGCGCGCCCATATTCCTGACACTCTCGGGGATGACAATGGCCTGCAGGCCTTCGCACTTATTGAAGGCATAATCGCCAATCTTCAGCAGGTTGGCGGGCAGTTCGATGGCTGCCAAAGACTTACAGTTGGCGAAAGCATAGTTGCCCAGCTCGGTGAGACTCTCGGGCATCTGAACAGACACGAGATTCTGGCAACCGTCGAAAGCATGGCTGCTGACATTGATGATGTCGGCAGGGAGCGCCACCTGCTGGAGCGTCTTGCAACCGGCAAACAACCTGTCGGGCATTTCGTTCTGCCGCGTGCGCATGCCATCCTTGCCCTCGGCGATGCTGGCCCCAGAGAGGTCGAGGTGGGTGAAGGGTTCCGACTTCTCCTTGCTTTTTGTCCGCTGGACGATGTCCTGAATGAGTTTGATGTCGGCACCATTGATAGGACCGGTCACCGCCAGTTGACAAATTTGGAACTTGATGCTGTCGGGGATGAACCGCGAGAGGTGTCCGGCAGAATCGTTTGTCACAGACAAGGTCTGCTGTGCTGATGCCATGAGTGGCAACAAGGCGATAATGGCGATAAGAAGTCTTTTTCTCATATCTAGTAGTCTATTTACTGGTTTCCTTACTGCTGCGCTTCGAGCGATGGAAGCTGCGATAGTCGTCCAACGGGATTTCCACATCGGGCTCGTGGAGCTCGCCCTCGCTAGGAAGACAGAACTTCATGTAGCGTATGTTGAGTCCGCGCTCCATCCACATCTTCTCGTAGTAGGTCTGAATGGTGAGGACTTTCGGGTCGAGATGGGTGAGGTTGCCCTGGGCGTCGGGATTGTTGGGATTTCCCAGGATATCCAACGCATACAGATCCTCGGTACGGAAAAGCAGGGGAAGGGCATTCCGCTCGACCATGAAGGTGGTATAGGTGAAGAGGAAGTTAGAGTCGGTCTTGAGATGGATGATGCCCTGATCCTTCAAGAACTTGCGATAACGGCACATGAAATAAGTGCTGGTGAGCCGTTTGCGCGGGTTCTTCATTTGCGGATCGCTGAAGGTGAGCCATATCTCGTCTACCTCGTCCTTGCTGAAGAAACGGTCGATGATTTCGATGTTAGTGCGAAGGAAAGCCACATTGCGGAGTCCCTCGTTGAGCGCCTGTGTGGCTCCTGTCCACATGCGGGCACCCTTGATGTCTACCCCGATGAAGTTGACATGGGGGTAGAGTTTTGCCAGTTCCACCGTATACTCGCCCTTTCCGCATCCCAGTTCCAGCACGATGGGGTTCTGGTTGTGGAAATACTGCTCGTGCCAGTGGCCCTGCATCTCAAAAGGAACATGTTCCACTACCGAGTAGGGGTATTGGAACACGTTCTCGTATCTCGCCATGTCGGCGAATTTTGCCAGCTTGCCTTTACTCATTCAATGACGACTGTTGTCCAACCATGCTTGTCCTCAATAGTGCCATACTGAATGCCGCGCAGCGTATCGAAGAGACGCTTGCTGACAGGGCCTGGCTTGTCGCCGAAGCTGTAGCGCTTGCCTGTGTCAAGATCGTCGATGTAGCTGAT
>DEJV01000038.1:7188-35121 GCA_002353525.1 Prevotella sp. UBA2739
TTCATGCCCAGGTCTTCGGCCACCTGCATGAGACTCTTGTTGGTGATACTGGGCAGGATGCTGGTAGACTTCGGTGTGACATAGGTGTTGTCCTTGATGCCGAAGAAGTTGGCAGCACCGCACTCGTCCATGTACTTCTTCTCTTTGGCGTCGAGATAGAACTCGCAGGCATATCCCTTCTCGTGAGCCAGGTTGTTGGCAAAGAGACTGGCAGCATAGTTTCCGCCCACCTTATACTTACCTGTTCCGAGGGGAGCAGAACGGTCGTAATCGCGAACGATGACATAGGGATTGGATGAGAATCCGCCCTTGAAGTACGGGCCCACCGGTGTGACAAAAATCAGGAAGCAATACTCCTTGGCGGGATGAACACCCACCTGTGCGCTCGTACCAATGAGCAACGGGCGTATGTAGAGTGTGGCACCGCTCTCGTAGGTGGGAATCCACTCCTGATTGAGGCGCACCACTTTCTTTACCATCTCGGTGAACAACTCTGTAGATACCTCAGGCATCATGATGCCGCGGCAAGTACTCTGCAGACGGGCAGCATTCTCGTCGACACGGAACACGCGCACCTTCCCGTCGGGGCAACGATAAGCCTTCAAACCCTCGAAAGCCTCCTGTCCGTAGTGCAGACAAGTGGCAGCCATGTGCAGTTTGAGATATTCGTCGGAGCAGACCTCAATCTCGCCCCATTTACCGTCACGATAGTAGCAACGAACGTTGTAATCGGTTTTCATATAACCGAATGACAGACTTGACCAATCAATGTTCTTCATAATAAATGGTGTTTATTAAAAGTTGTTGTGTATGATTTGAATTTTGTGCAAAAGTAAACATTTTATTTGTTATCTGCAAGAATTTTCTGAATTTCCTCATCGGTCTTAGTCAGTTTATCCTTACAAAACTTGATGAGTTCTTGTGCACGTTTCAGTTGCACGCTCATCTGGTCGATGTCCAACTCGTCGTTTTCCATCTTGCCGACAATCTGTTCAAGTTCGTTGACAGCTGCCTCGTAGTTGATTTCCTTACTCATATACTTTTGATTTAATGATTCCTTTTTCCAAACGGGTCTCTATCTCGTCGCCCGCACGCAGGGCGGCCGCATCGCGGACGGCACGGCCATTGTGCAGGGTGATGCTATAGCCACGACTCAACAGTCGCTCCGGATTGACGGCCTCGGCGCGCTGAGCCAACAGTTCCAGCCGGTGTTGCTCTTGCATCAAGCGCCGCCGGGCAGATGTCTGAAGCGAAGCGAAACACGACTCCAGGCGGAGCCGCCGGTGCTCGATGTGCTGGCTCTGCGCCATCACCAACTTATTGAACAGCATGTCCAGCCGCGCCTGCTGACGCGTCTTGACCACAGAGAACAACACCGGTATCTGACTGGACAAGCGGTCGAGTCGCAGTTTCTCCAGCTGCATGCGGTGCTGCACATAGCTCACCACCGCATCGCGTGCGTCGCTGATGCGCTCGTCCACCTTCCGGAGATGGTCGATGAGGAATGCAGCGGCAGCGGTGGGCGTTTTCACCCGCATGAACGACACCATGTCGAGCACACTCTCGTCGCGGTCGTGTCCGATGCCGGTAATGATGGGCAACGGGAAGTTGGCCACATTCTCCGCCAACGCCAATGTGTCGAAGCCAGAGAGGTCGCTGGTGGCTCCCCCACCCCGGATGATGACCACGCAGTCGAAAGGAGAGGTGAGAGAGGAGGAGGGAGAGGTGAGAGATGAGGGGTGAGAGGTATCCGTTTGGTGATAGATGCTGTTGAGTGCTGCGATGACGCTTTGCTCAACGCCCTCGCCCTGCATGACTGCCGGGAACAGCTGGGTATGGAACTGATAGCCATAGGCATTGTCGGCCAACTGATGGCAAAAGTCGCCATAGCCGGCAGCATTGGCACTCGAGATGACCGCAATACGCTGTGCAAACATAGGGAGCGAGAGTTCTTTCTGCAAGTCGAACACGCCCTCTTCCTTCAACTGGCGGATAATCTCCTGCCGCTTGCGGGCCATGTCGCCCATGGTGTAGGTAGGGTCGATGTCGGTGACAACCCATGAAAAGCCATAGTTCTCGTGAAACTGGGCATAGACCTTCAGCAACACCTTCATGCCGGCATGCAGCCGCTGACCGGTGACTCGTTCGAAATGGGGACGCAGCAGCATCCACGTGTTCTTCCAGCATCGGGCCGACGCCCGTGCAATGGGAGTGTTGGAGCGTTCGTCCTTCTCTATCAGGTCGAGGTAACAGTGTCCGCCCCACTCCTTGGCTTCCGACAACTCAGCCTCCACCCAATATTCATTGGGCATCACCGTCTCGATGGCATCACGCACCAGCGAGTTCAGTTCGTAAAGAGACAAATGCTTCTCGGTCACAATTCTCAATTATCAATTGTCAATTATCAATTCTCTTCAGTATTTGGTATGCCTTCATCATGTCGGGCACACCATAGCCATAGACATCGTCGGGCATCGCATATTTGTCGGCACTCTGAATGACGGCCTGAATCACCTCGAAGGCTGTCTTGCCGGGGAAGGCCTGCCACAAACAGGCCACCATGCCCGCAACCAACGGTGCCGCAAACGAGGTTCCCATGTCCTTACTGATGGTTCCTCGCCCGGTAATCACCGCCGTAGGACTGCCCAAAGCCATGACGTCGGGCTTGATGCGCCTGTCGGCTGTGGGACCGATGGCGCTGAAGGGCGCATTCTTACCGTTCGGGCTGACTGCTCCCACCGTGATAATATCCTTGGCATCGGCAGGAAAATTAATTTTCTTCCATGTGCCCATGCCTTCATTCCCCGCGCTGTTGACCAGCACGATGCCCTTGTGTGCCAGAAGTGATGCGGTATGCGATATCAAAGTCTGCTCGCCATCCTGCTGCGCATAGGTGTGGTCGGCTTCCTTATCGTCGAATCCATGAAATCCGAGAGAACTGTTGATGACATCAACACCAACCGAATCGGCAAATTCGGCAGCAGCAGCCCAAAAATCCTCCTCTATCAGATTCTCCGTATGGGCATCCTCGCACCGGAGCAGCCAATAACTGGCCTGCGGAGCCGTACCCACAAACAGATTGGGCACATCCACAGCCATCGTGGAGAGGACCATGGTGCCATGATCCATTTCCTTATATACATCTTTCGACGATGGAACCACAAAATCGCGGGTTCCCTCCAACTGTATCTTCTTCATGGCAGGAATCACATCGGCATTCATAAACCCGCCATCGAGTACGGCAATGGTAAGGCCACGCCCTCTGAAGCCCGAAGCATGCAACTGCTGACCGTTGAGCATGGCTATCTGTTGTTCGGCCGCACCATAGACATTGCTGGAGAGCGTATCCCAACGGTTGAATTCCGTACGGTAGTTGGAACGGACAGACTTATTGATAGAATCGGGCGAGGTGAACACTTTCACCATTTTCCTGACAAACGGCAGGTTCGCCAAAGAGCGGAATTGTCTTTGCGATTTTCCCTTCGCCACCACGGTGTTGTTCCAACGGCTCCGGCTCACCACCTCAAGTCCTGCGGATTCAATTTCCCGGACATAGACCTCGCTGACGGGCAAATCGGTAGAGTCGACAGCGACAGCCTGTCTGCTTCTGCGCTTCAGCGCTTTGGCAGAGAGAAATTCCTCGGGCTGTTCCAGACGATAAGGTGTTCCGTGTTTGTCGGTCAAATACAGTCGGTACATCACGCTTTTCCCGCCGGGGAACCTGACCATTTGTGCTTTGTCGGTACCCTTGGCCCACACTGATGCAGACAACAGACACAACCCAACGGTTATGACGGAGCCTAACAGATGACGATTGAACGAAAAGCCCATCACCCTATTCACCTTTTCAGTTTTGCTAACCTCTTATATTCTTTTTTCGTCAACCGCATGAAAGAGCCATGCTGTGGCCCGGTCACGCCTTCAATGTCGACAGGCGAATTGAAGTTGCGCAGATACTTGTCGGCCTTGCAGATGCGATAGTGCTTGGGGTTGCTGGAATACTCGATGTAGGCCACACGCCACTCGTCGTCGCCAATGAGCTGGAAGGCACTCGAGCCCTCGCACTTCTTGTTGCCCTCAAAACTCACATAGTCGTCTTCCAGAGGCTCGCTCCATGGACCGGCCAGATGTTTGGCCGTGGCCGTATAAATGCCAGGCTTGCCCCCTTCTTTCTTGATGAGCATGTGGTAGAGACCGTCGCTCGCAAGATAGTTGATGTCGGCATCGATGGTGGCATATCCCCAGTCGAACAACAGGCGGGGCTTGGTGAGCTTGGTAAAAGTCTCGTCAGCATACGAATAATACATGCGGTCGTACTTTTCCTCAGCACGGTTCCACAGCGAATAGTAGATCATGTATCCGCCCTTCCGGCCATCGTTCCACACGTAATTGGGATCCCAGAAAATCTGTGGCGCCCACACGCGATTTACCGTCGACCAGTCTTTGTAGATGTCGGGCGACTCGGGGTCGCAGAAGATGGACGGTCCCTTGCGGAAATCGAACGTCACCGAGTGCCAGTTCACCAGATCGTCGCTCGTGAGCAGATCAATACCATAGTTGTCCCACTTGTGCGACTTGGCCACACACATGTCGGTTGTAACCATCAGATAGCCCTTGCCATCGTGTTTCCTGCAGATGAATGCATCGCGCGTGCCTCCCTCAATCCGGGCATGCTCCTTCGGATCGAAGATGGGGTCGCCACCCAGCACATCCTGATAGTGATAGCCATCGCGGCTCAGCGCATAAGCCGTCCACTCTCCCTTGTCGCTCATGTGGCAATAAAGGTAACCATAGGTTCCCTTCTGCAAGTTCTGTGCTCCGGCCGTGAAAGCCATTGCCATGGCACAGAAGATGGTCATGATAATTCTTCTCATATTGCTGATACTTTATTTTTGCGCAAAAGTAACCATAATAATTGGGATGGCCAAATTTATTCTTGGTCATTCAAAAAGAAAAATGTAATTTTGCAATCGCTAACAGAAAGAATGTAGGAATGAAACGGAAAACAATCATCTTGCTGGCTGTGCTCCTTTTGACATGCGTCAGCGCCATGGCACAGAGAGGGGCCGACGATCTGCAACGGATCATCCGATGGGAAGCCGGTGCGGAGGTGACCGCGCGCACCGTCGACACGTATGGCGTGGACCATTGCTTCACGGCCCAAGCCATCAGCGAGGGCATCTTCAGACGCATCAACGGCAAATCGTATCGGCAGAACCCGCACGTGGCGCTTACCGACCTGCGCTACCTGAAGGTGTTGCACTACGACCGAGAGGGAAAAATCCGCTTGGGAGAGATGATTTGCAACAAAGCCATCGCCCAGGACCTGGTTGAGATTTTCCGCGAACTGTATGAGCATCGCTACCCCATTGAGCACATGCGCCTCATTGACAATTACGATGCCGACGACGAAAAGAGCATGCGTGCCAACAACTCGTCGTGCTTCTGTTATCGCACCATTGCTAACTCTGCCAAAATCTCGAAACATGCCCGTGGACTGGCCGTCGACATCAATCCGCTATACAACCCTTACTACCGTCGTTATGCCAACGGCCGGGTGGTGGTACAACCATCAAACGCCACAGCCTATTGCAACAGGAGCAAGAAGTTCCTTTACAAAATAGATAAGAATGACCTTTGCTATAAGCTTTTCGTCAGCCATGGCTTCACATGGGGCGGAGCGTGGAAAAGCATGAAAGATTATCAGCATTTCGAGAAGTAGAGCATCCGCCAACAGCGACAATTTGTTGCAAAGTGGGTATGTTTTGTTGCATCGAAAAGATTTATTATGCAAAATACTACTTGATTTCTTTTTATTTTCATAACTTTGCGTACAAACCTCCAACCTGCATCCATGGCTGGCAGGTGAGTTTTCATGGCATTATCTATACCGTGAGAGAGTGGAAATGAATATAAACAAGGTTTAGTGTGATTGTTCCTAATTAAGAAACGTATGGCAAATCAAGACGAACTAAGAACATTGGTAATCAACGCTGTTTGCGAGGAAGACAACAACGACTTGGCTTTGCAGAAAATGCTAGATGCTCTGAGAAACATTATATTAGAGGAAAAGAAAGACGGCACCGAGGTCACAAACGAAGACGTGATCTTGGTGAGAAATGCCTTGACCATCATTAAAGAGAATGTGGACAACGCAGACTTCAGCGTCGACGATCTGAGTGCCAGACTGGGCATGCACCGCACCAACCTCTACCGGCGCCTGAAACAGGCATGCAACGAGACCCCTATCCGACTGATTAGAAAGGTGCGCATGGAAAAAGCTTATTATCTGTTTATGCGTGAACCGATATATGTGTCGCAAGTGGCCTACAGTGTGGGCTACCGCTGTCCGAAGAATTTCTCACGACACTTCAGGGAGCACTTCGGCTGCTATCCTCACCAACTGCTGAAGAGACAAAAAACGGAAATAGACCAGTAGGTGCGAGGAAAGAAGGATACGAGGAAAGAAGGATGTGAGGAAAGAAGGATGAAAGGAAAGGAGGATGCAAGGAAAGAAGGATGAAAGGAAAGGAGGATGCGAGGAAAGAAGGATGCGAGGAAAGAAGGATGCGAGGCAAGAAGGATGAAAGGAAGGAAGGATGCGAGGAAAGAAGGATGAGAGGAAAGAAGAATGCCGTTATCTCATGAGGAGGGATAACGGCATTTTTTGTAAAGAAAGAAACTTGAGAAAAAGATTACGCACCCGTTATTTGCTTATCACAGAAAAAAAGTGTAACTTCGCACCGAATTATCAGGTTGAGCATCGAATGGATAATAAAACAGCAACACTCGAACTAGGAACAAAGCCCGTAGGAAAACTGCTGATGCAGTATGCCATACCGGCCATCGTGGCAATGGTAGCCTCGTCGCTATATAATATGGTGGACTCAATATTCATCGGACAAGGCGTAGGCCCTATGGCCATATCCGGGCTGGCCATTACCTTCCCATTCATGAACCTCAGCGGAGCCATCGGCGCTTGTGTCGGCGTGGGAGCTGCCACCTTCTTGTCGGTAAAGCTGGGGCAGAAGGACTATTCTATGGCACAGCGCATATTGGGCAACTCGGTGGTGCTGAAAATCATTACGGGCATCATCTTCGGAGCAGTATGCCTGTGGTTTCTCGACCCCATCCTGCGATTCTTCGGTGCTACAGACAACACACTGCCCTATGCACACGAATACATGGTGGTGATTTTGCTGGGCAACGTCATCACCCACCTTTACTTTGGTATGAACGCCATGCTGCGAGCCGCATCGAAGCCCAGGCACTCGATGTATGCCACCATCTTCACCGTGGTGCTCAACACGGCACTTGACCCCCTGTTCATCTATACCTTCGACATGGGCATCCGTGGTGCTGCCCTGGCCACCGTCATCTCGCAAGCCACGGCACTGTGCTGGCAAATCAAGCTGTTCTGCAATCCCAACGAACTGCTGCATTTCAAGCGGGGCATCTACAAGCTCGACTGGAACATCATCAAAAATATTCTGTCTATCGGCGTGTCACCGCTGGCCATGAACACATGCTCATGCATTGTGGTAATCTTCATCAACACGGCATTGGTACGCCATGGAGGCGACCTGGCCGTAGGTGCCTATGGCATTGCCAACCGCATTGGCTTCATCTTCTTCATGATTGTGATGGGCATCAACCAAGGCATGCAGCCTATTGCCGGCTATAACTATGGCGCCATGCAGTTCGACCGTATGCTGAAGGTGCTAAACCTCTCGATGGTCAGCGCCACACTCGTCCTGTTTATAGGATGGCTGGTGGGCGAACTGCTACCCTACCCTTGCGTGCGGCTGTTCACCTCCGACCCCGAACTGATAGAGAAGTCGGTGCGAGGCATCCGCATCAATATGCTCGTATTCCCGCTGATTGGCTCGCAGGCCGTCATCACCAACTTCTTCCAGTCTATCGGCAAAGCCAAAATCAGCATCTTCCTCTCACTGTCGCGGCAGATGATTTTCCTGCTGCCCTTGCTCATCGCCCTGCCACCCATCATGGGAGTAGACGGTGTATGGGCTGCCCTGCCTGCCAGCGACACTGTGGCATTCATCGTGACATGGATTATCATGTTCCGTTATATGAGAAAATTCAGACAACAACATAAAGAACTCACCAATGGACGATAAAAAAATCATCATCAATGTGGGCAGACAACTTGGATCGGGCGGCCGGACCATTGCCAAGCGACTGGCAGAGACTTTCGGCTGTACGTTCTATGACAAGGAACTGCTCAATCTGGCTGCCAAGGAAAGTGGCTTCTCGGAGAAGTTCTTCGAGCAGAACGATGAGCAGAAGGGCTTTCTGAAATCGTTGTTTCATCTGCATGCCCCACATGTGGGCGACAACAACTTCTACAGCAGCCGTTTCTCGCAGGAGAGTCTTTTTCAGTTTCAGAGCGACGCCATTCAGAAAGCTGCCCGTGAAGGATCGTGTGTGTTTGTGGGCCGGTGTGCCGACTATATTCTGCGCGACTTCCCCAATGTGGTGAACATCTTTGTCACAGCCGACATCGACGAGCGCGCCAGGATGGTGGCCCAGCGACACGATTGCCCAATGGAGGAAGCGATGAAAATCATACAAAACGTGGAGAGCTCGCGCGCGTCGTACTATAATTATTATACGGGCAAAAAATGGGGAGTAGCGTCTTCCTACGACCTGTGCATCAGTACTACCCCACTGGGCATCGACGATACGGAACGCCTCATCGAGACTTTCATCCGCGAACGAATGAAAAAGTTGTAAGAATGAAGAAAATTGGTATAATCAGCGATACCCATGCCTATTGGGATCCCAAATACCTGCACTATTTCGAACCCTGCGACGAGATATGGCATGCGGGCGACATTGGCTCTTTGGAAGTGGCGCAACGGCTGGCAGAGTTCCGACCGTTACGGGCCGTCTATGGCAACTGCGACGGGGGCGACTTGCGCCGTATGTACAGTGAGACTCTGAGATGGAAGTGTGAGGATGCCGAGGTGTTGATGAAGCATATCGGCGGTTATCCGGGCAACTACGACCCCTCCATCCGCGGACAAATCTATGCATCGCCGCCACAACTTTTCATTTCCGGCCACTCACATATCCTGAAGGTGAAGTACGACCGCACACTCAACCTGCTGCACATCAACCCCGGAGCTGCAGGCCTGCAAGGGTGGCACAAAGAGAGAACGCTAATAAGATTGACCGTAGAGGGCAATAAATTCACCGATTGTGAAGTTATTACTTTAGGAAGATAAAACAAAAAACAACAATAGATATGAAAACGATCGTCATTACCGGCGGTGCCGGATTCATTGGCAGTCATGTGGTACGCCTGTTCGTCAACAAATATCCTGACTACCACATCATCAACCTCGACAAGCTGACGTATGCGGGCAACTTGGCCAACCTGAAGGATATTGAGGACAAGCCCAACTACGAATTTGTAAAAATGGACATCTGCGACTTCGATGCTTTCTACAAACTGATGCAAGAGAAGCACGTAGACGGCATTATCCATCTGGCTGCCGAAAGTCATGTGGACCGCAGCATCAAAGACCCCTTCACCTTTGCACGCACCAATGTGATGGGTACATTGAGTCTGCTGCAGGCTGCCAAACTCTATTGGGAGTCGCTGCCCGAGCGCTATGAGGGCAAGCGATTCTACCACATCTCTACCGACGAGGTGTATGGCGCACTGGAGCTGACCCACCCCGAGGGCATCGAGCCTCCGTTCACCACAACAGCCTCGAGCTCAAATCACCATCTGGCCTACGGCGACAAGTTCTTTGTGGAAACCACCAAGTACAACCCGCATTCGCCCTACTCTGCCGCCAAGGCATCGAGTGACCACTTTGTGCGTGCCTACCACGACACCTACGGTATGCCTGTGGTGGTGACCAACTGCTCGAACAACTACGGTCCTTACCAGTTCCCCGAGAAGCTCATCCCTCTCTTCATCAACAACATTCGCCACCGCAAGCCATTGCCTGTATACGGCAAGGGCGAGAATGTGCGCGACTGGCTGTTCGTGGAAGACCATGCACGTGCCATCGACCTCATTTTCCATAAGGGCAAGGTGGCTGAGACCTACAACATCGGTGGTTTCAATGAATGGAAGAATATCGATCTCATCCGTGTACTCATCCATACCGTCGACCGTCTGCTTGGTCGCAAGGAAGGCGAAGACATGGACCTCATCACCTTTGTCACCGACCGTGCCGGACATGACCTTCGCTATGCCATCGACTCTACCAAACTGCAACGTGAGCTAGGATGGGAACCCAGCCTGCAGTTCGAGGAAGGCATCGAGAAGACTGTCAGCTGGTATCTCGACAACCAAGAGTGGCTCGACAACGTCACCTCCGGAGACTATCAGAAGTACTACGAGAACATGTACGCTAACCGCTAGGTAAAAGTATAAAGCTATGGATCCACTATCCCGTGAACTGCAAACTTTCCTCGTACGTATGGGTTACGAAGGCATCGACCATACCACCGAGCACATGATGGAGCATCTTGTGGCCTTGCTCAATCCCGACGAAGAAGAGGCTCTAGTGCATTACTACGGACTCTTCGGCGAAGAGCGCATAGCCCTGGACGACATCGCCAAGGACCGGAGCGAAGAGCCGGAAACCACCTTGGCTGCTATCGACAAGAGCATCAGAAAGATTGCAGTGACCCCCGAGTGGCAGATGATAAAAACCAAACTAAACGAAAATAAATGAAGAAAATATTGCTGTTAGGCTCAGGCGAACTGGGCAAAGAATTTGTAATCGCCGCCATGCGGGCAGGCCAGTATGTGATTGCCTGTGACCGCTACGACAATGCCCCTGCCATGCAGGTGGCCGATGAGCGCGAAGTGTTCAACATGCTCGATGGCGATGCGCTGGAGGCCGTGGTGAGAAAGCACCAGCCCGACATCATCGTTCCTGAAATAGAAGCCATCCGCACCGAGCGCCTGTTCAAGTTTGAGGAAGAGGGCATACAGGTGGTGCCATCGGCCCGCGCTGTCAACTACACCATGAACCGCCGTGCCATTCGCGACCTGGCCGCTAAAGAGCTGGGACTGCGCACGGCCAAATACTTCTATGCCAAGACATTTGATGAATTTAAAAAGGCTGCCGACGAGATTGGCTTCCCCTGCGTAGTGAAACCACTGATGTCATCGTCGGGTCACGGACAGAGCTATGTGCACAACGATGACGAACTAGAGCAGGCTTTCCGCGAGGCCATGGAAGGCAGCCGTGGCGATGTGAAAGAGGTCATCATCGAGGAGTTCATCGATTTCGACAGCGAGTTCACATTGCTCACCGTTACCCAGCAGCACGGATGGCCCACCCTGTTCTGTCCCCCGATAGGACACGTTCAGAAGGGTGGCGACTATCGTGAGTCGTGGCAGCCTTACAAGATTAGCGACGAAGCACTGCAGCAGGCACAGACCATGGCCGACAAGGTGACCCGTGCACTGACTGGTGCCGGCATCTGGGGTGTGGAGTTCTTCCTCACTAAGCAGGGCGAGGTCATCTTCAGCGAATTGTCGCCACGTCCGCACGACACGGGTATGGTGACTCTCGGCCACACCACCAATCTCTCTGAGTTTGAGCTGCACTTCCGTGCCGTTATGGGACTGCCCATTCCAGCCATCCACCTGGAGCATGCCGGAGCATCGGCTGTCATTCTGTCGCCCGTAGAGGCTAACACGCCAGTAGACCGCTCGCTGTTGCCCTACAACCTAGACGAGGCGCTGAAGGAAGACCGCACCCGCATCCGCATCTTCGGAAAACCCGAAGCCCACAAAGGGCGCCGCATGGGCGTGGTGCTCTGCTATGGCGAGGTAGGCGACGATGTGAACGCACTCCGCGACAAGGCCAAGCGGCTGGCCAAAACCGTATTGGGAACCGACTCATACATGAAGAAATAAAAGAAGAAAGTCCAATGGCAGGTCAAATCATCGAACTTCCCAAAATCACCGACCCACGGGGCAACCTGACTGTGGCAGAGCAGCTGAAGGACGTGCCTTTCGACATCAAACGTGCCTACTGGGTGTACGACGTGCCGGGCGGTGAAAGCCGTGGCGGACATGCACACAAACGTCTCAAGCAAGTGGTCATTGCCCTGAGCGGTTCGTTCCATGTGACGCTCGACGATGGGAAAGAGAAGCAGACCTTCCTGCTTAACCACCCTTGGCAAGGACTTCTGATTGAGACAGGCGTATGGCGGACACTCGACGATTTCTCGAGTGGCGCCGTTTGCCTGGTGCTGGCCTCTGAGCCCTACGAGGAGGAGGATTATATTTACGACCACGACGAGTTTCTGGCTTACGTAGCAAAATGACCACAACACAAAGGGACATGGTAGAAATAGTAAGATACGCCCCAGAGCGTGCGGCAGAATGGAACCAGTTTGTGGCGCAATCGAAGAATGGCACTTTCCTCTTCGATCGCAATTACATGGACTATCACAGCGACCGCTTCCACGACCATTCGCTCATGTTCTTTGTGAAGGGAAAACTCTATGCCCTGCTACCAGCCAATGTAGACGCCACCACCTTATACTCGCATCAAGGACTGACCTATGGGGGCCTGATCACCAACATGCAAGCTACGGCAGCTGTTACCCTCAGGGTTTTTCATGAAATGAATGCGTATTTGCGCGGTGCCGGCATACAACGGGTAGTCTACAAAGCCATACCGTGGATCTACCACCAAGTACCTGCCGAGGAAGACCTCTACGCCATGTATAGGGAGTGCCCACTGCGACTTGCCGCACGCGAAATATCGACAACCATTATGCTGCAGAAGGATCTGCGCTGGAGCCGTCTGCGCCGCAGAGGCATCCAGCGGGCAGCCGACAAGGGTGTAACCGTCAGCCTGGCCGACGACGAGGCAGCCTTTTGGGAAGTTCTCACCAGCAACCTAGAGCATAAATACGGCGTGCGTCCGGTGCACAGCTTAGAGGAGATACAGCTGTTGCGCTCACGTTTCCGCCGCCAGATGCCCCTGTACGTAGCACGAAAAGACGAACGCGTCGTCGGTGGCGTATTGCTCTATGTCACGCCACAGGTGGTGCACGCCCAATATAGTTCCGCAACGGCTGAGGGAAAGCAACTGGGAGCCATCGACGCCATCTACGACCGCATCATGCACCACGACTACCACGACTTTCCCTATTTTGATTTCGGGAAGTCGACCGAAGAGCAGGGACATCGACTCAACGAGACGCTCATCCACCAGAAAGAAGGCTTCGGCGGGCGGGCCGTCTGCTATGACACCTACGAGTGGACGCTCTGAGTTTCGAAGATATGTGGGAACAAGACTTCTCTTGTACTTTAAAGGATTTTCGAACATCCTAAATAAAAGGCGGAACTAGGTTTAGTGCTCTAGTTCCGCCTTTCTATTTTTTACCGCTAATCTTTAGGGCAGCAGCAATACCGTTGCCGAGCGTGCTGCCTGTGCACCCATCACCAGCACCTGAGCGATGTCGGCCGTCTTCGACGGTCCGCTGATGAATGTTCCATAGCCGTAGTCGTTGAACTCAATGCGCTTGTAGGCCTCGTGCATATTGTTCACTATTTCGCTCTTTTTCAGCAGGATGACCAGATTCTCCGAGATAAAGCATACAGCTTTCTCCTCCATCTGCTGTGGAATCCACACACATGCATTCTCTGCCACACCAAACGAACCACGGATAATGCCCACGTCGGTACCGTTCAGGGCCTGTGGCGAACCAATGGTGTCGGGGTTGCGTGTGGCGATGGTAATCTCGGGCAGGTTGCTGGCTATCTCCTTAGCGTCGGGATACAGCCGGCGTACCACCTCGTTGATGTCCTCGCCATCCTTCACCTCAACCACTTTTCCGCCTACGGTCTCCGTCATCGAGACAAACTGTGCCAGCGGATCGGGATATGTAATTCCCTTGATATCCGACAAGTCGGGCATGTCGAACCTTTGTCGTATGTTGCTTCTGTACTTCGACAGAATATCTTCTTTCTTACTCATAACTCTAATTCATTGTCAATTATCAACTATCAATTGTCAATTCACTTCACTTTGCCCTTGCGCCACAGTTCCTGGAACGAGTTCTTGGGGAACTTGAACATCTTGTGGCCCTCAGCCCAGGGATTCACGCCGCTGTTCATCAGCGCACTAGGCACATAATTGGCCAGCGGTGCGAACTTCATGGCCGTGTTATAGATGCCGCTACTGCCAAAAAGCACTTTCATGCCCTTACACATCATCTTCTTCTCTGGGTTGGCCGTGCCGAAGTCATCCAGTTGCTGGCGCCACTTATAAATCTGGTCGCCCAAGTCAACCTTCACGGGGCACAGAGTCTGACAGCTCAGGCAGAGCGTACAAGCACTCACGTTGCCACTGTGCTTCTTTACGTCGCGCAGCATGCCCAGGTTGATGCCGATGGGGCCGGGGATGAAATAGCTGTAGCTGTAGCCTCCCGAGCGACGATACACCGGACATGTGTTCATGCACGATCCGCAGCGTATGCACTTCAGCGACTCCCAGTGCTCAGGGTTGGCAATCCACTCGCTGCGCCCGTTATCGACCAAGATGATATGCATCTTCTCGGCTGTAGGACGGGCTTTACGGAAGTGCGAGGTAAAGGTAGTGGTTGGCTGTCCTGTTCCTGCACGGCAGAGCATGCGTTGGAACACAGCCAGACTGTCGTAGTTGGGTATCACCTTTTCGAGTCCGATAGCAGCAATGTGCAGCTTGGGGCAAGAGGTCGACATGTCGGCATTACCCTCGTTGGTGCACACCACGATGTCACCCGTCTCAGCAATACCAAAGTTACCGCCTGTCATACCGGCATCGGCCGTAAGGAACTCATTGCGCAGGCTCAAACGTGCCTGATAGGTAAGGTACGTGGGATCGTGGTTGCCCTTTTCGGTTCCTAGTTTCTCTTCGAACAGCTCACCCACATCATCGTGGTTCAGGTGGATGGCAGGCATCACGATGTGGCTGGGCTTCTGTCCTTTCAACTGGATAATACGCTCGCCGAGGTCGGTTTCCACAACCTCAATGCCATGCTCCTCGAGGTAGGGGTTCATCTCGCACTCCTCGGTAAGCATGGACTTGGACTTCACCAGTTTCTTCACATTGTGGTCTTTCAGAATGCCATACACAATCTCGTTAAACTCGTCGGCATCCTTAGCCCAATGCACGATGCATCCGTTTTTCTCGGCATTGGTGGCAAACTGATCCAGATATTCGTCTAGATGAGTAATCGTGTGGCGCTTGATTTGCGAGGCTTTCTCGCGCAGTTGCTCCCACTCGCCCAGTCCGAGGGCCATATTGTCGCGCTTGGAACGTACCGACCAGAAAGTGGCGTCGTGCCAAGTGGCATATTTTTGGTTCTTCAAGAACTCTTTTGCAGCGTTACTATGTGGTGTACTCATAATCTCTTTTTAAATGCTAAATTGTCAACTATCAATTGTCATTCTCAATTGCCAATTCTCAATGCTCAAATTCCTTCTGCCAGAATCTCTACGGCATGCTTGAACTTGATTTTCAAGTCTTGCTTCTTAGCCACACCTGCCATGTGCATCAGACACGAGCAGTCGGGACCCGTCACATACTCGGCACCAGTGGCCATGTGGCGTTTCACCTTGTCGATACCCATCTGCGCGCAGATCGCTTTCTCCTCTACCGAGAACATTCCACCGAATCCACAGCACTCGTCAGGACGCTCAGGCTCTACCACCTCAATGCCCTCTTTCAGTTCGAGCAGGTCGCGAATCTTGTTGAACTTGGGTACGTTTTCCTCGCTGGGCGAGCTCAGTCCCAACTCGCGCACGCCGTGGCATGAGTTGTGCAGACTCACCTTATGAGCAAACTTACCAGGAATCTTCTTCACTTTCACCACGTCGTGCAAGAACTCTACCACATCCATGATTTTCTCGGATGTAGTACACTCATGCTTACCTTCCAACAAACGGGGATAGTTGATTTTTACAAATGCCGTACAACTCACACTGGGAGCTACGACATAATCAAATTCTTTGAACTTGTCCTCAAACTTCTCTGCCAAGGGAACGGCCATTTTCTCGAAGCCGGCATTTGCCATAGGCTGTCCGCAGCACGTCTGGTTGAGAGGATACTCTACGTCAAGGCCTAAGCTCTTCAGTAGCTTATATGTCGCGACACCTACTTCAGGAAAGACGGCATCGACATAACAGGGGATAAATAAACCGATTTTCATGTATTAAAATATTAGTTCGTTAAATTACTTCATGGTTTTCCTCGCAAAGATAACGAAATAATTTTAATACGCAACATTTCGGACATAAAAAATTTCTATTTTATACCTATTTTATGTCGATTCGCAGGCCAATCTGCAACTGAAAACTTAGTTTTTTATCCTTAAAGATATTCTCCACTTGGCTTTTATTGTCAAAATAATAGCGTAGTCCGGGCTCCACATAGATGCCCAAAGCAGGGGTAACATTCACTTGTGCGCCCACAGCGGCATTGGCCGACCATTGCAGTCGGTCTTTGCTGATATTCAGCTCGACGCCCTCTGACTCCAGTTGTGCTTTCACGTTCGCATCCACCTGTCCACCAGCCTGCACATAGGTTTCCAACACGTTGTTGCCCCATACCTTATAGTCAAGGACCAGCGGCAAGCCAACATAGTGCAGCGTCTGATGGTCGGTCAGCTCGTTATGCTGCATCCTTCGGGTGAAGTCGGACGTCAGCCTGCTATACACCAGTCCGCTCTCCAGTGCCCATCGGTCGTTCAGCCTGTATCTTACGCTCAGGCCCACGGCCACGGGCATGTGGTGCTCGGTATTCTCCTCATAGCCGGGCAAGTGCATTTGTTCTTTTCTGCCACTACTCATGGCATTCGTATACTCGGTCGGCGAATAGCCCATGTAAAAAGCTTTTGCAGCACTCATCACCACAGGTTGCGTGCTCAACTGCGAGGGCTGTCCTGCCCTCACCACATTGGCAGCTAACAGTCCGGCGCTCCACCGTTTGTCGGCATTGCTTGTGATGTGTCCCTTCTTTGCGTCAGTCCGATGACCGTAGCCGGCCACCATCTTCCGTCCGTCTCTAGTACTAGCGGTCATCGGTACTGCCGTCTCCCTCTCTCTCTTTGCCACGGCGTTCGTGGCTTCAGCCATTACCTTCTCTCCCTTTCTATCCTCTTTATATTCTAAATCCTCCCTATCTTTTATAGCATCCTTCACATCCATCGCATCCATCGCATCCTTCACATCCATAGCATCCTTTGAATCCCTCGCATCCATCGCATCCCTCGCATCCTTCACATCCATATCCTTCATCACCTTCTCCCTCTTTACCACATGTGCCATCAACATGCCATCGTCATCCTTTGTTACAGAGTTTGCTACTTTTTCGCCAAGAGATGCCGTCACCTTGCTTTGTTCTGTTTGCTCTGTTGTCGGCACGTTCTTGCGAGTCATCTCTGGCATGTGGTTATCACCCTCGCTCAACCAATAGCCTGCACCACCCAGCAGCAGAGCAGCTACGGCGGCAGCGGCAGCCCAACGACGCCACGGCAGAGAGCGCTTTTGCGCCTTTTCCGTTGCAGGAAGAGCAGCCTCAATCTTCTCCCACAAGCCTTCTGGAGCAGCCTCTTCGTGGTTGCCCATCCGGTCGTGCAATTGTTTTATCCATTCTTCCTTCTTCATCGTTGATTTCTTTTTATGTACGTGTTGATTTTCTTTGCCAGCAAGCTCTTAGCTCTCAAGTATTGTGAGGCCGACGAGCTCTCTTTGATTCCTAGTTGGCGAGCTATCTCCTTGTGGCTCATCTCTTCGAAGACGTAGAGGTTCAGCACTGTCCGATAGCCCGCAGGCAATTCGCCAATCATTTTCAGCAGCACCTGTGTAGGCACAATGCCAATGTCGGGTTCCTCGTCGCCGGTCGCCTCGGGCATGCTGTCGGTAAACACCAGGCGCTCGTGTTCTCTCATATAGTTCAGCGACTCGTTGGCGGCAATGCGTGACATCCAGGCACGCAGCGAACCTTCGCCTCTATACTGGAAGTGTCCGATTGAAGTGAGCACCTTCACAAAGACATCCTGCACCACATCCTGCACGGCATCCTTGTCGGGCACATAGCGCAGGCATACGGTCATCATATAGCCGACATAACGGTCGTACAACTCACGCTGGGCCGCCCTGTCACCATTCAATATTTCGTGCAATATACTTTGTTCCGGACTCACGCTCTTTTCCTATTTTCTCTTGGTTGAATTCAGCACGATGGTCTGGTCGGCATCCCACTCTTTCGTTGTCTGTCCGCCATCGCTCTGCCAGGTCATCTTTCTGAAGTTGGCCACCATACTGACGCGTCCCTCTCCTATCCCGTTGTGCCCGACGGTCACCACAAGGTTCATGTCCTTCAGCTCCACCTCCACGTGATACGCCTTCTGCCCCACCTTCGCCTCGAAACCATAGGTCTGCGGCTGCAGCGAGTAATAGAACGTTCCTGCGTAACGCGAGTTGTCGCCACCCTGGGCATAGCCTTCCGATATGGCTGTCGCCTTAAAAGCTGTGGGTGTCACACTGACACCATCCTTGCCATTGGTATCCGCCAGTCCGCATCTCGTCAGCAACCACTCACAGGGGAGATGGCTCACCTCCACACTCGTTAGCGTCGTGTTTACATACAAACCAATTGTGGCCGTATCCACTACTGACTGTTCGCCCGACCAGCTGGCCTCGAAAGCCCAATGCTGCATGCCCTGCGTCACATCGCCCATCGGGGAAAGCTCCGCATTCTGGTCAATACTATCGTCTACGGCACATCCCACCAGCAGTCCGACGGTCATCGCCAACACGGTGATATATTGAATGAGAGACTTCATTTTATATTCTCTTTTAAGCTATAAACACCCAAGTCACAAAAACCTTGCATGAAAAACAAAAGAAAATTAGAATATTCGAAAAAAACGTAATCGTAATCTCAAATCTTATGCATTATGCATTAAGCATTATGAATTATCAATTGTCAATTATCAATTATCAATACCCTACCGCCTCGTCGGTCAGGATTACAATATGGCGGCCGGCAGGATGCGACATGCGCTGGATGCTGATGTAGTTGCAGATGCTCTCCGTCGAGAGGCAGTTGTGGCAGGTGCCGTCGGTCTGACAAAGCGTATGGTTCGTAAACCGCGCCATGTTTACCGGAGCAGCTGTCGAGCGTGCCCGTTTCACGGCTGCTTCAACATCCTGGCACACCTTGTTCAGGCTCACCACCAAGATCACGTGCTCAGGGCCCCATGTGATAGCCGCCACACGATTGCCGTTGCCATCGATGTTCACCAGGACGCCATCTTCACTCATGGCGTTCACACTCGCCAGATAGAAGTCGCACTCGAAAGCCTTGCGGTACATTCTCACCTTGTCTTCGGCCGTTGTCACATCGTCGCGGTCGAACACTTGATAGTTGCCCTCCTTCAGCATGCGCGTCACACCCGTATCACGGATGCTCATCGAGCCACCCCACGTCACGCTGCTTCCTTCGGGAATCAACTCACGTACCTTATTTACTACGTCTGCACTCGTCTTGCAGTAATAACTCACATAGTGACGGCGCTCCAGGTTTTTCATCACCCGCTGGGCCAGTCGTTCGTTTCTGATTTCTGTCGGTGTCATATTCAATTCGTCATTTATCATTCATCATGCGCAATTTGTTTTCCAACTGAGCGTTGAAAAACTCTTCCACAAAATTACGAAGAATCAGCGGGATACGCAAAAGATTTCACAATTATTCGTCAAATCATTTTGAAGTTAACCAAAAACGATGTATATTTGTAACAAAACAAAACCTCAACCAACATGAATACAATGGAACATACCCCACAGTCAGCTCCAACATCGCAGCAAGCCGACAAGCCCTTCCGCCGCGGATGTGGCTGTCTGCTCTTGGTCGTCGGAATCATCATGGCTCTCTTCGCCATCTTCATCGGTGTAGCCGGTTGTGTCGCCGATAAGGATGCAGGTGAGAAGAATGATGCCGAATGGGCTGAGTATAATGCCAACATGCCCATCATCGACTCGCTCTACGAGGCTGGTGTCCCCGACTCCATCATTGAGGCCCGCTATCCTCGGCCCATCATTCGCCAGGGTGGGTTTGCCACTCTCTTCGGCGGATTTTTTTCCTTTGTCATTCTCTTCGTAGCCGCCATTCCGGTTACCGTGGGTCTCATCCTGATGAGGAAGAAACGAAAGGAATAAGTGTCACTCTCCCACATGGAAGGTGATGGCCTTGTCGCGTGCGCCGAAAGCCGGGGCATAGGCACACTGCAGGGTGATGGTACCACTCTGATAGCTACCGGCACGGTCCACATAATAGTCGGTAACCATCTGGTGGGTACCCTTTCTGAGCATGTCGTAGAAGTAGTGGGTGGCATGGTCGCGAGGCGACACATAGCAACCCTTCTTCCAGCCGCTGAGCTGCTCTACTGGCTCCAGACAAGCAGCCCGACGGTCGGCCACCTGCACAAAGTCGTAGTCGCGGTCGGCCACAATGGTGATACGTATGCTGATGCGGTCGCCCACCTTCAGCGAGAGCGCCGGCGACGCGTTGCTCACGGCCTTGCCATTGACGCTGACCACCTCTCGACGGATGGTCAGTCCCGACTGAGTGGCAGAAATGTCGGCCACCGGCTGTAGGAACTGTGCATAGACAGCTCCCCATGAAGTGCCCTGCGAGGTCTTCGTCACGGTAAGCTGGCGATGACCGTCGGCAGCTACGGTGGTCTTCACATAACCTGTACCTGCCATCGCCGCCGGAGTTGCGACCGGCTGGCCGTCGATGGCCAGTTGGGCCGGAGTACCGGTTGTCTCGAGCGATTGCACATTGTCTTTCAGGAATGCGTACACGGCATTCACCGAGTTGACGGGCGTATCCCATGCCTGGGTGCGCTTCTCGTTGAGCAGCCACCGTTGCATCTGCTCGATGTAGAGTTGGTTGGCCGTGGCGTCGACGCGTTTCATGGCTTCGATGCATGCCACGGAGGTAGGTATCTTATAATCGAACCACGAAGTGTAGGCGCGCCGCGTATCGAAGTAACGGCCCATCTCGTCGGTGCATACAGAATACTCTATCATGCTCTCCAGGAACTCGCGGGCGGCTGCGGTCTCACCAAAATGAGCAAGCACCACGGCACCGGCAGCCTTACCGTAGATGGTGAGTTCTGATGTCATCTCCTTGAGTCGGCTCACCACGAAGTCGGTAAGGTCCGAGGCGGGCGCACCGGTGAGCGCCAGGATGTAGAGATAGTCGATGAGGAATTCCGAGGGATAACAGCGTTTTCCTGTATTCAGTTCGGTCATCAACATGGCTCTCATCTCGGCGGTAGCCGAGTGGTCCAGATAGGTCATTGCCCTGTTGAGCACATTGTCAGACTGCACCTTGCTGCCCACGAGCGAGTGCAATCGCGCCAGTGTACGGGCAACAGCCTGTGTGGCATAGTCGGACGCAGACATGCCGGTCATCCACGCAAAACCACCATCCGCCTGTTGCAGCTGTCTCAGCCGCCCGGCAATGGTGTTCAACTGGCTGTTCAGCCGTTCGTCGTCGTAGTAGTCGGCCAGCTGCCTCATGTTCTCGCTGTCGTTTTGGGCATCGAGCACCCATGGTGTCTCCTCGAGCAGGATGTCGCGCAGCTCAGGGTTCTTCTGCAATTCCGACGTGAGCGAAGCCTCATTGCCCTTCTGGGCGTTGTCGTGCCATTGCTGCAGAGTGCGCTTGATGGTGGGCGACGCGTTGAGCAGCCAACGGGCAATGCTGTTGGCATAGTAGGTGGCAGCCAGCGAGATGGCATTGTCCGACGGGTCGGCGGCCACGGCAGGCAGGGCTTGCACCATCATCCATGCGGGGTTCTCGGTATATTCAATGGTGAGCGCAGCCTCACTCCCTCGTTCGTCAAACAGTTTCTTTAGATCAATCTCTTCGCGCCCGGCAGCATGCTGGGTGATGACGCGTGTGTTGGTCACCATCTCCACATCGGGCAGCAGGGGCAGATAGTGCTGCTCGCCATCGCTGAAGCCCTTTCCCTGAGCGGTGATGCGGCAGATGAGCGGATGGCCAACCGTCCGGGCCTGTTCGCTATGGGTAAATGCCGAGAGGTTGTAGGCCACAGTAGTAGTGGTGCCAGGACCGACAGAGAACGGCTGTTGCTGCCGCCAGAGCACCTTGTCGGTGGCGGGGTCTACAAGCTCTATCAGCGTCTGTCCTCCCACGCTGTTGGCCGATGTGTTCACAAGGCGCGTGGTGATGATGGCGTCGTCGTTGTGCCGTATAAAGCGTGGCAGATGGGGTTGCACCATCACCGTCTTGGCAGCCACCGCCTCGCCTTGCAACAGGCCGATGCGCATGTCGCGGTCGTGGGCAAGTCCCATGAAGCGCCACGTGGTGACGGCTTCGGGCAATGTGAAGCGCAGGGCAATACGCCCGGTGGCGTCGGTGGTCAGCGCTGGATAGAAGAAAGCGGTCTCGTTGAGGTTGGTCCGGGGAGTCACGGCCGTGGGTGCTGCAGGCGTCTCTTCGGCCCCGCTGGCACCTGAGGACATAGCAGCCTCATCGTCGCCGGTCGGCACCCGGCGCCCGTCAACGGCAAGTGGAGTGCCGAAAGCTGCCCGGCTCTCAAGAATCCTCATGCCAAGCCCATAACCGTCAAGGCGGAAGGCGTCAGCGTCGAAACTGTCGAACAACAGCTTCTTCACATCACGCTCTTTGAGCCATGGCTTCTCTGTGTCGGACATATGATAAATATGGCCCATGGCCCATTCCGACGAGGGTGTGTGCTGCCTCAGGCGGAGGTCAAACTGCCATTGGTGTGCCTTGATCTGGTCGAGCGACTTGTCGTAGAGGGTAGCCATCAGCTGGGCGTTGGCCGGACGACCGTCGGGGTGGCTGACGCGCAATGTCCATGTCTCCTTCTGTCCTGGTGTAAGCTTGTCGCGGAAGGTGGTCCACTCCATTTTCAGTTCTTTCTGCGGCAGCGGCCTGCTCACGACAGCCTCGTGATGATAGAAAGTGGTGTCTTTCATCCAGCAGAGTGCCACGCTGATGCCCTCGCCGTAGTCGTTCTTATAGGGCAGTGCCAGGGTCTCCACCGAGTTGTTCAGCTCGATGTGTCCCATGTCGAGCACCTTCTGGCCACTGATGATGGTGTAGAGCACATGCACGTCGGCATCGCTCGAGCCCACCTGCACGTAGACGGGTTTGCCGTCACGCGGAAACTCCTTGTGACTCACGTAGAACCAGTCGCGGGTTTGGGTGGCAGGGCGTCGGTCGCCGAGTGTGAACACCACGAAGGGGTGGCGCACGGTGTCGCCCTGGCAGACGGCGGTCAGCAGATAGGCACCCGAGGCTAGTTTCTGGCGGTTGTTCAAGACAACGGGCCGGTTGGAGGCTACGGTGCTTGTCAGTACCTCGCGCGCATCGGTGCCACGGGTGGCGATGGTATACTGCACGGTGCCGTCGACGGGTTGTCCCATGGCGTTCAGCAGTGTGAATGTCACTTCGTTCAGGCTGTCGCGCAACACCTTCTCGGGCAGGTCTACCTCCAGCATGCGGGGCTTGGGTCCCAGGGGCAGCGTACACTCGCCCTGCCGGGTTTCTCCGCTGCCATCGGTCACGTCGGCAGTCACCTCGAAGTTATAGTAGTTGCGCACTCCCACATAAGGCAGCTCCACGGGTACGCGCATCCGGAACGAGCCGTCGCTGCCCGTTGTTGCCGTTGCCTCCAGCAGTTTCTCGCTGCGGTTGTTGTGCGTAAAGAAGCGCCACCAGCGGAAGGCCTCCGAGCGGACTACCTTATATGCAACCTTGGCGCCCTGCACGGGCATGCCGCTATAGGTGGCAGCACGGCCCACCAGCGTCAGCGTGTCGCCATGCTGGTAGCTCACGGTGGGTTTCTCTATCTCGACGAAGAAGGTTGGCCGCTTGTATTCCTCCACGCTGAACGACAGCCTGCTGTTGCCCACCTTGATGGAGTATTGTCCGTTCATGCCTTTGTCGGGCAGCTGGAAGTCGGCATGCACCGTCCCGTAGGTATCGGTTACGGCCGAGCGTGTCTCTATCACCTTACCCTGTGCGTTGCGCAGCTCTATCTCAACCGTCTGTCCCTCGGTAGCACGGGTGTGGATGCCTTCCTTGTTGGTCACTCCCACAGCCCCCATGTGTACGGTTTGTCCCGGCCGGTAGATGCTGCGGTCGGTGAAGATGTTGAAGAAGTGGGTGTCGCCCACCTTCCCGTCATACCTGAATGCCCCACGCATGTCCTGCTCGCGATATCCCCAGTCGGTGTCGGTATAGGCGAAGAAACGCTCCGTCTCGGGCGTGAGCGTCACCACGTACTCGCCCTTTGCGTCGCAGTCCACCGTAGTCAGCCGGCTGTCCTTCTGGCGACGCTGCCTCATCAGGTCGATGTGTGCATGCTCCATAGGCTGTCCGGTGGTCGAGTGGACGACGGCCAGACGAGCTTTCCGCTGGGGCAGCCGTTGCATCAGCAGGGCGATGTCGCTGACGTGGAAATAGTTGTGTATGGTGTCAAGCCGCGCGTTGTCGGTGATGTAGTCAATGACATACACGCCTGCGGGCATTCCCCCTACGTAGAGCGAGTCGCTGAACACCTCGTAGCACGGGTGGGGCGCATAGGCTTTGTCAACTATCACGCGGTGGGAACCCTTCACGGCATACTGCTGCATCACTTCGCGGTACTTCCCCGGGGTGAGCGAATACTGAATGTCCTTGCCGATGTCGATGCGGGTGATCTCCACCTTCAGGTGGGTCACGCCCTTCAACTCGGGCAGGCGCACCAGCTTGGGCTTGCCAGGCAGCACATACTCATAGCCCTGCACCACCTTCAGCCGCGGGCACTCCATCTGGTCGAGCTCATTGCGCAACTTATCGCATCGTGCATAGTTACCCCAACGGTCCACGCTGCTCTTCAGCCACTCATATCGCTGCGCGTCGGTCACATCCTTCACACGATCCATAATCTCGTACTTCAGCAGGGCAGCCTCGCCACACTCCGTCAGATCGCCATACCGGCTGATAATCGAGTCGAGCTGGTGCAGCAGCGGGTGGTTGGCATATTCCTTATAATAATAGGAATAGCGGTTTTCCCTGATCACCTCTACGGCAGCCATCATGGCAGCCTTGCGGCGCTTGGGCTGCGCGTTGTAGCAACGGCTCATCACCTCGGGCATGTGGGCCTCGTGGGCAATCAGGCTCAGCAGGTCGTGACCGTAGATGTCGCCAAAGTCACGCTGCTTCACGAGCGGCTCATAGGCCGATGCCTTGGTCTTACTGAGCAGCAGCGGGTCGGCCAGGGCCTGCTTGTAGTAGTAAGACGACGCGTGTGGTGCCATCTGGCTCAACTCCCTGTTGTTGGCGATGGCCTTGCCCACCACAGCCTGATAGACAGCCTTCAGCACGGGCTTGCGCTGCGCGTCAGCCTTATCGAGCAACCGCTTGAAGGCAGGTTTCAACGAGTCGGGCGCAATGGCACACTTTGCCTGGATGATCAGCAGCTCGGCCTTCATCAGGTGCCCGTAGGCTTTCTCTTTCTGTGCCTTGCTGACGATTTTCTCCAGACATTCTATCTCTGTGCGGGGTTTGTCGGCCTTCCGGGCGTTCTCCACGTCCGTCCATAACTGTTGCAGACTCTGTGCATGGGCCACAGGCGCCAGCACCATCATCACGAGCACCACGAGTGGTCGCAACACCCCCCGCAACGGGCGGTTCCATATACTTGATAAATGTTCTTTCTTCATATCTTTCAGATTTTTAATCCATACCAATGGCAAATATAATAAAAAAAATCCACACCCCCAAAAGTTTGCTATGCTTTTTTCAGAAAAAGCCAACGCATCCTCCATTCTCCATCCTCCATTCTCAATTAATTGAAGTTTCGGAGGTACGAAGGTACGAGGGTACGGAGGTACGAGAATACACTTGTCTTCGTCATCAGCAGTTCCAAAGATCTCAGCGAGCGAGACTAATCTCGCACCTTCGCACCCTCGTACCCTCGACCCTCGCACCCACGTACCCACGTACCCACGTACCCTCGCACCCTCGAAAAAATGATGTATAACATCCGAAACTTGAGTCGATTAAAATTTGGTTGTTTGCTCATTTTTATGTACCTTTGCCCCCGAAAATAAACATAACTGAAAAAATGATAAGAATTTTTTCCCTAACTATCCTTACGATAGCAGCTTTTTTCCTTGAATCATCATCACGTTGCTTCATCGAATCTGGCTGTCAAGGAATTTGTTCTTACGGCTTAAATTCGTAGGAGGAAACGAAGATGATATACTGTATCTCAAAGAAAATGGAGGTGGCAGGATGCCACCAGCTGTCGTTGCCATACGCCAGCAAGTGCAGTCGCATGCATGGTCACAACTGGAACATTACCGTGTTTTTGGCATCGCGCGAGGTGAATGCCGAGGGCATGGTGGTCGATTTCAAGCGCATCAAGGAGAAGGTGCACGGCTATCTGGACCACGGCAATTTCAACGAGTTGCTGCCCTTCAACCCCACCGCCGAGAACATTGCCGCGTGGGTGGTAGAGCAGTTCCCCCAGTGCTACAAGGCCATCGTAGAGGAGTCCAACGGCAACACCGCCCAGGCCTACGACGACCAGTTCCCTATCGATGCACGTTATTTAATGTAAGAGCAACATGGACAAGCAATATCGCATCAACGAGATATTCTACTCGCTGCAGGGCGAGGGACGCCACACAGGGCGTGCGGCCGTCTTCATCCGCTTCAGCGGCTGCAACCTGCGCTGTCCTTTCTGCGACACCGACTTTAGTGAGCATCGCCTGATGACAGCTGACCAGATAATTCGTCGGGTCAGCAAGTGGAAGGGCTGCGGATTCGTGGTGCTCACCGGCGGAGAGCCCACCCTGCAGGCCGACGAGGCGCTCGTCGAGAAGCTCCACCGCGAGGGATTCTATGTGGCCATGGAGACCAACGGCACCCGCCCCGTGCCCAAAAACATCGACTGGGTGACCATTTCGCCGAAGAACTGTTTCGTGAACAAAGACCAGAAACTCGTAGCCTACAAACTTGTGACCGACAAGGTGGACGAGATGAAGGTAGTGTTTGATGGCATCCACGACCCCAAGCCCTATAGCAAGGTAGGCACCAAAGCCTATCTCTGTCTGCAGCCATGCGATACGGGCGACAACGACCGCAACCAGCTGGTCATCCAGCAGTGCGTGGCCTATATTCAGAAGCACCCTCAGTGGCATCTCTCGCTACAAACGCATAAGTATCTGAACATCAGATAAAGCAATAACATAGAAGTTGATCCAAATATATCTTAAATGCAGTCAGAAATGGCTGCATTTTTTGCATTTCCCGCTTAGAAATTCAGAAATTCAGAATTCAGAAATTCAGAAAATAGAATTTTCAATTTCAGGATATTTGTTTCATACATATATTATTTATATATAAATATTATAATATTTATATATAAATAAAATAACTTATTGCAACAATGTAGAGATAAAATAATGCTAAATTCTGAATTTCTGAATTCTGAATTTCTGAACGGGGGGTGTCACATTCGCTCGGTCAGATTTACAAATCCGACCGAGCGAATAGTTTTCAAAATAATTGATTGAAGTTTCGGGAGTCACAAAGAACGGCCTGAAAGGCCAATGAGCCCACAGCCCAGGGCAACACCCTGGGTAAACTAGGCGTCTTCTCTCGCCCTGTAAGGGCAAAAGCCCAACGGTAGGAGAGGGCTTTTGCCTTTACAAGGCGTTTTCTTTTCCGCTCAACACCCAGGGTGTTACCCTGGGCTAGATGCTCATTGCCCCTTCGGGGCGCTACTGCCCTGAGATTCTGTTACTTCCGAAACTCCAATCAATTATCAATTATCAATTCAATAAATTACTGCATTCCTCGTGGGTCTTCGACAAAT
>DEJV01000047.1:0-2793 GCA_002353525.1 Prevotella sp. UBA2739
GACTGCTTGTCGCCGTGAACGGGGATACAGGTGGGGTGAATCTGTACATAAGAAGGATTGGCAAAATAAGCGCCCTTGCGGTAGCACTGAACGGCAGCCGTACAGTTGCAGCCCATGGCGTTAGTAGAGAGGAAGTAGGTGTTGCCATAACCACCGGTACCGATTACCACGGCGTTTGCAGAGAAACGCTCCAGCTTACCGGTGACGAGGTTCTTGGCAATGATACCGCGGGCACGTCCATCGACGATGACCACGTCTTCCATCTCGTAGCGGGTGTAGAGTTTCACCTTGCCGGCATTCACCTGGCACATCAGCGAAGAGTAAGCACCGAGCAGAAGCTGCTGGCCGGTCTGACCCTTGGCATAGAACGTGCGGCTCACCTGGGCACCACCGAACGAACGGTTGGCAAGCATACCGCCATATTCACGGGCAAAGGGAACACCCTGAGCCACACACTGGTCGATGATATTGTTTGACACTTCAGCCAAACGATACACGTTGGCTTCACGGGCACGATAGTCACCACCCTTCACGGTGTCATAGAACAGACGATACACGGAGTCACCGTCGTTCTGATAACACTTGGCGGCATTGATACCCCCCTGGGCAGCGATAGAGTGTGCACGACGGGGAGAGTCCTGAATGCAGAAGTTCAGCACGTTGAAACCCATTTCGGCGAGCGAAGCAGCAGCAGAGGCACCGGCCAGACCGGTTCCCACCACGATGACGTCGAGTTTCAGTTTATTCTTTGGATTCACCAGACGCTGATGAGCCTTGTATTCCTTCCATTTCTCAGCTACTGGTCCTGCAGGTATTTTTGAATCTAATACTTTAGCCATATTTCCAGAATTTAAAAGTTAAAGAACTAATTTAGCAACAGGCGGCAGCGGCTTCACAACATGAACCGCCATCGCAGCAAAGCGAGGGAGCCAGGCCGAAAGCAAATGCCAGCACCACAATGAGGAACAGAGCCATCAGGATGGTCACGTAGATCAGACCGATGAGCTTCCAGCGGTTGAACCAGATCTTGCCGTTCACGCCGAGCGTCTGCATGGCACTCCAGAAACCGTGAGAGAGATGGAACCAGATAGCCACGATCCAGATGACATAGAGCACCACGTAAACGGGCTGAGAGAAGGTTTCCTTGATCCAGGCAAAACCGTCGGCAGGTCCGTGAGCCAGACCTTCCATACCCACCAACTCGGCAAACATCATGTTGTACCAGAAGTTGAACAGGTGGAGCAGCAGACCCAGCAGAATGATGATGCCGAGCACCAGCATGTTCTGAGAAGCCCATGAAACTTCCGGGCGGCGCTCGGTAACAGCATAGCGCTCGCTGCCGCGAGCCTTGCGGTTCTGAGCTGTCAGCCAGAATGCGAAGAAAATGTGACACAGCGCCAGGAATGCCAATCCCATGGTAGCCACAACGGCATACCAGTTGGCACCCAGCAGTTCACAAATCATGTTGTAGGCCTTTCCTGAGAAAAGGGCTACCACGTTCATGCATGCATGGAACGTGAGGAAGAGAATGAGGCAGATGCCGGTGAGCGACATTACCACTTTTCTACCAATCGGTGAATTGATTAACCACATAAATCGTTGATTTTTAATTGTTTATTTGTTAGAATTTATTAATTATCAGGTGATGGAATAGTTGACTCTAAAGTCTTATCCGTTTAGTACAATACCTTGAAATAGGTATTTATCGTACTGTTTTAGGCTGCAAATATACCATATTTTAATGAGAAATCAAACATTTTACACTAAAAATCGCATGAAAATGAAGAAAAAAATCAAAAAAATCTATACCTTTGCGGACACAATCAGGCGGATTATACAAAATCAAAATATGAAGGATATCAAAAGAATCGTTCTCACGGGAGGTCCCTGTGCCGGTAAAACGACGGCATTGGTACGTGTGATTGAGCATTTTTCGGGACTGAGATACAAGGTGTTCACCATTCCCGAAGTACCCACCATGTTCACGCAAGCGGGCATGAACTACCTGACTGACAACAGCGACTTCTTCTACGAAGGCGAGAAAGCCACGCTGGAAATACAGCTGGCGCTGGAAGACAAGTTCATGAAAATGGCTCAGGCATGTAAGTCACCGGCCGTCATCGTCTGCGATCGCGGCACGATGGATATATCTGCCTATATGCAACCCGAGGTATGGGAAGACATTACCCAAGCCGTAGGAACCAGCACGCCGGAACTCCGCGCCCGCTACGACGCCGTGCTCCACTTGGTGAGTGCTGCCGACGGTGCAGAACAATTCTATACAACCTCTAATAATGCGTCTCGTAATGAAAGTGCAGATGAGGAAGGACTGAAGATTGCACGCATGCTCGATAAGAAAGTAATCGAAGCATGGACTGGCCATCCCCACCTGCGCGTGATCAACAACAACGTGGACTTCGACCGCAAGCTGAACCGCGTTCTGAAGGAGATTTGCGACGTGCTCGGCCTTCCCCGCCCCATCGAGGAGGAACGGAAATATATCGTGGAGGTCATCGGCGAGATGCCTGACGTGATTGAGAGCGACATCACACAAACCTATTTGGTGGCCGAACCTGGTAGCGAAGTGCGACTCCGCCGCCGTGGATGGGATGGTAAATATGTAAATGTGCACACCAACAAGAAGAAGGTTTCGGGTTCGGAAGAGATTGTAACCGAACGACAGGTGAGCAACGCTCTCTATGAGAGTCTGCTCCAGCAGGCCGACCCTTATCGCCAGACGATCCACAAAGTCCGCAAGAGTTTTATATGGAAAGGACAGTTCTTTGAGCTGGA
>DEJV01000047.1:2854-3129 GCA_002353525.1 Prevotella sp. UBA2739
TTCGTCAGATTCATCAAAGATGTAACGGGCAACACCGACTACTACAACTACAATCTGGCACTCAAGAAATAAACACCTGAAAACCAAATACTTAGGATGATTTTAAATTACGACGTACTGGTGATTGGAGGCGGACATGCCGGATGTGAGGCAGCATGTGCAGCTGCCAATATGGGCGCAAAGACTTGTCTGGTGACGATGGACATGAACAAGATTGCACAGATGTCGTGTAATCCTGCCATCGGAGGCATAGCCAAAGGTCAGATTGTACGCGA
>DEJV01000062.1:0-3722 GCA_002353525.1 Prevotella sp. UBA2739
GCACCCTCCATCACCGTAGAAACAGGAGGATATTCGAACTGACGGGTGTCGGGCGTAGGATACATCTCCTCTACAGAGGGAGCCAGCACATAGTCGGCACCACACGATTCGAGCAGACGGCAGTCGGCATCGAGCGTCCTCGGATAGTTCTTGAGGTCGTTCTTATCATTAAACTGGGTGGGATTGACAAACACGGAAACAACCGTGACTGCGTTTTCTTTCACACTGCGGCGCACCAGCGAGGCATGACCTTCATGCAGTGCGCCCATAGTTGGCACGAGACCTATTTCCTTTCCACTTTTCCGATCCTCGAACAACTGGTTCTGAAGATCAACTATTTTATTGAATACTTTCATCTCTTTCAATGCTTATCTCTGAAATCGGCTGCAAAATAACAACATTTTTATCAAATAAGGAAAAAATATCGTAAAAATATGCCAAAAAGGAGGCTAAAAATCCTTAAATATGCACGTTTTAGCGGTTTTGTGAATTTTTTTTCGTACCTTTGCACATGGTTTAAACTACACGTGTATGGCAAAGAAGATATTGTTCATTAACCAAGAGATTGTACCCTATGTACCCGACAGCGACCTTTCCCTTATGGGTAAGGCCCTCCCTCAGGCGATGCAAGACAACGGTCACGAGATTCGTACATTTATGCCCAAATGGGGAAATATCAACGAACGTCGCGGCCAGCTGCATGAAGTCATACGCCTCTCGGGTATGAACCTTATCATTGACGACACAGACCACCCGCTGATTATCAAAGTGGCTACTATCGCTCAGACACGTATCCAGGTATATTTCATTGATAACGATGACTATTTCTCGAAGCGCCAGATGGCACAAGACGAGAAAGGCGAGGACTATCCTGACAATGGCGAGCGTGCCATATTTTTTGCACGCGGCGTATTGGAAACAGTGAAGAAGCTGCGCTGGGTGCCCGACATCATCCACATACAAGGCTGGATGGGAGCAGTGGTTCCGCTGTATATCAAGACCGCTTATCACGAAGAGCCATCGTTTGCAAACACAAAAGTCGTGACCTCTCTCTTCACCAACAATCTGAAGTCAGACCTCGGCACCAACTTCAAGAAGTGCGTCGAGTTCCGTGAAGCCAAGGCCGAGCTGCTCAAAAAATACAACGACAACTTCGATTTTGAAGAGCTTGGCAAGCTGGCTATCGACTATAGCGACGGAGTCATTGCCGCACATAAGAACGTGAATAAAGATCTGCTCAAATACGCAAAGGATAACAAGATACCTACCCTGGCTTATCCCGGTGAGGACTTTTCCGATGCCTACGAGGCGTTTTACGAAAAGATTTAATGGAAATATGATAAAAAAACTTATAATGGCAGGGATTGCAATCATCACTATTGCAATCTCTTCATGTAGTGAAGACACTACCACATTAGGAAACTCGCTGACGAGCAACATAGACCAGTTCATCATCACGTCGGACACCTTTAAAATATCCACGCGATCGATTGTTGCCGACTCTATCCTCTCACGCAGTTCATACAGCTATCTGGGACGCATCAAGGACCCGGAGACCGGTTCCTACATCTCTGGCGACTATATGACGCAATTCAGCATATTGGAGGATGTAGATCACTTTGTACCGAAAGATTCCGTCGTTTCTCGCAACGCCAATAAAGAACCCATCGCAGACTCGTGCTTTATCAACATCATCGTTGAGAGCTACATGGGCGACTCCCTGGCCGCCATGAAGATGGCTATCACCGAGTTGGATAAGCCCGTGAAGGACAACAAGATGTACTACACCAACTTCGACCCCGAAAAGGAAGGTTATCTGCGCAAGGACGGTATCCACAGGAAAAAAGTGTATTCCATCTCCGACCTGAACCAGAGTGACAGCATACGTAACCTTCGCCGTAAGGGGCTCTACTACGAATCTATCACCATCCCACTGAATGATCCGTATACCGACAAAGCCGGCAACACCTACAACAACTACGGCACCTACCTGATGCGCATGTATTACCAGCATCCTGAATACTTCAAGAATTCGCTGACTTTCACCCAGAAAGTCTGTCCAGGCTTCTATTTCAAGACTACCGACGGCTTGGGCATGATGGCTGAAGTTGCCAAGACCCAGTTGCTCATCGACTACAGATACAAGAAAGATACCGTAGTCATTGCCGAAGAGACGACCTTCACCGGTACAGAAGAGGTATTGCAAACCAACCACTTCACCAGTGACCGCGAGAACATCGAGCGTCTGGCATCTAATGAGTTGTACACCTACCTGAAGGCTCCCGACGGAATCTTCACGGAAGTGACACTGCCCATCGACGACATCAAGCGCGGACATGAGAGCGATACCATCACTTCTGCCAAGATTGTATTCCGACGCATGAACGACAGCAGTGACTTGAGCGATATATTGCTAAAAGAGCCCAGCAACCTCCTGCTGATAGTGCGCGACAGCCTTTACTCCTTCTTCGAGGAGCGCAAACTGCCCAACAACTCCACTTCCTATCTTGCTACGTATAGTCAGGCGAAAAACTCGTACACATTCAACAACATCTCCGGACTTATTAACCACATGTATGCCAACCGCAACAAAACGGAGAATTGGAACAAACTGGTGCTCATCCCCGTTCAGGTGACTATGACATCCGCTTCCACCACTTCCTCGACTACGTCGGTGGCCAGCGTGAACAACGAGTTGAAAGTGACGAGTGTCCGGCTGGTAGGAGGCAGTCAGAATCAACACGAACCCGTTCAAATCAGTATCGTCTACAACAAGAACAGGAATGGCTGACAATTTCTTGGAGAAGCACTTTGAAGAATACGAGGCTCGCAAGGCTGCCTATCTTCGAAAGAAAAAACACCTGCCCAAAATAAAGCATCATCTTCCAGACCGACCGGAAGATGATGCCCTTTAAATTCACGAGTCCTCTTACGTACGTTGCTTATCCAACAATCGTATAGCGTGCAAACTTCAGCAACAGCTGTTTGGTGCCTGCATTCTTGAAAGCCACAGTCGCCTTGGTATTCTCGCCCGCACCTTCCACCTTGACAACTGTACCCACGCCAAAGCGCTGATGCTCAATGACATTCCCTTCCTTCAGTCCAATATCGCCAATGGCAGACTGAGGACGAGGAGTCTCTTGACGCACAGGCATGAGACGAGGTTTGGGGTCAGCCACAAACTGAGTGGCTACAGGACGTGGATTCTGCATGCGTGACACAGGACGGCTACTGAAACTTGGCCGACTGAATGTCGACTGGCTGGGCATACCCGGTATATTACCCCCACCCTCAATCTTAAGCAGACTGGGATCAAAGTCCTTGATAAAGCGCGACGGGGTGTCAAACTCCATCCTGCCATAGCGGAACCGATTCTGTGCACAAGTCAAAATGCAATGTTTCTCAGCCCGCGTAATGGCGACATATAGCAGCCTGCGCTCTTCCTCCAGTTCGCGCATGCTGTTGACACACATGGGCGAAGGAAAGATATTCTCTTCCAAGCCGACAACAAACACCGTCGGGAACTCAAGTCCTTTGGCTGAGTGTATGGTCATGAGCGTCACCTTAGGCAGCTCTGCATCGCCGTCGCTATCCAAATCGGTAAGCAGGGCTACCTCCTGCAAGAAGTCGCCCAAACCTGTCTCCCGCTCACGGTCTTCCTCCTTGCGACTCTCTACAAAATCCTGCATGCCACCGAGAAACTCCTCCAAGTTCTCCTGGCG
>DEJV01000062.1:3752-4927 GCA_002353525.1 Prevotella sp. UBA2739
TCCATCACGATACTGTGCCCGAGCTCGTAGGCATCCTCCTGATTCAGGCGTGCCGCCCATCCTTCCACCATAGTCCTGAAAGCATCTAACTTGGACAGCGTTCCCTTCGACAGGCTCAATCCAAAGACTATAGGCTGCTGGATAACTTTCCACAGGCTTACGCCGTGCACATTGGCCGTGTCAACAATCTTACCAACCGTAGTATCGCCGATACCACGGGCAGGATAATTGATGATACGCCGCAGAGCCTCCTCATCATCAGGATTGGTCACCACTCGGAAGTAGGCTATCACATCCTTTATCTCCTTTCGCTGATAGAAGCTCAGACCCCCGTAAATCCTGTAGGGGATATTGTCCTTTCGCATTTGCTCCTCGAACGAACGACTTTGGGCATTGGTGCGATAGAGGATGGCAAAGTCGGAATACTCGCACTGCTCCTGCCGACGGATGCGCTTGATATCCTTGCAGACGATCATCGCCTCCTCCTTGTCACTATAGGCCGGTTTCAGCGTGAGTCGCTCACCAGTCTCGTTCTTGCTGAATACATCTTTCTGTATCTGCCGTTCGTTCTTCCGGATCAGACTATTGGCTGCCTCCACAATGAGCTGGGTCGAGCGATAGTTCTGCTCTAACTTAAACAACCGTGCTCCGGCATACATTTTCTGGAAATTCAGGATATTGTCGATGTTGGCCCCGCGGAAACTGTAGATACTCTGCGCATCGTCACCGACCACGCATACCCGGCCATGGTCACGGGTCAGCAGGAGCACAATCTCCTGTTGGGCATAGTTTGTATCCTGATACTCATCTACAAGCACATAGCGGAAGCGGTCGATATACTTCTTCCTCACCTCTTCATGGTCGCGCAACAGCACAAAGGTATGAACAAGCAAATCGTCAAAGTCCATCGCATTGGCCTGACGACAGCGCTCCATATACCTATTATATATATTAGCAACCGACGGACGCTTATGCTGGGCATCGTCAGCGGCCCATGAACTGTTGGCATACTGCTGAGGAAGCAGCAGATGGTTCTTGGCCATTGAGATACGGTCGGCAACGGAGGCAGGCTTATACACCTTGTCATCCAACTGCATCTCCCTGATAATGTTTTTTACAAGCGAACGAGAGTCTGTCTGGTCATAAATCGTGAAGTTGGAAGTAAAGCCGATGGA
>DEJV01000051.1:0-35719 GCA_002353525.1 Prevotella sp. UBA2739
AAAATATCTGCGGATTTTAGGTACTATATTATATTTGCAAACCTCAAAAATAGAATGATTATGACAACAACAATTCGCACCAGTTCAAAGAACAGCTTCACAAAAATCCAAAAGTACCTCCGTAACAAAAGAGTGTTCTTCACATCGTCGATTAACAGTGAGGTTTATGCCCTTACCATCTTCGATCTCTCTGACGTCGCAACCAACTCTCTTATCAACAAAATGACCAAGCACTTTCATCTCACCAAACGGCAGGAGCCTATGGCTCTTGCCGCCTGACAGACAGATGTGCACTTAAAAAGCAGATGGTGTATAGGCTCAATGCATGATAACACGGGACGAATATGCGACAGGAGATGGAAAAAGCCCGTATTCTGTTACCAAAAAGGATCAATTTGGACCAAATATTTATTTGGAAGTTATCATTATAAGTATTATATTTGCGATTAATTAATAGTAATTCGTTATAACGAAAAATGAATGATATAAAAGATTGTAATCTTATAGTAGATGAAGTTCTGTCATTGCTGAACAGTGAGGCGTTTCAGAGCTTGAGGTCATATTATGACGATACGACAATTTTCAACGTAATGGGTGTTGAAAGGAGTGAAAATAGGCATAGTTCTTTTCTACGTTGGTTGTTCTCAACCAATTCGAGTCACGGTTTGGGCGATAAGCCACTTCGTCTTTTTCTTCGTCTTATTGCTACTCAGAAGTGGGGACGACAGATATTCAAGGAGGAACTATTTGACAAGGTGATGGCGGGAACATACCATTTGGAGTTGCTCGAATCTGTTGAAACCGAGAAATATATTGGAAACATAAAAAACTCGTCAAAGAACAAGAAAGATCGTATAGATCTTTGGATGGTGGCTGGTTTTTCTTACGAGGTAGATGGTGAACCGCAATACCATGCATTCCCTATAGTTATAGAAAACAAGATTTATGCGAGGGAAGGAGTAGAACAGACAAAAAGGTACTATAATGCCATGATTGACTATTGCGCTGCAAAAGGAAGTGATTATTCTCCTATCGGAGTGCTGCTAACGCCAGATACGGCAACAATAGCTTCATGTGACCAGTTCACCTGCATCACCTATCAACAATTGTTGACATATGTGCTGGAACCTGTTGCCATGATGTCTATGAGTCCTGATGACAAAACAAACCTTAATGCATTTATCCGTAATCTTGGACGACCTGCTGGTGGTGCCACTCGCGGTTTCTCTATTTTGGCCATTAGCAATTATGAGCGCAAACTTACAAATAGTCTCTACGAAGAACACCAGCAGTTGTTCAATCAGGCCCTGGTTGCTGTTTACCCAGGAAATATTGTAAAAGGCATTCTTGGTAAAGACGTGTATAAACTTATCGATGACAGTTTTGGTGAAGACAGTTCAAAATTGCTCAATGAGGTATGGAATGGCAGCGATGATATATTCAAGTCTGTTATATACCAGCATTTTACAGATAAAAAGAAAGAACTGGGCAAACTCTTTAAAGGAAGTAACCGCGACACGTCGAAATTTAAGGTGTATGATGCGAATCATAAAGAGATATTCCCAAACAAGCGCCTTTCTAAGTCGATGGCAGCATGTGCCATCTTCAAGGCATATCTAACTCATCGGCCAACAACGACCCTCGAAGAGTTGCAGAGTGCATTCCCATGTAAAGAGATTAATGCATACTATTTTGAAAATTACTATAACGATTTGTTTTATAAGTATGAAGAAAGTTGTTGTAATGAAAATGGAGATATTGCATTGTCTTTCACAGCTGATAAGCGCAAGGGTGTTCAGTCTTTAGCCAAATGGGACTTCTTCCTGAAAGACGATTGCTTGTTGGATATTGATAATGGGAAGGAGAAAGCTATGTGCGTAAAGTGGTGGCGAAAGGACGACTTTGATCGTCTAGTCGGGCATATAGAAAAGAATGGTTTCGATAAGTTTATCACTATCGAGGAATGCTTATAAGTAGGACAATTTAAAAACAATTTGTCTACAAAGAATATAATATAACAGAAAAGAATAATAACATGATGACAATACAGGAAAAGATTTTAGCTTTCTGCAAGACACCTGTCTATCAGCAGTTGAATGCTTATTATGGGCAGAGCACAGTTTTTAATGTACTGCGGGTGGAACGTAGCGAGAATCGCCATACCGCCTTTTGGGCCTGGTTGCTGAATCCGGAGGCATCACATCCGTTAAACGAGATCCCGCTCAGAAAATTCTTGGCTCTTGTGGCTACGAAAGGCAATGATGAATATAAACGCTATGATGACATAGTGCGGAGGCACCTAATAGCTGGCAATTACCAATTAACGGTTGAGGACATTAAAACCGAGCAATCGATTATTGGACTTGCCAAGGACATGGTAATACCTGACTTGGAACATCTGGTGAAGAAGACTAATAAGAAGGGTACTTTCAAACAAGACGGACAAAACCGTTTTGATATCTGGATGCTTTTACGTATTTCCTTTACTGATGACGACGATAATAAACAGGAGTGGACACTCCCTTTGGTGATAGAGAATAAGATATACAGCAAAGAAGGGAATACCGAGAGTGTAGAAAAGGCCCAGACGGTGAGATACCATCGTGCAGTAGAGATTATCAAGAAGTATGTGTACAACGACGATTTCTGTCAGCCACTAGAGGTCTATCTTACTCCGTCGGGGGCAGCAGAACCCGTCTCTACATCGTTTATCCACCTCTATTATCAGGACATGCTCGACCATGTGTTGCAGCCATGTGCTATCATGGCAGCCGTTCAAACCAAATATAGCGATTCCAATGTCTTGATAGACGGATATATCCGTAACCTCAGTTGTCCTTCAACAAACGATGAGAAAGAACAAAAGGACTATTCCATTTTAGGTATTGCCGACACAGAGCGCGATCAACTAAGGTCGTTGTACGATACGGATGTTTTCAAGTCTGCCCTGTGCGCAGTCTATCCAGAAGCAGGAGCTTCGCTACTCGGTCTGGAAATGGATGTCGATGATGACAGAGCGTTGCTGGAACAGTTCTGGAACGCTAACGAGAATCTCTTTAAGATGGTGCTCTACAGTCAGTTCATGGATGACGAACAGAAACTGAAGAAAGTCAACAAGATAGTAAAGGTGAATAACCGCGACAATACGCGTTATCTGGTTGCTACGAAACAAGGAGAACCGTGGTTGAACAAAGATGGAAAAGCTGTGTCGAAGGGTGAGGCTTCGTTCCTGATATTCAAAGCCTATTGCCTTTTGCAACAAAAGAAGAACCCGGGTCAGAACCTTACCGTCGATGACCTCAGAAAGGCTTTTGGCAGTGAGCTGAACAACTATTACCATAACCGATTTCTGAAATATCTGTTCTACGATTTCAGCCAAGACGTAATAGTCGACATTGAAAGAAGTAAGTATTTTGGTCATAAAATCCTTCCAAAAAGCAATGATTGGGATTTCTATTCGGATGAAGACCATGTATTGCCCCATGTGGATGGAAAAGTGAGAAGTGTAAAGATGTGGCGTAAAGATGACTTCACTCGATTGAAAGATAAGGCTGCCCAGTATGGTATTGTGGTAGAATCTGTATAGCATTTAGTCGTCAATGCTGATTTTGGAAGGCCTCTTATGTGCTAATGTTTGTTAAATTGTCGGTCGGATTTTGAAATTTCGTCTTTTGTTTACTATTTGTAATAACGTTATTATAAACGTAGAAAGAAATGAGTACAACAACAACGAAAAACAAGCACAAAGAGATGACGTTGCTCGGTGCCATCGAGCGGGTAGTGGAACTGTCGGAAGGATCGAAACTCAGTGCGGCTTTCATGAAGAAAGCCGGTAAGGAAATCAGATTTCTCGCAGATAGCTTTGGTATCACTCCCCAACAGGCTGTGCTTTTTTGTATAAGTATGGAGAAGGGACCACGCCATATCGACTATTATGATTATGCGAATCATTTGGACATGAGCCGTATCAGCATTTTCAATATCACCGATGACCTGACGGCGTTGGTACGTCGCCAACTGTTGCGCTATAGAGATGCAAAAGAACAAGACACATTCGACATCTCTACGGATGTGCTGAAGGCCCTGAGGCATAACAAGGTGTACGAAATGCCTAAACTGAAAGATCTCGACTGTGCGGAACTCTTTGAGGTGATGCGTAAGTGGTTTGATGATCTAAGCGATGATGCCGTCCTCCCCAGTCTGCTTTCCGATGACTTGAATGCCTTGTTTGACGATAATCCGCAGATAGAGTTTGTGAAACGCCTCAGAGCGCTGAAGCTGAACAAGAGAAACGAACTGATGTTGGTTTATTTCTGCCACTTGCAAGTAAATAAGGATGATGATGACATACGGCCGAATCAGTTGGAGGATATTTGTGAAACCATGAGTGATTTCACCCGCTTAAGGGGAGAACTAAGGAGTGGCTCACATGTGCTGATAGAGAGGAAGTTGATCGAACCCTATTGTGAAAATGGTATTGTGAACAACTCGAGATTCAAGCTGACTGATGAAGCGAAGAAAAACTTGCTGTGCGAGTTGCACATGCCAGCAGGCGAAGAGAAACTCAGTGGTGTGATAGACGCCGGAATGATTACCCCCAAAGTGCTTTACTATACCGAGCAGGTAGAACGGCAGGTGGATGAACTAAAAGGTTTCTTTCAGCAGGATCAGTATAAGCTGATAAAGCAGCGTATGCAACAGCGTGGGTTCCGTCAGGGTTTTGCTTGCCTGTTCTATGGCGGACCGGGTACGGGCAAGACCGAGACGGTGTATCAGTTGGCACGCCAGACAGGCCGCTCTATCATGGTGGTGGATGTACCGCAGATAAAAAGTAAATGGGTGGGTGAGTCGGAAAAGAATATCAAGGCGCTCTTCGACCAGTATCGCGCCTTGGTGGATAAAGCCTCGGTGGCGCCTATCCTCCTTTTCAATGAGGCTGATGCCATCATCGGGACACGTAAGAGTGGGGCCAGCAGTGCAGTGGACAAGATGGAGAATACCATCCAGAACATCATTCTGCAGGAGATGGAGACGCTCGATGGTATTATGATTGCTACCACGAACCTTGAAGAGAACCTCGATCCGGCGTTTGAGCGCCGATTTCTCTATAAGCTGAAATTCGTAAAACCCGATGCCAGTGTGCGGATTCATATTTGGAAGAGCATGATCCCGGAACTGACAGAGGCTGATGCCCAGGCGATAGCCTCGCAATATGACTTTAGTGGCGGACAGATAGAGAATGTAGCGCGGCGCTATACGGTGGACTGCATCCTGCACGGAAGTCAGAAAGACATCCTGCCACTGCTTTCGAATCTGAGTAGCGATGAACAACTGATGAAGAAAAATCAGCGTAGAATAGGTTTCCTCAGATAAAATGATTATATTTGTAACGTTAAAAACATCAATATTATTATGGGCAATTTTGATTTGAAAGTAAAGTATGACACCCAGCTCGATGAGTTGTTTTTCTCAAAGGACTTTAAGAATGCGATGCTCAAGCAATTCGGCATCGCACCTGCCGGGCTGACTATTGATACACGATATGATGACGATGAGAGTGACATCTATTTCTATATCTGTTGCAAAGAATATGGCTACGACTTTTCGGGGGAAAGGGTCGTCGGTGACTACATGCTCCGAAAGTACAATCTGTCGGACGATATGGAGCAGTTCTGCGTGAATTATTTGGCTGAGAAGGCTCCAGAACTTTACGAGGAAATGGTTGAAAACGGTATTTATTAGATGATGTCTGCAAACGAATGATAGTGCCAATCAAACGGAATGGTATTTATGGGAATAGATGAATATGCAAAACGAGGAGAGCATCATGATGTGATGGATGCTCTGCTCCTGCTGACAAGGGCATATATCAATATGTGCGGATATAGCCTTGGCTATAGGACGATTGTATATCGCGCAGGTGAAGCCTGGCAAGAAAGGTTGGCCTGGCAGGATCTTCCTTTATCTGAAATCGCAAGAGAAGAAGCGCTTGTATATTTAATGCCTTATATTACCAATGAGTATGATCCCGAAGTATATGATGAATATGATATATCTGGCATGAATGACAATGAACTTCTGGATGGATGCGAACAAGCCATCATTGATAAGGAATTTGAAGATGAGACTCTTGAAGTGCTTTGTTGGGGGATCATGAAAGCAACTGAAAAATAGAAAGAATTGTTGAATGATACCGTCATTGTTTCTCCGGAAAAATGGTTTTTTGAGTGGTTTGGCCTGGAGTTTTATGACGTTTATTCTATGAAGGATCCATCATGGATAAAACATAAATCAGTGTAGAATTGATTTCCTTAGTTAAAATGAAGATATGGTTAAATCTGGTTAAATTACTCTTTCTCTCAAGAGTTATTGAGATGGAATGATTATCTTTACATACATAAAAAGGCTTGCACTTTCGTAGATAATAGAATAACTTAAAAAAACTGGATCATTATAATTTATACGGACTTTTTAGGGATCCAAGGACTTTGTTAACGTCCCGCTAACGTTATTGTTCACATCCAGTCAGACAAATCGTCAATTATCAATTCTCTAAACGTTATCATTGTTATTCGAACATTTCGGCCCAATGGCGGAAGCGGACGAGGCCTTCCTCACCAAACTTGGCGAGGCTGTCGAGGGCTTGCTCGACGGTCTTCTCACGGTCGAGGCGGGTCTTGGAGAAGAACTTGTCGGCATAGCAGATGACCTGTTCCTCTAACGTCTCGGGCAGGAAATCCTGATGGGGTAGGGGAAGCTGCTGACTGACAATCTCTTGCAAGGACAGACCGGCACCCGTATGGCGCTCGCACACTCGGGCGTGGCGCTCCAGCCCCTGTTTGCGCAACAACTCTGCCCCGATACGCCCATGACAGATATAGGGCTCGGTGCCAAAACACTGTATGCCTGGGGCGTTGCACCAGCGCACACCGATGTCGTGGAGCATGGCAGCTTCTTCTACGAAACGGGCATCGAGCTGTAATTCGGGATGCAAAGAAACAATCTGTAGCGCCTTGCGCGCTACAGATTGGCTGTGAACAAGGAGGATGTGGCGTAGCTCGTTATCCTCCTTGTAATAGGTGTCTATGATTTGCTGATAGTCAATCATTCCTGATGGGGACGCTCGATGTAGGCAATGACCTCGCCCTTGTTGACCTTTGCGCCTTGCTTGACATTGATTTCTACCAACTTGCCACCGAGAGCTGCGGGAACGGCAACGATCTCGCCCCAAGGAGCCTGAATGTAGCAGAACTGGTCGCCCTCGTTGTATTCCTTGCCGATGTAAGGCTCGGTGGTAGGAGCGCACTCGCCCTCGCCGTTGAACTCCCAGTAGAGCTGACCCTTGACAGGAGCCACGATGGCATCGGCCTTGGCATGCTTGAATGCGCTGAGCTGCTCGGGAGAGAGCTTGGTGCCCAGTTTGGCATCCTTGGCTTTCTGCAGGTCGGCCAGGAAGTTCTTCTTTGCCTGTCCGCTCTTGTAGTTACGATACTGCTCGGGGTGCATGGCGAGCTCGTAGAGCTCTTCGTCGTCCTGACCATAGTCCCATCCGTTCTCGTCCATCTCCTTGCGGAAGTCGTCGAGTGCATTGGGGATAAGAGTGTGCGGGTCGGCATCGGTGAACTCGCGTCCCTGCTTGGCAGCCAGTTCGACCAGTTCGGGAGCGATGGTTCCAGGAATCTTTCCGCTCTTGCCGAGAATCATACCCCACATAGAGTCGTCCATCATGACGAAACGTCCCTTGCCCTGAGCCATGGTGAGCAGGTTCATGAGGGCAATGTTCTTGACGTACTGAGAGAATGGTGTTACGAGTGGGGGATAACCTACGCGTGGCCATACGTAAGCCACCTCGTCGAACAGTTTGACGAGCATATCGTCGGTAGAAAGCTCGGGCTCGCCCTTAGCTTTCAGTGTGTTGTTGATGACATGATGGATGCCAGCGAGGTCGGCCATCATCGATCCCATCATACCGCCGGGCAGACCGCAGCCGAGCAGCAGCGACGACATGTGCTTGTTGCCTGGGTTGATGAAGTAGCCGAGCCAGTCGTCAATGAACTCCTGGGTGAGGGCACGTGCGCGCATGTACGCGTTCATATTGATTTCCTTCACCTCGAAGCCCTCGTGTTTCAACATCGACTGCACAGAGATGATGTCGGGATGCACTTTACCCCATGACAGTGGCTCGATGGCGGTATCGATGACGTCTGCACCGTTGTTGCAGACCTCCAGGATGCTAGCCATTGACAGGCCTGGGCCAGAGTGTCCGTGATACTGGATGATGACATCGGGGTGCTTGGTCTTGATGGCCTTGGTCAGGGCACCCAGCAGGGCGGGCTGACCGATACCAGCCATATCCTTCAAGCAGATTTCCTCAGCGCCAGCTGCAATCACCTGGTCGGCAATGTTGGTATAGTACTCCACAGTGTGAACGGGAGATGTGGTGATACAAAGAGTGGCCTGCGGGGTCATGCCTGCAGCCTTAGCCCATTTCACCGAAGGGATGATATTGCGAACGTCGTTCAGACCGCAGAAGATACGCGGGATGTCGACGCCCTGGGCGTGCTTTACCTTATACTGAAGTTCACGAACATCATCGGGTACAGGATACATGCGCAGGGCGTTGAGGCCACGGTCGAGCATATGTGTCTTGATACCCACTTCATTGAATGGCTTACAGAAAGCACGTACAGCAGCATTGGGGTTCTCGCCTGCCAGCAGGTTCACCTGCTCGAAAGCACCACCATTGGTCTCCACACGATCGAATACGCCCATGTCGATGATGGCGGGGGCAATGCGCTCTAACTGATCTTTGCGTGGCTGAAACTTACCAGAAGACTGCCACATGTCTCTGTAAACAAGACTGAACTGGATTCTTTTTTTCATACGATTATTAGATTTGTGTAATAATTTTCAAAGCTGTCTGCAAAAATATATATTTTTTTGGTATGAAACAAATATTTTGCAAATAAATTCCTATCTTTGCAACAAAAAAAAAGAAGATGAATAAAATGAGAATAGCTATATGGGCTTTAGCCACCTTGCTAATGTGTGCCTGCACTCACAAAAGAACACCTCAAGTAGACGAGTTGGCCGACTCGCTGTCGGTGTCGACGATGGTGGGCGACTCTGCCATATACGGTCTGGCCTGTGATGGCTGTACTGACTCAGTGATTGTGCTGTTGCCGGCTAAGGGTGGTGACCCCGTCACCTATGATATATTGCGAGCAATGAAGCAGCGCAAGGTGATTGGACGACCGAAGATTGGCGATAATCTAGCGGTGATGCTCAATCCTGAGAACCCAAAGGAGGCTATCAGCGTGGTGGACATTGACGAGTTGAAAGGGTCGTGGGTCTATCTGGTGATGCCCAAACTGCGTGAGGGTGTGAAACAGATGGCATCCAACAAGGATGTTGATGCTTTGTCGGACTCTGTCATCAACTCGTTGATGGTGCCTCGCGAATATGGCTTTAAGCTGAAGCGCGACTATCAGGCCAGTCCTATTGGTATGACTTATCGCTCGGCGACCACCGACGATGAGAGTCCTGTTGTCTATCCTCCGCTGAAGCGCTACCGTGAGTGGCATGTATTTAATGGCAAACTGATTCTGGCAGAGTTGTCGGCAGGTATGTCGGGCAAAAAGGCCCATGTGCTTTCGCAAGACACGGCTGAGATCGTGTTTATGATGAAGGATAGTCTGCAGTTGCGTTTTAAAGATGAGACGCGGAATTACTATCGACAGCAAGAAAAATGAGAATGTTCGGTAATTGATAATTGACAATTAGCCCCTTTGTGAATTGATAATTGACAATTGATAATTGATAATTAGCCCCCTCCAAATTCATGAGCGAGTTTGGAGGGGGCTATTAGATTTGTTCTTTCTTAATGATTCCGAATACTGCTTGGCAGATTACTCCTGCTCTTTGCGATCGTCTACGTTGTCGCCCTCGGTGGGAGCCAGTGCTTCCTCAAAGTCGGTGATGCCGGCCTTGACGAGAATGTTGTACCATGAGCAGAGCTTCTTGATGTCGCTGTCGTGCACGCGATCGCGGTCGAAATCGGGCAGTACCTCAGCGAAATAGTCGCGCAGTTCTTTGCTGCTGCATTTCTTGAAGTTGATAGAGCACTCTTTGCCTTCTTCCTTATCGCGGATGTTGGCAAGCACCTTCATCAGGGGGATGTCCTCTGTCTCGGTGAACATGGCGATGTCGGCCAGGCTTGTCACACGGTCGGTGGCAAAGGCGGGTAAACGCTTATGTGTTTCGTCGAGTGCCTCGACGATGAGATTCATTCTACCTCTTGATACGAGTTTGTAAAGTCCCGGTTTCCCGGCAATAGAGAGAATTGTCTGTACCATTGTTTTTTTATTATTTTTGATTGTGTTTAAAATGTCGTCTAATTGTTTGTTGATGTCTTGTTGTCCGTCGTTGACGATTTCGAACTGACAGCGACGCCGCACTTCTTGTTGCGGAAGCTGGCGGTGGATCCATTCGAGCGTTTTCTCACGCGAGATGCCGTCGCGCATCATCACCCGGCTGATGCGTACCTCGAGCGGCGCAGTGACGCATACCACATAGTCGAATGGGATGCGGCGGTCGAAACCGCTGTCGAAGAGAATGGCGCTCTCCATCCACTCTGTCCCCGATGCCAGATAGTCGGCGGCGACAGCAGGATGCACCACGGCGTTGACAGCCTGTTTGTTGTCTTCCGACTGCAAGAGAAACTGGGCGAGCACAGGTTTGCATAGTTCGCCATCCTGGTAGACGGCTGGTCCTACCAGTGCTGTCAGTCCTTCGCGGATGCTTTGCGAGGTGCGCATCAGGCGCTTGGCGGCGCTGTCGCAGTCGTACACCTCGATGCCGCGTAGCTGCAATTGCTTGCACACAAAACTCTTTCCGCTGCCGATGCCTCCGGTAATGGCTATTCTCATTGCTGCTCAATCAGATAGTCTACCTGTTTCAGCGCGGTGCTGGCTTTGGTGATGCCATAGGGCGTTGAGCGCAGATAAATGTTACACTTGTCGGAGGGGTGACCGGCCACGTCGTTATAGTCGACAACCACGCTGAAGCTCTCGGGCCGTATCGACCTGAACAAGCTGGCACCGGTAACGAACACCACCTTCACGCGGGCAGGGAACGTGCGCAGAATCTTGTCGGCAGGCACATTGATGGGGGTGATGGGTACCTCGATGCTCTCTTCGGTGAGCACGTCGGGATAGAAGCTGACGTCGACGATGGAGGGTATGCACTTCACACCGCGCATCTTGCGGATGTTCACACTCTGCGTGATGGTGTCGGTCACATCCTCCAATTGTACGTTTTCGGTATACACAAACTTGATGCTGTCGAGAATCGACTCGCTGGCATAGATGGTGATGCTATCGGGCGAAAATTTCGTCTTGGCAATATAATAGCTTTCGCCCGGTGTCACCTTTCCTAATAGGCGGATGGGCACGCGCTTGTTGAGTCCGTAGTTGAAGTAGAACTCAAACTTCTCGGGTTTCAGCTGCACCACTTTCGACGAGCCAAAGAGGCGTTGGTCCAGCTGTTTCTTGATGTCGGCAGACTGGAACAGTCCACGCCCTTCGGTCTTGGCGTAAGTCTTGAAGTCTACATCCAGCGGGCGAACCGTCTCGCCATAGACGTAAGCCACGAGCGAGTAGCCTTTGTCGCGCACGGTGACGCGCAGTGTGTCCTCGCCATCGCCGGTGATCACTACGTTCTTCGGGATGTTGACCACCCTTATGGGCACGAGTATTTCGCGCTCGTAAGTCTCGTTCAGAGCCAATACCAACCAAAATGTCCCGCTCAAGAAGAGAAAGAACAAAAAAATCAGAAACTCCTTGTTCAACGAACTGAATAAGAAGTTCCTGACAAGTTTGAGCGTACGCATCATCCGAGACTCACTCATTCCACCTTATTTATTATTTTACGGGTGCGTTGGTGGCAGCCACGTCGGCGAAGACATAATTGCGGTCTACGCGAATCACAACGCCCTTGGCCACTTCGAGCTCGATGATGTTAGCGGCTACGTCGATACGCTTCACCGTACCATAGACACCGCCACCAGTTACTACTTTAGCTCCTTCCTGCAATGAGTTCTGGAAGTTGCGAATCTCTTTCTGTTTCTTCTGTTGTGGACGAATCATAAAGAACCACATGATGGCAAAGATTGCCAACATCATCAGAAGCATCGGCATTGCACTGCCTTGCTGCGCCTGGGCAGCTAGAAACATAGATGTCATCATTTTAAATTTTTAGTTTTTTATGTTTTAATACCTTTCTAAATCATTTCAGCATCAGCGTCAGCGTCAGCATAGTCGCCGTCGTTCATCTGAAGGTCGTTCTGTGCTCTGTGCGGATGCAGTATGTCCATGCTCTTCATCATTCTGCCAGTTCTGACAAGGTGGCGGGCAATGGCGTCGAGCATGCCATTGATGTAGGAACCGCTCTTCGGAGTGCTGTATGCCTTAGCCAGTTCCACATATTCGTTGATGGTCACGCTCACCGGAATGTTGGGGAAGGTGAGCATTTCGGCCAGGGCAATCTGCATGATGACCACATCCATATAAGCCAGACGCGAGAAATCCCAGTTGCGGCTGGCCTCGCTCATGTAGCGCTGATACTGGTCGGCATTGAGGATGGTAGAGCGGAACAGTTTGCGTGCGAAGTCCTTGTCCTCGATGTCCTTATACTCGGGCAGCAGTTCCTGGTTCTTTCCGTTCTTCGGGTCGAAGCGCTTGATGGTCTTGATGACAAACGTGTCGACAATCTCCTTGTCGTCGTTCCAGTAGAGGCTCTTCTCCTCAAGCAGGGCCTCCAGTTCGTCGTTGTCCTGGATGAGTGCCTTATAGAGTCGGCGCCACACCTCGCGGTCGGCATCGTAGCTGTCGTCGTCGGAAGCCATATACTCCTGATAGATCTGGCTCTGCTCTATCTGCGAATACAGTTTGTGGATATACTCCACGTCGTTCTCCCACACCTGCTTCTGGTTGCCGATAAACTCGTTGAGTTGCTTGTTCTCTTCCAGCTGAATGGCAAACTTGTTGTAGGCAAACTTCGTCGAGGGCATGGGTGTCCCTTCGCGTTTGGCCCTTTGTTCGCCCACTTGCACATGGCGCAAAGCCTCCTTGCTGAGCGCCACGATGAGTGCCAGCATGTAGTTGTATAAATCATAAGCTTTGGAAAGGCTGAAAATCAGTTCTTTTTCAGCATTGTCCATGTTCTTGTTACCGTTTTGATAGTATGCGTAGGTTAACTGAACGACTTTGATACGAATTAATTCTCTGTTGATCATTTCTCTAAATGTATATGCTTATTCGTTACCAATCTTTTTTTAACGGTTGCAAAGATAGTCGAAAATCGTGTGATATGCAAGAATCAACATATATTTTTATCATTTTTTTTAGCATTTCTTGCTAGATTCAATAAAAAGCCGTACCTTTGCACCGCTTTTTTGAGCACATCGAAGAATCGTATTCTCGTGTGATGGCGAATTAAGCGCATTTTAAACAAATTAAAATCTTAATTTAGAGTAACACATTATGAAAGAGATTAATGTAACAGGTCAGAAGAGAAGCGACCTTGGCAAGAAGGCTTCTCGCATCGCAAGAAAAGAAGGTCTTGTACCCTGCAACCTTTATGGTGAGGCTAAAGGTGAGAACGGTCTGCCTCAGGCTGTGTCGTTTGTTGTACCCATGACCGACCTGCGCAAGGTGGTCTACACACCTCATGTGTATGTGGTGAACCTCAACATCGACGGTGAGGAGCACAAGGCTATTATGAAGGAGCTGCAGTTCCACCCCACAACCGATGCGCTGATGCACATCGACTTCTACGAGGTGACTGAGGATAAACCCATCGTGATTGGTATTCCCGTGAAGCTGAATGGTCTGGCTCAGGGTGTTCGCGACGGTGGACGTATGAACCTTTCTATTCGTAAGATCAACGTGAAGGCTCCTTATAAGAACATTCCCGAGGTACTCGACATCGACGTTACCAACTTGACTATTGGCAAGAGCATCAAGGTGGGTCAGCTGAGCTTCGAGGGTCTTGAGATGGCTACCAGCAAGGAAGTTGTGGTTTGCTCTATCAAGGCTACACGTAAGTCGAACGCTGCTGCTCAGGCTGCTGAGGAGGCATAAACCGAATGGACAAATACTTGATTGTTGGTTTGGGCAATCCCGGCGCAGAGTACGAGATGACCCGCCACAACACAGGATTTATGGTATTGGACGCCTTCGCCAAGGCGTCCAATATTGTTTTTGAGGACCGTCGCTATGGCTTTGTGGCCGAGACGTCCTTGAAAGGGAGGAAAGTGCTGTTGCTCAAGCCCACCACCTTTATGAATCTGAGCGGGAATGCCGTGCGCTATTGGCTCAACAAAGAGAATATCGACCAGAGCCGGCTGCTGGTCATCTCCGACGATGTGGCATTGCCACTGGGACAGTTCCGCTTGAAGGCCAACGGCAGTAATGGTGGACATAACGGACTGGGGCACATACAACAGCTGATCGGACAACAGTATGCACGGCTGCGCATGGGCATCGGCAACGACTTCCCGCACGGCATGCAGGTGAACTGGGTGCTAGGGCGATACAACGATGAGGAGATGCAGACGCTTCAGCCCGCCATCAATCTGGGTGTTGACATCATCAAGAGTTTTGTTCTCGCCGGCATCGACATCACCATGAACCAATATAACAAACTAGGGAAAGGAGCAAAAAATGGCTGATACGGCACGCATTGACAAGTGGCTGTGGGCATCGCGCATCTTCAAGACTCGATCTATTGCTGCCGATGCCTGTAAGAACGGGCGCGTCACCATTGCCGGAGTGAACGTAAAGCCCAGCCGTCCGTTGAAGGTCGGCGAGGTGGTCGATGTGAAGAAGCCTCCCATTACCTATTCCTTCCGCGTGCTGAAATGTATAGAGCAGCGCGTGGGAGCCAAGCTCGTTCCCGAGATCTACGAGAATGTGACCGACCCCAAGCAATACGAGTTGTTGGAAATGAGTCGTATCAGCGGATTTGTCAACAGAGCCCGGGGTACGGGTCGTCCCACCAAGAAAGACCGTCGCGCCATGGAGTCGTTTGTCGAGCCAGCCCTCTTCGGATTCTTCGACGATGATGATGATGACATGTTCGACGAAGACGAAATGATAATTGATAATTGACAATTGATAATTGATAATTATTCGGTTGTAATCTCTCACCTCTCACTTCTCACCTCTCACTTCTCACCCCTCACCCCTTAACCCTCAACCAGAATGAACATTGCAATTTTTGTTTCAGGCAGCGGAACCAATTGTGAGAACATCATCCGCTATTTTGCCAATCATTTGGATGTGAATGTAGCCCTTGTGCTGAGCAACAAGGCTGATGCCTATGCGCTTGTGCGAGCTAAGAAATACAATATACCCACAGTGGTGATGCCGAAGGCTGACTTCGCTGAAGAAGACAAGCTGATGTCTGTGATGCGCGACTACCACATCGACTTCATAGTGCTGGCGGGATTCCTGCTCATGGTTCCCGACTTCCTCATCGATGCTTACGAGCACCGAATGTTGAACATCCATCCGGCATTATTGCCTAAATATGGCGGGCGCGGCATGTATGGCATGCATGTGCACGAAGCGGTGAAGGCTGCCGGCGAAAAAGAGACGGGCATGACCGTACACTGGGTGAGCCGTGTGTGCGATGGTGGCGAGATTATCGCACAGTTCAGCACGCCTCTCTCCCCCGACGATACTCCCGACGATATTGCTGCGAAAGAGCATGTGTTGGAACAACAATACTTCCCCAAGGTGATTGAGGAAGTTATCAACGGGCTGAAATAATCAGCCCGTTTTTTTGTGTCTGTTAAGTGTCTAATTTGATTCTCTCACATCATAGTGAGCCATTTGTTAACAAATTAAGGTGCGATTTCTTAAGAAATTAAGGTGCGATTTGTTAACAAATTGAAGTGCGATTTGCTAACAAATTGATGTGTAATTTGCTAACAAATTGAAGTGTAATTTCATAACAAATGAGAAATGGAGGCTTTTTGCTACGCTCGAAAAGTCTTTCCGAAGCTTTTATTCGCGAATAGTTTTCTCCCCAATAGCTTTTTGTTCACTTGGGTTTATGCAGCAGACGGCGCATGGTTTGCATCTTCGCTTCGGTTTCCTCCCACTCCAGTTGTTCCACACTGTCGCGCAGCAATCCACCCCCCGCATAGAGCAGACAGCGGTCTGGACGTATCTCCATGCAACGCAGCGAAACATACAAATGGGTATTGCCATCAGGGTGAAGTGGTCCGACAAATCCACTGTAATAACGGCGCGGGGCAAACTCATTGCGCAAAATGAACTGCCAGGCCTCCCGCTTGGGCAGGCCGCAGACTGCCGGCGTGGGATGCAAAGCCTGCAAAAGACTTCCTAAATGCTGCGTGTCGGGCAGTTTAAAGCTGAAGTCGCTTCGCAGATGCACCAGATGACCAGCCCTTGCCGTGTAGGGACCCTGCTCGTCGATGCTGGTGGCAAACTGTTCCAAAGTCTCAATAATATAGGTGGCCACATAGCGTTGCTCCTGAATGTTTTTCGAGTTCCAGGCGATGCGCGCCTTCTCTTCCTGTGCCTCGTTGGCCGAATGCAGCGGGTTGTCGAATGCCAATTGGTCCTCTCGTAGCTGCATGGTGCCAGCCAGAGCAATGGTTTTCCACTGTTCGCCGTCGCCATCAAGCAAAATCTCGGGCGTGGCCATCAGCCATGTGCCCGTCACGGGCGTAGAGACGAGGGCGATGAAGAGGCGCGGATACATCTGACAGGCACGCATGAAGAGCTGAACAACGTCGGGTTGTTCCTGCAAAATGGTCTCGTCGCGCCGTGCCAGTACCAGTTTGCGAAACTCTCCCGTGCACAGATGGGCATGAAAGTTGGCAAAATCGATGTGGTAGTTGAAGTGGGGCATACAAGAGGCACTCTCTTCTTTCCCCTCAGCCATCTCCCCTCTGGCACCAGCTTCCTCGCTGCTAACTTCCAGCTCTTCCACCTCGTCGGGCTGTAACAGCAGCAGGGGACATTCGTCGGTCATGGCAAATGGAGCGAACACAAAGCCCTCTCGCCCGTTGAGTTCGGCATACGAGCGAAGACGGATGGGGTCGCCTTCGTGTTGTACCAACCGGGTATAGGTGCCTGCATAAGGCAACCTGTAATATGCATAACTTGTCATTCTGCTTTTTCCTTTCTAGGACTAATAATATAGTTCGTGACATGCACCACACTGATAATGTCGCCACTTGAGTCGGTAATCTCTACATTCCACACATGCAGTTTGCGCCCTTTCTGCACCAGATGGGCCATGGCTGTTACCGTGTCGCCCTCGGCCACTGCTTTCACATGACTGCCGCTGACGCTGATACCCACGCATATTTTGCCCGGACAAAGTGACGAAGAGCCAACCCCAGCCACATTCTCAGCCAGTGCCAGCGATGCACCGCCACTGAGAAAACCAAAGGGCTGACGGTTGCGCTCGTCCACCTTCATAGTGGCCATGCACAAATCGTCGTCGGGAGTAGAGATGAACTCCATGCCAAGAGCCGTTGATAGATTGGGTTGACGTTCAATGATTTCCTTAATGCTGTCTACGTTCATTTTTCCATAGTTTTGTGCAAAAGTAAGCAAAAAACGGCAGAAAAGCAAACTATTTATCTAAAAGATGTTAATTCGTGTTTGTAAACTGGATAATTCGGTGTTATTTAGTAAAAGAATAACCGAAACTGCATGAACGAAAGCGCATTTGAACAACAATCCCGTCGGCTATGGCTGAAAGCCTACGACACAAGCCGCAACTATGGTGCCGACGGGATGGAAGCAGAAGACATTGCCCAGGAGGTGATGCTCCGCTTGTGGCAGATGCGCAACGACTTGGGGCGTTTTCGTTCGCCTGAAGCGCTGGTTGTTGTGGTGAGCAAACGGCTCACACTGAACCTGCACCGCCAAAAGCAGCTGCTTCCGCTCGACGGCTCTGCGCTTCAAGTGGCTATGGCAGGAAGTACGCCGCAGCAGTTGATGGAAGAAAAGGAGAATGAGGAATGGCTGGACCATCGGCTCCGTCAGCTGCCTAGTCGCCAATATGCCATTTTGTGGATGCGGCAGGTGGAACGGCGCAGTTGCGACGAGATAGCCCGGCTGTTGGGCATTGGAGAGACATCGGTGCGCACGCTGTTGTCCAGAGCCCGTCATCAGCTCCGGGAAGACTTGAAAGAAAGGAGGTAAACAAGAATATGAAAGAAAAAGAATATACGAAGGAGCAGATTGCCTGTTTGCTGGAACGGTTTATGGATGGTGAGACCACTCTGGAGGAAGAGCGCCTGTTGGGTGAGTACTTCCAGGCTCATCAGGACATCCCTGCCGAATGGAAGGAATATCAGCAGATGTTCAGCTGGTTCGATCAGGGCATGCCTCTTGAGCCGGCAAGACGGCATGTAGGCAAATGGCCATGGGTGGCAGCGGCTGCAGCAGCAGTGTTGGTGGCTGCCATGGTGATGGTATTCGCCTTCCCTCGTTCCGACAAGGCGGAGGTGGCTCAGACGGTTGTCAGCCAGCAGGAACCCCCGAAAGTGCGTGTCCAGCCAGAGCCGCCTGTTGATGTGCCTGCAGTAAAGGTGGCTCTGCCAGCCACACACCTGCAAAAGAGTGCTGCCAAGACTATCGCCAAGAATAAGCAGCTGCGCAAACCGAAGACACCAGTAACAGAAAAGAGTGCAGAAGAACCCCAACTGGCTTCCAACCTGGATGCCGAAGTGGTGCGACAGTTGCTGGAGGATGATGCCCGCAGCGAAGCCTTGCTTCGTGAGCAAATCAGGCAGATGGTGCTCTTCGATGCCCTGTTGCAGAGCGAGGGCTATCTGCGGGTGATGCTCGCCGATGGCCGCATTGCCTATACCCAGCAACCTATTTATGTAATGGAATAAATAAACGGAAGAAACCATGAGGAGATATCTATTGATGATTGCGTGCTGTGCAGCCATGCTGCCCACCACCATGTGTGCACAAAAGCACATTGAGAAGGCTATTGACGAGCTGGCTGCAACAACCGGCATCGTGACAAACGAAGTACACACTTCGCAAAAAGACCCCAGGACCGGAAAGATAGAGTCACAGAAAGACACTTACGACATCCGGCTGGATGCCAGTCAGACTCAGTGGATCGACAAGTTGAGAGCGGCCTTCAGGCAAGACCGCCCAGATGCTTACCAAGAGAAGACCGTTGTGGGAAACAGCAGTCATAACCCATTGCCACTCTTCATTGAGAACGACGTGACATTTATGACCAGGAATTACAACAACTATATCGTCATGAATTTCACGGTGCCCGGTGACACGGCCATGGCCTTACGCCATATCTATGCCCTCGCCTGGAAGAAAAACGAGAGCGACAACACCATCACCGGTACCCTGCTTGTGCTGCTGGGAAAGAATCCTGCAAGCGCAAAGAAGACTTCCTTGCCTGTGATTGACATGAGTAGTGCGGAGATTCTTCCTTCGGCTGTCGGATCGTTTGCTCCAACTATTCCTCAAGGCTACAATGTAATGGATTCAAAAGAACGGTTTGCCAAGACACTCCAAAATCTGGACATAGGACTCGACGACAAGGCATGGATGGAAAGGTTCGAAAGCTATGTGCATACCATTCGTGTGCTGAACACGATAGAGCACCCCTTCTATCCGGCAAAAATCTTTCTGCTGAGTTGTAATATAGATAAGGTGTCGAAGGCCAGCAGGCAGAAAGCCATTCAGTCGCTGAAAGAGTTGCAGAATAAGACAAATAATAGCGACTACAAACAGATATACGAAAAAGCCATCAACAACTTAAGCAAATAACCATTTCTGTGATGATGAAACGCTACAGAGGCATGCTCATGCTCTTACTGCTTTTGATTCCTACCATACTAGTTGCACAGGGACCGCAACGCAAAGTAACCTTTATGGTGTTGGACGCACAAGACGGTTCGCCCATCTGGAACTATACAGCCACGGTGATGACGGCCGACAGTACTGTGTTGAAAACCGTCGTGATGAAGGAAGACACCACCAGCCTTTTCCGTCAGTGGGGAGCATCTATACCGTTTACGGGCAGGGGTAAGTTCATTCTTCGGCTCACCTCGGTGGGATATGAGTCCCTCGACACTCCATTTGAAATCAAGTCGAACCGTCAGGTTGAGGCCAACCTGCACATCCTGAAGATGAATGCCGAATCGAAACTGCTCAACGAAGTGGTGGTTACTGGCACGAAAATCAAGATGGTGATGAAGGGCGACACCGTCGTGTTCAATGCCGACGCCTTCAAACTGGCTGAAGGCTCGATGCTCGATGCGCTGATCGCACAGTTCCCGGGGGCAGAACTGGACAGTAATGGCGAAATCAAAGTGAACGGACGACGTATTGAGAGTCTGCTCGTCGATGGCAAAGACTTCTTTGCCGGCGACCCCAAGGCAGCCCTGAAGAATCTGCCTGCCTATACCGTCAATAAGGTGAAGGTGTTCGACCGCGACGGCAAGGACTCTGAAATGATGGGGCGCGACATGGGCGACCGCCAATACGTGATGGATGTGCGGCTGAAAAAGCAGTACCAAAAGAGTCTGATGGGAAACATACGGGCTGGCGTGGGCACCGACAACCGTTTCCTGGCCAACGGTATGGTGCGCTTTGCGCGTGGAAAATCGGCCTTTGGCATCACCGCACAGGTGAACAACGTAAATGATATGGATTTGCCCATAGGCGTGCCGATTACCAGTGAGATGCGTCAGGCTATGCAGAATCCAACGGGCATTACCACCAACCGCAACTATGGTTTTTCGTATAGTTACGGCGAATTCTCTGACCCGATCAACATCAACCTGAGCAGCACATTCTCGCACGACAACAGCACCAACGAGAGCTGGACCTCATCGCAGACTTATCTCGCTGGCGGCGACAACTTTGGGCGCAGCAGCAGCTACTCTAAGAGCCGCAATGTCATCTGGAACAACAACCTCTTCTTTATGGCATCGCCAAAGGGACTGCACGCGTTTGGCATGGTGAGCTACAGTCATGGCAAGGTGAAGAACACGGGCAACAACCTCTCGGCCAGTTTCGACCAGGATCCCATGGCTTATTCCGACATCCTGCACGACGTGTTCAATCACCCCGAGAAATACCGCACCATGACATTGAACATGCTGAAAACAGCCAGTCAGTCGGACAATATCACCGACAATGTGAATGCCAACCTAAATGGCAACATCAAGATAGGGTCGGACATGATTGCCACCAATCTGAACGGCCACTATACACGGAACGACGACGAGCGGTTCTCGCTGAACGATCTGCGCTATCCGAAAAACGGCACGCGCGACTTCCGGCACGAATACAATCCTGCTCCCTCGCACAGCAGCGGGGTGAATGCCTCGGTGGGCTACAACTACGGTCTGGGGCGGCATGGCATCATGCTGAACTATCAGTTCGGCTATCAGCAAAACAGCAACGAGAGCATGCTCTACCGTCTGGACCGCCTGGCCAGCAGCGACAGTACAACGATCCACATGCTGCCATCGACACGCGAAGTGCTCTATAGCGTCATCGACAATGCCAATAGCTACCATTACGACAGTCATACATACGACAACACCCTCTCGCTCTCGTTCACCTGGAAACCTATTGAGAATAAAGAACAAGTAGTGCAGGGTGGGTTTGACCCCACCTCAGGCGATTTGTCAGTCAGTCTTTCTGTGCCCTTTAATTGGCAGAAACGCGACATGAATTACTTCCGGCAGAAAGAGTCGCGTGTAGACCAAAGCAATTTCTTTGTGAACCCGTCGCTCAACATCACCTACCGAAAGTCGACCACTAAAGGAATGACCCATATCGGACTGAGCGGCAGCATCAACACGTCGGCACCCGACATGTTGTCGCTCATCGATTTCCGCGACGACAGCAATCCGCTGAATGTGCGTCTGGGTAATCCCGACTTGAAGAATAGCCGGATGTATCAGGTTAATGCCCATTGGAACAACAACTGGAACAAGAATATGGGTATGCTCAACATGACCGCTCACTACAGTCTGACCGACCGGCAGATGGCATATGGCATGGTGTTCGACAAGAGCAGTGGCGTGCGTACCACACGGCCCACCAACGTCAACGGCAACTGGAATGCCGGAGCAAGCATCACCGTAGGGCGCGGAAGCAGTATGTTCACCCAAAAGAAGAATGTGCTCTCGTTCGAAAACCAATTGTCGTTCAACTATAGTCACAGCGTCGACCTGACCTCCATTGCCGGACAAAATGAGAGCCAGCGCAACACGGTAGACAACAGCAGTTTGTCCGACAATCTCCGTGTGACCGTTCAGCTGGGCAGCGAAAGCCAGGTAGGGCTGAACGCCTCCGGCACTTACCGCCATACCAAGGGCGAGCGCGCCGACTTCAATACCATCAATGCAGGTGACTATAGCTACGGTGCCAATGCGCTCATTGCCTTGCCCTGGAAGTTGCAGCTAAACACCGACATCACCAATTTCTGTCACCGGGGCTATAGTGCCAGCGAGATGAATACCGACGAGTTGATATGGAATGCGTCGCTCACCAAAACGCTGATGAAAGGCAGATTGCTCATCACCCTCAAGGCTACCGACCTGTTGGGCAACCTGAAAAACCGCCAGTTCAATGTCAATGAGCAGGGACGCATCGAGACCTTCAACAATGTCATTCCGCGCTACGGCATGCTCACCGTCAGCTATCGCTTCAACACCCTGCCAAATAAGAAAAGCAACGGTAGCTTTTATATTTTCTAGGCAGGTGAGGAAAGCGCCTTTTCCTGTTCAACCGTCACATAAGAGATACGTATTTGCCAACACCCCGATTCGCTGAAAGGATGGGGGTGTTGGCTGAATCTATTTGCCAGAAGTTGCTTTCTATCTGTATATTTGCATCAACAAACAAACATATCTGTAATTTTTGTAAATAATCTATTGGAGGGATTGAATATGAAAAAGGTAAATGGATGGATGATGACCATGGCAACGGTATTGCTGATGGCATGCTCTTCAGGAAACGATTGGTTCGACGATTATGAACAGGCAATGATGCCTGGCGACACCTCGGGCGGAATGATGCCTGGCGGTGACCAGACGGCAGCTGGCGGAACTGCATTAACAGGCGACCTCTCATCATTTGATGTCGCCATCGACAAGACGGCACTCAGCGAAACGGGTATAAGCGTCTCTTCCGACGACGAGGACTGTGTGGAGAATTTCACACCCTCCACAACCATTAAGATTGCCTACAACGGCAGCAGCGCATCAGTGTCGGGCACTGCCGACGGGGTGACCGTAACCACCAACGGCGCACATGTCACGGTGCAATCTACAGTGAAGGACATGGCCTACGAGGTGAGCGGAACGACCACCGACGGTTCGCTGAAAATCTACAGCGAAAAGAAATTCATGCTCACACTGAATGGTGTCAACATCACCAATCCCACCGGGGCTGCCATCAACTCGCAGTGTAAGAAACGCAACTATGTGGTGCTGGCCGACGGCACAGAGAACACCCTGACCGACGGCAGCAGCTATACTACGGTCGAAGGCGAGGACATGAAAGCCACCCTCTTCAGCGAGGGACAACTGCTTTTCAGCGGCAGTGGCAGCCTCACGGTCAATGCCAACTGCAAAAATGGCATTTGCTCTGACGACTATATCGTGTTCCGGCCTGGCAATAATGTCTATGTGAAAGCCGCAAAGAGCAACTGCGTGAAGTCGAACGACGGTATCTGGGTGCGCGGTGGAGTCATCAACCTGGAGACGGCGGGCACCGCCTCGAAGGGAATGAATACCGACGGCTATGTGCAGATTGACGGCGGACGTGTGACTGCCATCACCACTGGTGGTGGCGAATACGACGACGAGGACCAGGACGTGAATGGTGCGGCAGGCGTGAAGTGCGACAGCATCTTCGTGATGAATGGTGGCGAACTGCTGCTCAAGAGCACTGGAGCTGGCGGTAAAGGCATCAGCACCGACCAGAATCTGACCATCAATGGCGGCACCATCAAGGTGATTACTACAGGCAAAAAGTACATCTATGGCAGTCTGGACACATCGCCAAAGGGCATCAAAAGCGACACGAACCTGACCATCAATGGCGGTGAGGTGATGGTGCGCTGTCTGGGTGGCGAAGGCTCCGAGGGCATCGAGAGCAAGGCAACGCTCAGCATCAATAGTGGCAGTGTGGCCGTCTATACTTACGACGATCCCATCAATGCCAAGAGTGCGCTCAACGTCAGTGGCGGATATGTATATACCTATGCTACCAACAACGACGGCATCGACTCGAACGGCAGCATCCACATCAGTGGTGGCGTGGTCATCGCCTGCGGAACCACACAACCCGAGGCTGGATTCGATTGCGACCAGAACACATTTACCATTACCGGTGGCACCCTGATAGGCATTGGAGGAACCACCTCAACCCCGAGTAGCAGCACCACCAAGCAAGCTACAGCAGTGGTCGGGGTCAGTTCGCTCACCTCTGGACAGTATCTCACGCTCGCTTCCAGCGACGGCACCAACATCTTTGCCTTCCAGCTGCCCCGCAGCTATCAGCAGGCCACACTACTGGTATCATCGCCCAGCATGAAGACAGGTTCGAGCTACACATTCAGCTCCGGCGCAAGCGTCAGCGACACGAGTTCTGCGTTCTATGGCTACATCAGCAATGCCAAGACCAGTGGCGGCTCAACGATTGCCACCTTCACGCAGAGTTCGACGGTCACCACCAGCAACTTCAATGGGGGTATGGGTGGTAATCCCGGCGGACCTGGCGGACGGCCGTTCTAAAAAGAATCATAGGGTGGGGGAGTGATGTCCGCATCGCTCCCTCGCCCATGGCTATTGCACACAATAAAACAGGAATTTAACCGTTACTATATGGAAAGACATTTACTCCGAATGCGAAAAAACGAAATACGCGAGAACCTTATCTATCTGGGACTGTGGACACTCTTGTTTCTCTCTCCCATCATCATCACCTACCTGCGGTCAACCACCGACAGTCAGCATCCGTTCGAGTGGGCCGAGGTGTTTTTCGTGTGGCGTAAGTTCCTGGTTTATTTCGTTATTTTCCTTGTGCACAATTTCTTGGTGGCACCACTGCTGGTTTATCGCAAGAAGCGTTTGCTCTATTTTGGAGGTGTCTTGTGCCTGTTGGTGCTGTTCCAAACCTATCAGTGTGCCCACCGACCTGACCATTTCAGGGATGGCAAACGAATAGAGTTTGCAGGGAAGCAACCTGGACATAAAGACAACAGCCCGCCCCTGCCGCCACGCGAGATGCAGACCGACGACGCGGATAATGCCGAACACATGCCGCCGCGAATGCACGAGTCGCCGCACGAGAGGGAACCCATGCCACCTGCCTTCATGGGCGAGCACGATGTGATAACTTTCATTGTCATCTTCCTGATGCTGGGAATGAATGTGGGCATCAAGCTCTATTTCAAGATGAGCAAAGACAGCGAGATGCTTGACGAGCTGAAAAGCAAAAGTCTGGAGCAGCAACTGGAATATCTGAAGTATCAGATTAATCCCCACTTCTTCATGAATACGCTCAACAACATACATGCGCTGGTTGACATCGACCCCGAAAAGGCCAAGAGCACCATTCTTGAGTTGTCGAAGCTGATGCGCTATGTGCTCTACGAGGGAGCCAACAGCACCGTGCCGCTGCAACATGAGGTGGCGTTCCTTAACAACTATATCACGCTGATGAAGATCCGCTATACCAACAAGGTGGAAATCAGCGTGGATGTTCCAACGGAACTGCCCGACAAGAATGTGCCGCCCCTGCTTTTCATCACGTTTGTGGAGAATGCCTTCAAACATGGTGTCAGCTACCAGCGGGATTCGTTCATTCAGGTGAAAATCATGATCGAGGGCGACAACCTGCAGTTTGTGTGCCGTAACCGGAAAGTAGAAAAAGCCGACGACCAGCAGGGCGGTGTCGGACTGGCCAATGTGCGGCAGCGTCTGAATCTCATCTATGGTGACAACCATACGCTTCACATCAGCGACGACAACGACATCTACAGTGTGGAACTGACCATACCTTTAACCCAAATGCAACAACAATGATCAAAGTATTAGCTATCGACGACGAGCCGTTGGCATTGCAACAGCTGGCCCGCTATATTGAGCAGATACCCTATCTCGACCTGGTGGCCGAGTGCCAGAGTGCCGTTGAGGCCCGTCATATCATCGAAGAGGAAACCATCGATGCCGTGTTTGTAGACATCAACATGCCCGACCTCAACGGCATGGACTTTGTGCGCTCGCTGAGTGCTCCGCCCATGGTGGTCTTCACCACGGCCTATAGCGAATACGCCATTGAGGGTTTCAAGGTCAATGCCATCGACTATCTGCTGAAACCCTTCGGTCTGGATGATCTCAAAAGGGCGGCCAACAAGGTAAAAGAACAATATGACCTGCGCAATACCGCCACGGTGTCGAGTGTCGACGAAGACGATGCGCTCTTTCTGAAAACCGAGTACAAGGTGGTGCGCATTAACATTGGCGACATCCGCTACGTGGAGGGCATGAGCGAGTATCTGCGCATCTATCTCGACAACCGGCCCAAACCGCTCATCGTGCTGCTTTCCATGAAGAAACTAGAAGAGCGGCTGCCCTCGCATACCTTCATGCGTATTCACCGTTCATATATCATCAACCTCCGGAAGATACAAGAGGTGAACAAGAACCGTGTCATCATGGATGCCGACACCTACTTGCCCATTGGCGACATGTATAAAGAGACGTTCAATGCCTATATCAACAGCAAGTTCATCGGAAAGTAAGATAACATCTTATCCGATGGTGATGGAGTATTCGCTGAGGAAAGAGCCGCCAGGCAGCAGATGGTTCATCAGATATTTGTCGCAGAACTCACCGCCGTATTCGGCATGGTCGCTCACTCCGTACCATGGCTCAATGCAGATGAAAGGTGCATTCTTTCCGTAAGGACTCCAAACAGCCACGCAAGGAGTCTTGAAGTCGACTGTCACGATGCGCTTGTCCGTCTTGTCGAGGATGGCAATCTGGTGCAGTTGGCACTCATCAAACTGCAGAGAGTCTTCCTTGAAATCCTCTTCACGGTAGTTCCATATTCCATTTTCGGTATGCATCACACTATGCTCGTGGCTGATGCATCCTTCAATATTGCCAACAATGCGTCGCAGCGGTCCTTTGTTGTCGAACAACAGTCGTCCGTGCATGGGCTCGCCTGGTTGCAGGTCGGGAATGTTGAAGGCGGGATGAGCCCCGATTTGAAAATGAATCTCTCGGGTGTCGGTGTTGTGGACATGCCAGATGATGTGTATCTTGTTGTTCTCCAGCCGATAAGTCACCGAGAGCATGAAGTGGAACGGATATTTCCTGTAAGTCTCATCGTTGCTTTCCAACACAAAGGTGACACGGTCATTTTTCTGCTTCAAGAGACTGAACTCCATGTCGCGGGCAAATCCGTGGCGGCTCATGGGGTATTCATCTCCGTTGATACGGAATCTGTTTTTCCAGAGCCCGCAGACAATCGGGAAAAGAATGGGCGAGTGGCGCGGCCAGAACTGAGGGTCGGCTTGCCACATATACTCATGTCCGCTGTTGTCCTTGATGCTTTGCAATTCTGCCCCCATGGGCGAGATGCCTATGCAAAGACGGTCGTTCTGTAGTTGTATCATAGATTTCGCTTCACCGTGTTATTTCTTCTTCAGCAACGAGGCCACATAGAGCACCAGCACTGCACCGATGACGGCTGTGCCCACTTCGCCTATCCATCCGTTGCCCCACGAGATACCTAAGAGACGGAATAGGAATCCGCCTACAAAGCCTCCCACAACACCCAGCAGCAGGTTCATCAGACAGCCGAAACCGCCACCACGCATAATCTTACCAGCCAGAAAACCAGCCAAAATTCCAACGATAATAGAGCCAATTAATCCTTCCATAGTCTTGTTCTTTTTTAGTTCTATTGGTGAATAGTGGTACAAAAATACAAAAACTTTTCCATCGACGGAAAAGTTTTTGTTGTTTTTTGTTACCCGAAATATCTTTTACCTTAAAATCCTGAAATCTTCTTACCTTTGTAATCCTGAAATCTTCCTACCTTAGAAATGAATACCTATGTTGGCGAATAGAGTGCCTGTGTGGGCAGAGTCGAACGTGTCGTTCGAGATATTGGCCAGACCTGCGTCGTAGCCCACTTCGGCATAAAACATGTCGAGCATGACGCCACAGCCGAGGCGCAGACCGCCGTCGAAGCGCTGAAAATTATGGTCGGAGAAGGACGACTCGGCCACACGGTCACCGAAATCTTTGATCTTGCCGCCCACGCCACAAGCCAGATAACCGCCAAGGAACGGGGTGATGGCAATGTCGCGGTCAATCTTATATTGGTATTTCAGCACCAGCGGCACCTCCAGATAGTTCAGGTCGTAGGTGAATTTATTACCGCCATAGTTGCCTTTTCCGCCTTTCTCGGTGTATTGCAGACCTGTCTCGAAGAACAGCGGGGCCGTGCGGGTGAGCAATACGCCCACGTTTACTCCTACGTTCAGTCCGCTCTGCATGCTGCCGCCGTCGAGATATTTGTCATCCGAGTTCACCGTGGCGCCATTCAGTCCCACGCGGAAACCGTAGTAGGTGTAAGGTGCCGAATAGCTGCTGCGTGTGGCAGGACGATTGTAGGCTGTACGTCCGTAACGACTGTTGTAGCCTCTGTACTGAGCTTGTGCGGGCACGACCATCATGATGGCCAATGCTGCTAATATGACTTTTCCGAAATGTTTCATTTTGCAATGGTTTTAAATGTTACGACTGCAAAATAACAGCAAAAGTGGCAAAGAAAAAAGGATTTTTCCCTACAATCGCTGGGGAAAATCCCTATTTCTGTTTCTCTTTCCTATATCCGCAGACCAAAGAATGTGCGGACACACCATTTGGAGTTATACACCGAGAGTTTTTTCTCATCACCAATGTTGGTGTAGTTGTACACCATCGAAGCCCCCAGGAACTTGTTGCTCCAATGGTACAACACAGCCCCTCGACCTGTAATGATGACTTCGGGGAAGTGGTAGTGCATGGACACGCGGTCATCGCCAACGGTCAAAGAAGTCTTGCTGTAGATGATGAAGGTAGGCAGCGCCGAGATGTGAAGCAGCCAGCCCCGTGACGGTACGAAGTTGTAGCCATAGCCCGCACCGATGCCGATGTTCGTCGTTTTCAGTTGCATCTTCTGCTCGCCGTCATAAGTGGCGTGTTGGCCCATGCCCGAAGCGGCCAGGAGGAAGCTTCCGGCAGAGCGACGCTGGATATAACTCTGAGAGAAAGCGGCAGGATAGGAGAAGCGCCGACTGTTAAAAGCATAATACGCATTCAAGTTCAGGGTGCTCACCTTCAGCATGCCGTCTGGCAATTCCAGGCGTTCCATCCCTTCCTGGTCGTAGTGGCCAGTGAAGTTCTTCGCATCCTGATAGATGACGTCGAAACCGAGACTGCGTCCATAACAATTAAGGTTCAGCTCATAGTCGTGGTATTTGCCCGCCATCTTGGCAGGGTTCACCGACGCGCTCAGGGAGATGCCGAGATAGCTGACACCCACGCTGAGTGTAGTCTTCCTGTTGGCTTCCATCACGGTCTTGACGTGCTGGCCGTTGTCTATTCCTTCGGTCTCGATCTCAGTTCCTGACTCATTCAGTCGTGCTCTAACGGTCCAATTGGTCTGTGGGCGAACTACGTAAGCCGTGTCGATGCCGCCTTTGCGATATCTCTTACTCAGCAGGCTGTCAACGCGCTGAAGAAGGCTCTGCGCAGACAACGACATGCTCATGCAGCACATCACGACAAGCAGCGTTGCGGTCAAGCGCCCATGGCATGTCAGCAGCCCTGCCGCCTGTTGGATGATGGATATCGATAGGTCGGTTCTTCTCATACAGTTGTTGTATACTAGTAGTGGCAAAACTATTTAATACCAACGAATTGAACTTTAGCCTGCAAAATTACTGTTTTTTTCCGAATTGCCCAAAGCTCTGACTGTAAAAATCAAGGTGAGAGTTTCGTGCCAGCACAATCCGCACCAGTTCATTGCTGTTCGATATGATTAAAACTTTACTACCCATTCAGTATGATATCTTTCTGAAAAGAATACTCCAACGTTATTACGATGCAAATATACTCCATTCTTCCTGTCCCCTCCAAACAATTCCCCGCCATTTGTACGAAATCCCAGTTTGGATGTACGAAATGAATCAAGAACCAGTACCGCTGATCCTTATCATGAGAATTTCATAAGCTATAACGACGGGGTAATAAACACACGCCAACTGCCGTCTTTCTCACCTCGTTCCACATATTTCTTTTCTATTAATTGAGTTACTAATTTCTGGATAGCAGATCTGTTGATTCCTGTCTCCTCTTGCATATCAGCTAATGTGAGAGTTGGATGGGAAAGCATCGCATTTAAGACCTGACTATAATTTGCCGTACGGAATTTAATGCGTTCTCCATCGTACCACCATACATTCTCATCTTGTTCTGTCAAGAATAATACATAGTTATGGACTTCTGTCGTGACTAACTCTACAAAATACTTCAAGAATGGCTTGATGTCTTTTAACTCCGCATGAGCGCCGTCGGCTGGTACTGGCCCTACTTCCAAATCTGCTTTGTGGAGTGCCTCTAAATACTCTTGTTTTTTCCTGCTTCGTACTACAATCATGGGATAGTCATGTCGTGAAAGGATGAAATTAACCAACAAACGGGCAATACGTCCATTACCGTCTTCAAAGGGGTGGATGCGAATATAGCGATAATGGAACAGGGCCGCCAATTCTACTGGCGAAAGTTTTCCACGTTTTTCTTCGTCATTATACCAATCCACCAAGTCTGTCATCAGAGAAGGAGTCTCTTCGGGCGAAGCATAATCAAAGCGGTCACCATAGCGGGTTATCACATTGTTGGGGCGTGTCTTGTATTGGCCTGCATGTATCACATAGCTTGTATATTGTCCACCAGGCAGGTTACGATAGACAGTATAGTCCTCACGCAGCAGTGTTTTATGGAGTGTACGAATAAAATGTTGCGATAAGGGCATTTCTTTCATAGCTGCCTCCTCACTCATCATCTTTAATCCGACATTACTGGCCGTCATTTCGTGTACATCACGAACTTCTGCTTCACCTATAACTTTTCCAAAAAGCAATAACAATTCCGTTTGGCCATACGTCAGCGTATTGCCTTCAATATGATTGCTATTATAATTGAAGTCAACAGTAAACCGCCGGCTCAGTCTATTGCGGTCGTGCTCTGATAATGGTTGAATAGCCTGCCAGTCCGCCAATGCCTTTTTGAGAGTCAGATACTTCATTTGTGCCAATTATTTATTAAAATGTTTGCTAAATGGTGGTAACGTTACCACCTTTTAGGTGCAAATTTACGTTTTTTTCTTGAACTAACAACATTTCATCATATTTTTTCTTTCTTTATTCAAAAAAGTAGGCCAAAAGGTGGTACTCTTACCACCTTTTGGCCAATACTTTCACTATGTCCATCTTCGTTTGCCATCCTTCTCGATACCGCAGCAGTTTCACTTCAATTCCTGAAATTATCTGCAATCAACCTATCTGGTAGTTGTAACGAACCTAAGTGGCAGTTTGGTACGTTGCAACTGGCAGTTTGGTACGTTGTAAGTGATAGATATAACCAACCTAATTTTGGGGAATGTAAAATGCCGTGGGTATATTGTACTTTTACACTTCGCAAATATATCATTTACGGTTCGTAAATATGCCTTCTACGACTCGTAAATATGTCTTTTGGAATCGTAAAAGAGCCTTCTAGAATCGCAAAACAGTCCTTTAGAATCGAAAAAATCCCTTTTTTGTGCTACTTTTGTGCTGCTTTTTCGCTGAAAATCCTCAGAAAATAATCTTTCGCTGAGGGATTTACCCATTCTTTGCCCTGCCCACTTTCACCGTGGAATAGATGGCTACAGCTATCATCGAGACGAAGCAGATCATGAGGAAGATGAATGCCAACCGGCTGTCGGGAAAGGCCATCATGCATGCGATGCTGGTGAAAAGCAGGGGAGTGATGACGGCCAAGATTCTGGTCATGCGGATGACAATCATGAACTGGCGGGGTGTGCGCACATTGACAGGCATATTAATGGTTTTCGAGGGTGAATAGGCGCTTACCAACATGATGACGGTCACCAGGGTGCCAACAGCAGCCATGATGAGCATTGCCGAACGGTTGCCATAGTCATCGGCAGTGCCAGTGACGCCGAAATGGGTGGGCACCGTCTCGGGCGAACGACTCCACAGAATGAAGGTGACAACCCACATGATGACGATGAGCACGGCGGCGATAATCTCGAAAATAGTGCCCTCGAGGGTGCGGCCCACGCGGATGGCAGGCTGATTGTTGTTTCGGAGGTTGAATCTTGGTTTCATGATGGAAGGTTTATTTGATGGTTGTAATCCAGTTGACAATATCGTCGAGCACCTCGGTGGAGATGGTCTCTTCTATTTTTGCGTATTCATCCACAGTTCCGCGCTGACAGTGCTGGAACAGATGGTTCAGTCCGGGGTAGACCTTGCAAAGACTCTTTTTGTTTTTGGGCAACAGCCGCTCGATGGCCTTCAGGTTGCTGTCGACGGTGACCTGCGTGTCCTTCTCGCCGTTGAGGGCCAGCACGGGACATTTCGTGCGGATGATGTCGGTCTGCGGGTTATGGTTGTAGAAGAATTCCACCCACGGCGACGCCTTCTGTTGCTTCAGGTTCTGGCGCATCTGGGCAGCGGTGTAGGTGCCGTCATAACCGTTCTGCCGCATGATGATGTTGGTCTGTTCGGCACTGATGCTGTCGCCACTTTGTGCCGGTCCGGCCATACTCACGATGAAGTCGACGCTCTTGCGTGCCCCCATCATGAAGGCAATCATGCCACCCTCGCTATGGCCGAGAACACCCACCTTACTGAAACGTTTCAGTTTGCGCAAGAACTTGACGCCAGCCTCGGCATCGAGCATGAAGTTGCGGCTGGTGGCAGTAGCCACCTCACCTTTAGAACCGCCCACGCCACGGTCGTCGTAGCGCAGCGAGGCAATGCCGTGGCGTGCCAGATGGTCGGCAATAACGGCAAAAGGCTGGTGGTCGAAGAGCGTCTCGTTGCGGTCTTGTTGTCCGCTGCCAGTCACCATCAGCACCACGGGGATGCGCTTGCCGTCTTTATAGTCCACAGGATAACAGAGTGTTCCGGCCAACACGGCACTGTCTTGTGTGTTCTCGAAGGTCACTTCTTCGGTAGTGTATGGGTAGGGTGGATGGGGTGTCTGCGGGCGGTTGCGCTGCAGTTCGCCTCTGCGCATGTCTAGTTTGAAAGGCATCATGCGCTGTACAAATGTTCCGTGCAACTCGTCGCCGGTGCGCCGGGCGGCATACGCCATCGCCAGTTTGGGCACGGCAATGTTCACCGAGTCGTCGCTCAGATAGACAATCTCCGTGGGGATGGTTGTCACGCCCTGGTCGGGGCTCCCCATCGTACAAACCTGCTGGCCGTTGGCATCGCGCTCGATGAGCAAGGTGATGGTGAGTTCCTGCACGCCCGCCTTCAGTTTGCCGAGCCAAGGGCCTTCCATCGACTGGGCTTTGAGCTGCGGTGTGGTGAGCAGTGCAAAGATGATGAATGCTATGCGTATCATTATGGGTCCTCCTTTTTATCTTTCTCTTTTATTTCTATGACGGTGGCGATGGCTTTCAGCACCAGGCCGCAGCCCACAAACACGATGAGTCCCGGTTTCATGGTTCCCCATCCGGCCAGCCCCATCACCGTGGTGGTAATTCCTGCCAGTGCCCATAGGCGCATGGCTCTGACCGCTTTCCCAACGGCCTGGATGTTGTGGAGTGAAAAGCTCCAGCCCAGATAGGAAGGGGAGTAGGCGCACACCAACAGAAAGACGGTGACGACGGTGACGGCCACAGTGACGATCATCTTGTTTTCTAAGATATCGGTGCCATGCCACTGGCGCCACGTCAGCGCCCATGTGGCCACCAACATCAGCACACAGGCTGTCTCGATGAGTGTGCTCTCCAGCGAGTGGTGCACCTTTACCTGTTTCAAGTCAAACTTCTGCATCGGATGCTTCATCGTTGTTACTCTTTTTTCGTTTGGGCAGTCGTTTGGCCTTGCGCAGCGCCTCGGTGATGATCCACTGCAACTGTCCGTTGGTGGAGCGGAACTCATCGGCAGCCCACGCCTCAATGGCATCCATGGTGTCGCTGTCTACACGCAGGATGAAACTCTTGGTTTTATTTTCTTTCTTGGCCATGAACTTGCAACATTTATTTAATTGAGAATTGAGGATTGAGAATTGAGAATTAAATACAGTCCGTCAGGCTAATTATCAATTGTCAATTATCAATTGTCAATTACCATCAGTGGTTCAGCGTTCCGGCGTTTACCACGGGCTGGGCCGAGTCGTCGCCACAGAGCACCACCATGAGGTTGCTCACCATGGCAGCCTTCTTGTCGTCATCGAGCTCTACCACCTCTTCGTCAGACAGCTTCTGCAGAGCCATCTTCACCATGCCTACAGCGCCTTCAACAATTTTCTCGCGGGCGGTGATAATGGCTGATGCCTGCTGACGGCGCAGCATCACGGCAGCAATCTCGGGTGCATAGGCCAGGTAGTTGATGCGGGCCTCTACCACCTCGATACCGGCCAGGGCCAGTCGCTCGTCGAGTTTCTGTTCCAGCTGTTCGTTAATCTCGTCGGCACTCGAGCGCAGTGTGGGCTCGTTGGTCTTGCCGTCCTCATCGTCGTAGGCATATTGTCCGGCCACCTGTCTGAGGGCAGCGTCGCTCTGCACGCGCACAAAGTTCTCTAGCGCGTTCATGATGCCCTTCACGTTGCTGCCTCCAATCTCGTTAGGATTGGCCGTAGCCATGGTCTGCGAGTCTACTTCGAAGATAGCCTTATAGGTGTCTTTCAGTTTCCACACCAATACGAGTCCTATCATCACGGGGTTGCCCGTCTTGTCGTTCACCTTGATGGGGGTGGCGTCGAGGTTGCGGGCACGCAGCGACAGTTTCTTGGTAGAGTAGAAGGGGTTGATCCAGTAGAAGCCGGTACGCGTGAAGGTACCGCTGTATTTTCCGAACCATGTGGTGACACGGGCGGTGTTGGGCTCGAGCATCAGGAATCCGCACCACAGCACGATGGTGACAAACAACAGCACGATGCCGCCGGCGAACAGCGATGCGCCACAGGCCACATCGTTGGTCTCTGACAGGACGATGGCGCCATAGATGATGGTGGCAATGGCAGCTATTGTCAGGAATAAGTTGACAAACAACATGAGGAACCCGTTGAGGGTGGTTCCAGCGAAAGTGAATTCTTTGTTCTCCATATTCTTTTAATGTTTAAAGTGATATCATTTTGATAGCACAAAGATATGGATTTGTTTCTTACGTTGTTATCTTTTCCCTGAATATTTAACATGTTTTAAGCATCTGCCTATGCAATGTTTCTTCCTTCGCGTTGTTATATAGGTGAGATTTCGGAGGGACGAGTTCTCGATAGGGCGGATTGTTGATATTACGATATATCGATAGAACGAAATATCGAGGGCTCGAGGGTGCGAGGGTACGAAGGTGCGAG
>DEJV01000051.1:35752-71754 GCA_002353525.1 Prevotella sp. UBA2739
TCGTACCCTCGCACCTTCGTACCCTCGAAAAATAAAATACCTTCGCACCCTCGAAAAATAAAATACCTTCGTACCCTCGAAAAAACAAATAATTAAGATACATGAAAAAAGTAATTTTGGCAGCAATCCTGCTTGCGTCGTTGTCCGTAGGGGCACAAGAGAGAAAATGGGAACATCGTTTGTATGTAGGTGCAGGCCTGATGGCTGAGCGCGAAACCGATGGCAACAGCAGTGGGTTGGCGCTCAAGGCTGGCTACTGCCTGAGCTATCACTGGTCGGAGCAATGGTCGCTGAAGACGGGCGTTGCCGTGCGCGATGTGACCCAGAATGCTTTTAAAGATGTGTTCGATGGGTTTGGAGGTGCAGTCGATGGGGCCGACGACGACCACTTCACCTTCCTCGACGTGCCGGTCATCGCTCACTATCATATCGGGCAGGGCCGTGGCAGCTGGGCACTGGGACTGGGTCCTGTACTCTCGTTTTGCGTGGGCAACGAGACTTACTATATAGATGCCGACCCGCAGTCGCCGCTGTCACGGCTCAACAAGTGCAAGACCTTTGCGATCGGACTGCAGCCCAGTGTGACCTGTCGTGTGAGCCGCCATGTAGAAATAGGTGTAGAGGCCATCCTCGGTCTGACCAATCTGAAGCGTAAGCATGCGCTGACCACAGGCAGCAAGCGCATTCACGATGTGGCATTGACGGTGGGCTGGGTGCTGTAGAGCAGCCTCTTTGTGCGTCAGCAAGGCACCGGCCGACCGAGTGAAAACACATAAAAGCGTTAAATAAAGCATAAAAAGTGCGCAAAATGTATGGTATTCGGCATTATTTACGTAATTTTGCACCTTGCAAAATATGAGAACGAAGACCATTATATTCTTGCTGGTGTCGGCAATCTTGTTTGTCGTGGCCGACCCGCGTGCACCTATCTTCCAGATTGACAGGACGAAAGGTGCCCAGAATGACTCTGTTCTCAAAGACTCCGTGCTACTCAGTAAAAAGGAAACGCGACGGGCCGCTCGCCGCGCTGCCAAGCAGGCACTGGCTGACACCACAGCCGGAAAGAACCAGGCTAACGACAGCACCCTCGCAACGCAAGAGCCCGACACCACCCTGATGGACTCGCTGGAGCTGGCCATCTATAAGCACAACAAGGCGGTGGACGACTCGATGCGCCTCGACAGCCTGAACCGCACCAAGAAAAATACCATCGACGCCCCCGTGGAATATTCGGGCGACGACTCGCTGGTGTATATCGCTTCGTCAAAGACGGCCTATATCTACGGCAATGCCAACGTGAAGTATCAGAACATGGACCTGGAGAGTGCCAAAATCTATATGAGCCTCGACAGCAATGTGGTGCATGCGCAAGGACAGGCCGACACCACCGGCGCGGTAAAGGGAAAGCCCGTGTTCAAGTGGGGACAGGACACCTACGAGAACGACGAGATTTCTTTCAACTTCAAGTCGAAGAAGGGACTGATTAGTAATGTATATACCCAACAGGAAGATGGCTACCTGACCAGCGAGAAAGCCAAACGCAACGACGAGGGCGAGATGTTCATTCAGCACGGACGCTACACCACGTGCGACAAACCCCATCCCGACTTCTATATTGCCCTCTCGCGGGCCAAGGTGCGCCCGGGCAAAGATGCCGTCTTCGGTCCGGCCCACCTCGTGGTGTGCGACGTGCCGTTGCCCCTGGCCCTTCCCTATGGTTTCTTCCCCTTCACCAAGAGCTATTCCAGTGGTTTCATCATGCCCACCTATGGCGACGAGAGCTCGCGTGGATTCTATCTGCGCGACGGTGGTTATTACTTTGCCATCAGCGACAAAATCGACCTGAAGCTGCTGGGTGAGATCTACACCAAGGGCTCGTGGGGCATCTCGGCAGCATCCAACTATCACAAGCGCTACAAATACAGCGGCTCGTTCTATTTCAACTATCAGGACACGAAGAATGGCGACAAGGGCATGCCCGACTTCACCGAGACCGAGAGTTTCAAGATTCAGTGGAGCCACCGCCAGGATGCCAAGTCCAACCCCTTCAGCACCCTCTCCGCCAGCGTGAACTTCGCCACCAGCAGCTTCGAGCGCAACAACCTCTCGTCGATGTACAACCCGCAGGCCATGACGCAGTCCACGCGTACCTCTATGGTCAGCTGGTCTACCACCTTCTCGAGCATCGGCATGAGCCTGAGCACCAACATGAACCTCACGCAGAACATGCGCGACTCGAGCATCGCCATCACGCTGCCCGACCTGAACATCAACATCTCGCGCTTCTATCCCTTCAAACGCAAAAAGGCGGTTGGGGCAGAGCGCTGGTACGAGAAGATATCGGTGAGCTATACCGGACACTTCAGCAACGAAATCGATACCAAGGAGGATAAGCTCTTGCATTCGAACATCATCAAGGACTGGAAGAACGGTATGACCCACAAGATTCCCATCAACGGCAGCTTCACCCTCTTCAACTATCTGAACCTGTCGCCCACACTGGATATCAACGACCGCATGACGTCGAGCAAGATTACCCGTTCGTGGGACAAAGTGCGACAGGTGGAGGTGGCCGACACCACTTATGGGTTCCACAACATCTTCGACTGGAGTTTCAGTCTGGGTGCCTCTACCAAGCTGTATGGATTCTGGATGCCCTCGCGCAAAATCTTCGGCGACAAGATCGACCGCATACGCCACGTCATCACGCCCACCGTCAGCTTTACCTATGCGCCTGACTTCGGCGACCGTCGCTATGGCTACTACGACACCTACCAGCGCACCGATGCCGACGGCAACGTGTCGCTGGTGGAGTATTCGCCCTACCAGCATAGCGGGTCGGTGCCCAGCAAAGGCCGGCGAGGCACCATCTCGTTCGACGTGAGCAACAACCTCGAGATGAAAGTCAAGTCGGAGAAAGACGATAGCATCGACTATAAGAAAATCAGCCTTATCGACGAGCTGGGCGCCAACATGTCGTACAACATGGCTACGAAGATACGACCGTGGAGCGACCTCAGCTTGCGCCTGCGACTGAAACTCACCAAGAGCTATACCTTCAACCTGAATGCGCAGTTCGCCACCTATGCCTACGAGCTCGACGAGAACGGAAAACCCTATGTGGGCACCCGCACCGAGTATAGCTATGGGCGCTTCGGCCGGTTCCAGGGCATGTCGCAAAACTTCTCGTATACGCTCACGCCCGACAAGCTGAAGAAACTCTTCGGGGGCGGCGATGATACCGACGATGACAAGGACAAGGGCAAAAAGGATAATGAAGACGACGATGAGGACACGGGCGTAGAGACCAACATCGACAAAGACATGATCAAGGGGCAGCGGGGTGCCGAGAACCAAAGTACCATGGCTGAGACCGATGCCGACGGATATATGCGGTTCTCCATGCCGTGGTCCATCACCTTTGGCTATGGCATCAGCATGCGCGAGAATACGGGCGGCAAGTTCAACACCAAGAGAATGCGCTACCCCTATAAGTTCACGCAGACACTCAACGTGAGTGGTAACATCAAACTGAGTGAAGGATGGAACATCACCTTCTCCAGCGGTTACGACTTCGAGAACAAGGCCATGTCGATGACCACCGCCTCGCTGCAGCGCGACCTGCACTGCTTCAACATGTCGTGCTCGGTGGTGCTGGCTCCTTACACCAGCTATAACTTCTCGTTCCGTTGTAACGCCTCCACCCTCACCGACGCACTGAAATACGACAAGCGCTCAGGCTATTCGAATGCCGTACAATGGTACTAAATTTAATTGATAATTGATAATTGACAATTGATAATTAGGCCTGGCGGAGGGAGGACGATAACGGGAACGTTAACGGGAACGGAGTCCTTCGACAGAGAGAATTTTCGACAAAGAGACATAGAGACATTTTTGGCAAATGTCATCATCTCTGGATTATTAAAAATGTATTAGTTTCGGATAGATTGGAATATCAGTGCTGTAGTGGCCTGAAAGGCCATTGAGCACTTAGCCCAGGGCAACACCCTGGGTATAATGTAGCAGAGAATGAACGCCCCATCGGGGCAAAAGCCTTCTTACTGCTATCATGCTTTTGCCCTTTCAGGGCGAGGAAGGAGCCGCCTGGTTTACCCAGGGTGTTGCCCTGGGCTGTGGGTTTGTTGGCCTTTCAGGCCGTCCCTTTGTGTCTCCTGACACTTTCGACTGAGCAGATTATTAAAAATGTATTAGTTTCGTATAGATTGGAATCACAGTGCTGTAGCGGCCTGAAAGGCCATTGAGCACCTAGCCCAGGGCAACACCCTGGGTATAATGTAGCAGAGAATGAACGCCCCATCGGGGCAAAAGCCTTCTTACTGCTATCATGCTTTTGCCCTTTCAGGGCGAGGAAGGAGCCGCCTGGTTTACGCAGGGTGTTGCCCTGGGCTGTGGGTTTGTTGGCCTTTCAGGCCGTCCCTTTGTGTCTCCTGACACTTTCGACTGCAAATAAACTTCAATAATATAAATCAAAACACTATGATTACCTTTAATCTCATCATTTCTTTTAAGAACCGTTTGAACGGGATGTTCGGCGGTGGTTCATCATCAGTAAAGAACAATGTGAATGTCTTAACAACAAGTCAACAACCCACAATGGCGACTGACAACCCTGCTGCACGCAGACAGAAGCAGGGGTATGCCAAGAATAGCAAGTATCAGGCGACGCTCCGCCACGCAGCGGAAATCTACATCGAGGTGGCATCGCCCAGCACGCAACGCAACTACCTGACGGCACTTCGCTCCATTGCCGTGTTCAACGGGGGCGAGGATGTGACGCTCGCCCAACTGCGCGAGCCATTTATTATCAGGTTCGAGCGGTGGCTGCGCGACCGCGGCATATGCCTCAACACATCGTCGTGCTACATGCGCTCCTTGCGCGCGTTATATAATAAGGTGGTAAAACAACAGCGTCTGCGTGACCAGCGGCCCTTCGTCCACGTCTATACCGGTGTGGCAAAAACCGACCTGCCCGTGCTCGACCGCAAGGACATCTGCCGCCTGCGCTCAGTGGAGCTGAAGCCCGGCTCACGGCAGGAGGTGGCGCGCGACCTATTCCTGTTTAGTCTCTGCAGCATGGGCATGCCGTTCATCGACGTGGCGTTCATGCGCAAGTCGCAGATTGAGGGCGACACGCTGGTGTACCACCGCCACAAGACGGGCCAGCGCGTCAGCGTCTATCTCGAGCCCTGCATGCAGCAGATTATCCGCAAATACTGGTGTGAGGATGGCGACTATGTCTTTCCGATCTTGAGCAGCACCGACCCCGCCGTTGCCTATGCCGAGTACAAGTCGGGGTTGGCAGCCTACAACGCGCAGTTGTCGCAGCTTGAGAAGAAGGCTGGTCTGAGTAAACACCTGTCGTCGTACACCCCGCGTCGCACATGGGCGAGCCTGGCCTATCAGCGCAATGCAGAGGTGGAAACCATCTCGCAGGCGCTGGGACATACCAACAGCCGTACCACCCGCACCTACATTAAGACAAAAAACGACAAAAAGCTAAGAAAAACCAATCACGAATTGTTAAATTACCTTTCGCTCCAGACTCTAGGATAGAGCTTTGGCCTGTTTTCTAAAGAACATGTATTCAGTACGTTACAACGAAAGAGGTGGAAAACTGTTGAAATTTTTCTTTGTTAAATAAACTTTAGATTTTGCTAGATATTTTTATAATTAGTTGTTCGATTGAAAAAATATCACTACATTTGCATGAGATTATAGGCAGACGAATACCTCTATCCTAGAGTGTTAAAGTCCTGTCTGGAGTAAATGAACAGAGAATTTAAAAATGTACGATTATGATGGGAAGGAAATGGATAATTTACCTTAAACTGTAAGTCGCTGGCAGATGGCGGCCATGAGCCGTGTCGGTTGGTGTGATGGCTATTTGTTTGTCCGAAGCCCTGGTAGCTCTGGCATTCTAACCTCAAAGAAGAAAGAAAACAACCAATCTTTACAATTATTTTACGCAAATATAAACTAATAAAATAAATCGATTATGAAAAAAATTAAACTCTTTATGATGCTTGCCCTCTTAGTGATGGGTGTTGGCAGTGCGTCGGCACAACGACAGAAGGCTTATGGTGTTGTGTATTCTCCTTCTGATTTAGAGGGAGTAGGTTTTACAGTCACAAATTCAGACATGGGCTATGGTGTGACTGTAAATGGGAACTATTACCTTACTTCTGGCTCTCATGTAGGAGAGAGTTTGATAATGTTGGAAGGACAATTTGCAAGTTATGCTAATTTGACTACTGATAATATTTCCAATTATATCAAAGCAAATGATATTGAAGATTATAATTCAGCTATCACTGTAGAATCATGCAACAATTATTATAGTTCTTATTATGATTGGTATGAAGATTACGGTATTCAAAACGTCGTTGTAATAAAATACACCCCGAAGTTTAACACAGAAACTTATACAGTTGAATCCAATATAGCTAATGGTGGTATCCAAAGTACTGGGAATTGGCCTCATAATGAGGTTGCCACTTTGAGCAGTGATGGCAAGACTCTGACCGTTAGTAATGCAAATAATAATGCTTACGCACCTGTTGTTTTGGCTGCTTGGAATGTAAATAAATACATTGTTCCAAAGACTGTGGAAGGGTATAAAGTAGCTATTACTGTTGAAGGTTCTACAATTAAGCTGTATTATTATCAAACTTGGACAAAAGATGGTCTGGAGTATTCAAACTTCCATATCCAGAGCACTAACAATCAAGGTATGATGGACAGTAAGTTTGACTTCATTTCTGGTCAGCCCGAGTTAGCTGTACGTTTGCATCTTGACCAAACAAAGATAGTGACTGATACGGTGAAATATGCGAAACCTCTTTGGGCTAATCCTACGGTGGATGAGCAAAGAACTCTTCCTGATGACGATGGCGATGGTGTAGGTATTGACAACCAAGATGAGCCCAGCACAAGTGCAACGAATGCAGAATATACCTATCTTGGACAGCTGGATGCTACAGTATTTACAACAGCTGATGGTAAGCAGGGTATTATGAGCAATGACTATTTCTATCTCCGTAGACATGCCATTGCTTATTCTGAACGTGCATCGGTAACCATTCCGCGTGAGGTGACCTTCGGTACTACAACGTATAAAGTGACTGCTATCCAGAAGTGGGGTATGGACTATGCTCAGACTCATGTTTGGAGGAGTGACTATTGCTACAACATGAATAGTAATGGTGAAGCTAATCCTGACAAGAAGACCAAAGCTTGGGAACATCAGAACATCAATGACCACAGAAATGAGTATCTGAAGACTGTGACTTTCGAAATGTCAGCCACTAACCCATCGAACATTCACTCTATCGGTGACTATGCTTTCATGAGCTTGTTCAATTCGTCTATTGATCCTATATACACAGGTCTCGAAGAGATTGTGATACCTAACTCGACAACCTATCTGGGTGCAGGTGCTTTCGAGATGTGTCTGCGACTGAAGGATGTCACCTTCCAGAAGGTGTTTGACGAATCAGATCCAGACTATGACAAGACTCGCATTAATGAGATTCGTGATTACACCTTCTATAGCTGCATCCGTCTGGGCGAGGTCAACCTGCCTATCGGAATTAAAACCATTGGCAACTGTGCCTTCCAGTACAATTTCCAGATGTCGAAGATAGAGCTGCCTAATGGTCTGAAATCTGTGGGTGACCACTTCCTTTGCTGTGCTTCTTCATTGATAAACGTAACTATCCCATTTAGTGTTACTCAAATGGCCGGTGCTTGCTTCCACGGTTGTGAGAGCCTGAAGAATGTATATCTGATGGGACCTGCATCAGCTTTGATCAAGGAGTCTGGCTCTGGTGGTACGTTCGATGCCAACCCACGTTTCTGTAAGGAGCACGTACAGAATTGTACTTTCTGGGTATTCAATGAGTATTATGATGGATATAAGAATGATGAAGTTTGGAGCGAGATTGACGAAAACAAACAGCATTCAGGAACGTACAATGGGCATCCATGCGTTAATGGTAACGAGTTGAAGATTGTTCCCGATGAGAAGCGCACATTCGAGGCCGACAAGTGGGTGACCGCTATCTTCCCAAATGTTGTTGAGAAATATAAGACTGTGTTCAAGGCTAATGGCAACAAGGAGACTCGCGTGGCAAAGATGACTAGTGCCTATGTTACCGAAGGTGTGGAGAAAGATCCGAAGACAGGCAGACCTCTGAGAATGTATAACCTCACATTCGAGTTGATTGAAGGCCCCGATATCCCCGCTGGTGTGCCCTTGATGATTTGTCCTGCTACCCGAACTGAAATTACTCTGTATACCGCTAATCAGTCAGAAAACGATCCTGACTTTAAGGATCACATGACCGACAAGCATCCTGTGGAGGCTTCTTGCGGTGAAAAGGGTAAAGTGGTGATGAAGGGTCAGTATAGCCCCTATGATTTGCAGAAGTGGGACTTCTTCTTTGCTTATCCGATAGATAAAGAAACAGGTAAGGAGGCTAAAACTGCTAAGTTCTACCGTGTACCCGATGACTCTAACTATAAAGTTGACAGATGCCGTTGCTGGTGGACGATCGAGGCCGAGGGTGTGAAGATTAATTCTTCTGCTAGCCCAAGTGCAAAGGGATTCTCGTTCTTTGACGATGCTACAGGTATCAACAACGTAGAGACTCGCATTGCTATCGATGCTATCTACGACCTGAATGGCCGCAAGATTGACATTGACCCGGCCAGTCTGCCAAAGGGAATGTATATCAAGAATGGTAAGAAATATATTAAAAACTAAGAAAGGAGGATATTGAAATGAAAAAGACATATATTGCACCAGAGGCACACATTGAGTGCCGTTTCGCAGAGGTGATGCAGTTACCTGTGGAAAGTGTTGGTCAAAAAGGAAGTGTATCTGGCCAGACCGATACCAATTGGGAATTTGGCGGCACTCCTAATGAAGAAGACGGACCTCTTAACCCAACAGCCAAGAAAGGTTTCTGGGACGACGATTATGAAGAATAAATTCATATAACTCCAAGAGGGGGCTTCCAGCTGTGAAGCCGGGCGCCTTCTCTTTTTTCATCCAGCAATAATGAGGTTGCTGAGATGTCCATAAAATTTTATAAAATACATTTTTAATAGTTCAATTATACTACATTAGTTTTTTTTCGTAAAAACGAAGGAGTACCCTGGCTGTGAAGTTAGGGTACTTTTTTTAATTGATAATTGACAATTGATAATTGATAATTAAGCCTGGCGGAGGGAATAACGGGAACGTTAACAAACCGGCTAATACGATTTGTTAAGAAATTAAGATGCGATTTGTTAAGAAATTGATGTGCGATTTCTTAAGAAATTGATGTGTGATTTCTTAAGAAATTGAAGTGTAATTTGCTAACAAATTGAAGTGTAATTTCATAACAAATGAGAAATGGGCTTGTTAAATTGAGAATTGAGGAGGGAGCATGCTCCCTCCTCAATTTATTAACTTTTCCAGGTCGTCTACTTCGCCGACCACCCAGATGATGTCGCCACGCTGGAAACGGTAGGTGGGCTTTACCTGCGAGAGATTCTCCTCGCCTTCCTCGATGCCTACTACCATACAGTTGTAGCGATCGCGGATGCCACTCTCCTGAAGGGTCTTGCCCACAAACTGACTCTTGGTGGTGATGACCATGGAGCGGAGCTTCATCTCGCGCTTCTCCAGCTCCAGGTCCTCGCCGTAAAGCTCTGTCTCGAGTGCATGGTGGAAGGCCGTGAGCTGGTCGTCGCTGCCGATGACCTGCAGTTTGTCGAAGGGAAACACCACACTATGGCCGTCGGGGATGTTCAACCGGCGGTTGGCACGCAGGATGCTGCTCACGTGCACGCCATATTTCTTGCCCAGCTGCAGCTCGCGCAACGTCTGTCCGGCCCACAACGAGTCGGCAGGCACCTCGAAATCGGAGATGTGGATGTCGCGGTCGAGCAGCTTACCCTCGTAGAGCGGTCGTTTGTGGCCATGCACCTGTGCCTCGATGTCGCGCGAGCGCAGGTTCAGAATGAAGAGCCGTTCCAGCTTGATGCTGCGGTGCTTCACCCATCGCGAGAAGACGATGAGAACCACGACGGCCAGTCCGATGGTAATCATGAGTGCCGGACGGAAACGCGTGAGGTAGTTGCAGATGTAGAACACAAACGAGGCGGCAATGACAATGCGCACCAGGATGGTGAAGATGAGCGGCAGGTGGTTGACGTTGCTCTCTATCCACAGTGCCTTCCACTCCTCGGAGTGGTTTTTCTTCATCACCATGGCCCGCAGGAACGGAGAGATGAGCAGCACCGTGAGCACGCCGGTGATGGCATTGGCATACCAGTGCAGTTCCCACCCGGGCAGCAGACGGCGCATGAACGGCAGCACGATGGTGAACATGAGCGTGATGATGGCTGCCGAGAGGATGCCGTAGACGATGGTGTTGACGGCCATCTGCGTGAGCAGCTTCTTCCATTTGCTCTTCTCGGTGGTGTTGGGATGGCTCATGGTGAGCTTGTTCAGCGAGGTGATGATCTTGTTGGGCAGCTTGTGCTCGAGGCTGTTATAAGCCGGCGTGGCGAGCCGTATCATGTAAGGTGTGAGAAATGTTGTGATAACGGATACGGCCACCACCACCGGATAGAGGTAGTCGCTGATGACTCCCAGCGAGAGTCCCAGCGAGGCAATAATGAACGAGAACTCACCAATCTGCGCCATGGAGAAGCCACACTTCATGGCCGAGCGCAGCGACTCGCCGGCGAGCATGAAGCCAAGCGAACCGAAGACGGCCTGTCCCACGAGGATGGTCATCACCAGCACGAAAATGGGGAAGGCGTATTGGAGAAGGATCATGGGGTCGACCAACATGCCTACAGACACGAAGAAGACGGCGCCGAAGAGGTTTTTCACGGGCTCTACCAGCTTGATGATCTTCTCGGCCTCGATGGTCTCGGCCAGGATGCTGCCCATGACGAAGGCACCGAAGGCACTGCTGAAGCCCACCTCGGTGGACAATACGGCCATGGCACAACAGAGTCCGAGCGACACCACGAGCAGCACCTCGTTGTTCATCTGCCGGCGCATGGAGCGCAGGAACAACGGAATGGCGAAGATGCCCACCACAAACCAGAGCACCAGGAAGAAGGCTATCTTGGCCACCGACCCGAGCATCTGGCCGCCGTCGGGACTGTTGCCGCTGGCAATGGCCGAGAGCATCACCATCATGACGATGGCGAGGATGTCCTCGAGGATGAGCACGCTCATCACGATGCTGGCAAAATGCTGCTGCCGCAGGCCGAGGTCGTCGAACGCCTTGTAGATGATGGTGGTAGACGACATGGCCAGCATGCCGCCCAGGAAGATGCAGTCCATCTTGGGCCAGCCGAAGGCATGTCCCACCATGATGCCGAGCATCATCATGCAAAAGACAATGGTGCAAGTGGCAATGATGGGCGACGCCCCCATCTTGAGTATCTTCTTGAACGAGAAGTCGAGTCCCAGCGAGAACAAAAGGAACATCACGCCGATGTCGGCCCACGTCTGGATGTCTTCTTGGTCGACCACCGACGCCACGTAGGGCATGTGTGTAGACACCAAGAATCCTGCCACCACGTATCCTAATACGAGCGGCTGCTTGAGTTTCTTGAATACGAGCGTGACAATGCCGGCTACGACAAGTATCAACGCGAGGTCTTTGATTAATGCTGGTAATTCACCCATGTAGTTAATTGATAATTGATAATTGACAATTGATAATTACTAATTGACAATTGATAATTTCTAATTGACATTTGATAATTATGAGTTGATCATTGTTGTTTTGCAGTTTTAATGATTGCTGTCAACAGTTTTATGAGTTCTATGCAGTCATCGTTCATTGATTGGAATAAACGGTCGTCAAGATACTCTGTTTCGTGAAGCAGATCAAGCCAATAGCATGTTTCGTCAGCCTCTTTCAGCGCAATGCTCAGTTTGCTGACAAAGTCGAGACGGCTCTGGGCATTTACGCTTTCTCTGATATTGGCCCCGATGCTGGTGCCACATCTGAGGAGCTGTTTTGACAAGACGCTCTCATTCTTGCTCTCCAAAATATACTGATAGCATTTTATAATGCGTATTGCAAATTTCCTGCTTTTCTCAATGACAATATTATCTTTTCTTTCAAACATTTCAATTATCAATTGTCAATTATCAATTATCAATTAATTTTCAGTCGTTATATCCCGCTGTCAGCTCACAGATTTTCACAATCACCTGCATGGCTTTCTCCATGACTTGGATGCTGACAAACTCGTAGGGACCATGGAAATTGACGCCGCCGGCGAAGATGTTGGGGCAGGGGAGACCCTTGAACGACAACTGGGCACCGTCCGTGCCGCCGCGGATGGGATGCACACGCGGGGGAACATCGCACTCCTGCATGGCCTTGAGCACCAGGTCGATGACGTGCATGTTGGGCTCTATCTTCTCCTTCATGTTGTAGTACTGGTCTTTCACGTCGGCGGTGATCATGTCCTCGCCATACTTTTCCTGCATCTGCTTCACACACTGGTTGATGAAGTGCTTGCGGTCCTCAAAGCGGTCGCGGTCGTGGTCGCGGATGATGTAGCTGAGTGTGGCACCCTCGATGTTGCTCTGTATGCCCAGCAGATGGTAGAATCCCTCGTAGCCCTCGGTCTCCTCGGGAGTCTCGTTGCCCGGAAGCATTGATGCAAACTCGACAGCCAGACGGTTGGCATTCACCATCTTGTCCTTGGCATAGCCCGGATGCACGCTCACGCCCTTGATGCGTATCTTGGCACTGGCGGCATTGAAGTTCTCGAACTCCAGCTCGCCCAGGTCGCCACCGTCGATGGTGTAGGCCCACTCGCAGCCAAACTTCTCCACGTCGAAGTGGTGGGCACCCATGCCTATCTCCTCGTCGGGGTTGAATCCCATGCGGATGTCGCCGTGCTTCACCTCCTTATGGTCGCGCAGCCAGCACATTGCCTGCACAATCTCGGCAATACCGGCCTTGTCGTCGGCGCCCAGCAGGGTGGTGCCGTCGGTGACGATGAGGTCTTCGCCCACATGGTTGAGCAGTTCGGGGAACTTCTTCGGGCTGCTGATGATGCCCGGTGAGAGCTCGATGTCGGAACCATCGTAATTGTTTACGATGCTGGGTTTTACATTCAGTCCTGAGCAGTCGGGACTGGTATCATAGTGGCTGATAAAGCCGATGGTGGGCACTTCTTTCTTCGTGTTGGCAGGCAGTGTGGCATAGACATATCCTTTGTCGTCCATCTCCACATTGTCGAAGCCCTCGTTCTCCAGTTCTTTTTTCAGGAACTCGGCAAAGACGAGTTGTTTCGGGGTACTAGGTACGGTTTCGCTTTCTTCGCTCGACTGTGTGTCGAACTTTACGTAGTTTAGAAATCTTTCGGTAATGTTCATGGTTTTTTGTTCTTGTTTTTATGGGTTTTCTGTTTCCTCTATAGTTGTTTACTTGCACAACTTGCGGCACATCTGACGTGTCTGCTCGGCGGTCTGGTTGACAAAGTAGACGATGGTGCCTTTGTTTGCAGCCACGTTGGCGGCGGCAGGGTAGAGCAGCGAGGTGTAGATAGAGTTTACCTCCTTGCGCCCTCCAAACGACATCTCGTTGCCGGGGGTGAGACAGACGATGCCTATCTGGTTGTCGATGTTCACCCATTGCGAGCTGAAGCGGCAGGTCTGCTGCCCGTCGGTCGTAGTGGTGCCGCCCTCATAGTAGAGGGTGCGTTGTGTCTTGGTGAAAGGGTCGGTGCTGATGGCCAGCATGCCCACAGTGGCGTCGGCTCCGCTGAAGTCGAGTTGCACCTTGTTTTTTCCGCAGTCGGTGACGCAGAATGTCATCACGTCGTTGCCCTTGCGCAGCTGTCCGCTGGCCTTCCATGTGTTCTTCTTCAGTTCGAACTGGGGCTTGCCGCTCAGGCGGAATCCGGCGGGATGGCCTATCAGGTTGCCGCCCACACCTTTCTTATAGGGTATGACGATTTTGTTTTTGTCGGGCAGGTTGGGCACCATCAGGCAGTTTACGTTCTTCAGTCCCTCGCTCCACGAGAAGCACACGAAGCGGTCTTTCGACATCGAGCGCACGATGTTCTGGCTCTTCCACAGCTTGGTGGCAGCCTGTCGGCGCTGGAAGTCGGCCCATGCAGTGGGTGTCAGAGTGCCGGTAGGGTATAGCTGGTGCATCAGGTAGGTCATCATTACGCGGTGGGCGGTGACACCCATGCGGCGCGGACCTATGTCGGCGTTCAGCATCCATGCACCGTCGGCGGTGGTCTGTTGGCGTGCCTCGGTATATTTCAGTGCCATGTTCTCGAGCATCAGCGCGTCGGCATTGCGCATGACGGTGGCCATGGCGGCATATGCCGGCAACTGGTCGTAGAGAAACATGCTCCAGTCGTTGCCGTTGGGCATGGCCAGTTCGCCGTCGCAGAGCGCCAGTGGTGCCAGCACCTCGTCCCATACCTCCTGCCAGTGCCATGTGAAGGCTGTCTGCACGTCCTTGCTAATCTCCGTAGGTTGGGCGCCCAACAGGCGCAGGGCGAGCATGCTCTCCACCAGTTCCTGAATCACCACATTCTGATAGCTGGTGTGGAAGTAGTTGTGGTTTTGCAGCGTATAGTCGTCGTAGAGATTCTGTCCGGCATACCATTCGCAGGCTTTGCGTCCCGCTACGGGCGTTTGGTTGTTGGCATCGGCAGCCACGGTATAACAGTTGAAGGCAAACCGCAGCATGGCGTCGTGCCATGACTGGGCATGTGCGTGCTGGGGCATCAGCGCATAGGCACAGGCCAGCACATTGGCTTCCCATCCGTTTTCCTCGGCCTTGGTGTCGCCGATATACTCTGTCGGTATCTTTCTTGTCAGCTCGTAGTCGGCCTCGGCGGTGAGCAGCTGGCGCAACAGTTGGCCCTCGCGTCCGTCGGTCTTGTCGAGAAAGTGAGCGGCCAGCGCCACACTCAGCGACCACAGCGAGCTTTCCCATTGGTAGTATTTGTCCTTGGTGCCCCACCATTTCTTGTCGGTACAAGTCAATAGCTGGTTGCTGCGGTGGGTGGCCAGAGCATAGTTCAGTGCCCGCGAGGCCATGCGCTGCAGGTCATCGTAGGTGATGCCTTCCGGCAGGCTTACCTGATGGTCTTTTCCATATTTCCACATGAAGGCCGTCACCATGGCCATGTCGGCATTGGTGCGCACGCCGTCCTCGTTGCTTTGTCCGGCACTACGGGCCTTGAAATATCCACAGTTGTTGCCTTGCTTGTCTTTGCCGGCATCGGTGTAGATGCTCTTTGCATAGGTCATGAAGCGGCTGAGCATGGCCAGACAGCGTTGCTGCATCTGCTGCTCGCCCAGAAAGTCGGCATGGATGACGCCCTCGGTGGGACTTGACACACCTTGTTCGTTGCCGGCGCAGAGCTGTGTCGGCAAGAGCAAGAACAGTGAAAAGATCAATAATTTGGTTTTCATGACTACAAAGATACGACGAAACGCGCAAATAAACATCTTTTTAACTTTATTTATCTATCCCGACAAGTTACTTTTTCTGCTCTTAAACGTCTTAATAAAAAAACATCCATTAAATCACAACAATGAAAAAGATTCTATTTACCATTGTGCTGACACTGGTTTCAGTGTGCGGCTTTGCCCAGCAGACAGCTGGCAACGAGCTGAAGAAGGCTCCCGACTTCACCATGAACGACAGCGAGGGAAAGGCTGTCAGTCTGTATGAGTATATCAAGGGCAAGAAGTGTGTGCTGATTGATTTCTGGGCATCGTGGTGTGCTCCCTGCCGTGCTGAGGGCAAGAATGTGAAGGCCATCTATGCCGACTATAAAGACAAGGGCTTCACGGTGCTGGGCGTGTCGATGGACACCAAGGAGCCCATGTGGCGCAAAGCCATGACCGAGGAGGCTTATCCCTGGACGCAGGTGAGCGACCTGAAAGGATTCAAGTCGACCGTGTGCGAATTGTTCGGTTTCAAAGCCATTCCCGCCCTTTATCTCATCGACGGTGAGGGCAATGTGCTGGCCGTTAACCTGCGTGGTGAGGCCCTGCACAACAAGATTGCCGAAACTTTGGCTAAGTGATAAGTGAAAAGCTTTTCTAAGTGAAAAGTGATAAGTGAAAAGTGAAAAGTAGCCTGACGGGATGAGTGCGCTTCTAAAACGCTCTCATCCCGTCAGTTTTTTTGTTGTTACGGTCTTATGCTATTATGGTCGAGGGTGCGAGGGTACGAGGGTACGAAGGTACGAGATTACTTTTGTCTTCGTCAGAGCCAGCTCTAAAGATCTCGATAACTAAGGGTATTCTCGTACCCTCGCACCCTCGTACCTTCGTACCCTCGAAATTTCGTCATATCGATATATCATCATATCGACATTTCGAACTTTCGAGACTTCGCTTTACTTCAATTGTCGTTTAATCCATTCCATCTGGCCGTGGTTGGTGGCCTCCGATGTCCAGTGCTCGTTGATGGGAGTGATGAGCGCCTCCTTGGGCGATGAGATGAGGTTGTAGACAATGTAGCTGGTGGTGGGCGGACAGGTGTTGTCGTTGAATCCCCATGTGAGATAGACGGGCACCTTGATGCGGCGCGCAAAGTTCACCACGTCGTAGTATTGCAGCGTCTTTACCTTCTGCGGGGTGAGCATGTCGTTGAGTTTGTTCAGGTGCGGATAGCCTCCGGCACGCTGGTCCAGATAGCCAGCCATGTCGCTCAGTGCGGGATGATTGGCCACGCAGAGCGTCACGCGCTGGTCGAGTCCAGCCGTGATGAGTGCCAGGGCGCCTCCCTGACTGCCGCCTTGCACGATGACGTTGCGACCGTCCCATTCGGGCAGCGATGTGAGGAAGTCGATGGCCCTGACGCAGGCAGCATAGACATGCCGCATGTAGTAGTTGTCGCGCTGGTCGAGCCCGTTCTCCAGATACCCGTTCTCACGATAGTTGAAGGCGTTGCTGATGTCCTTGAAGGTAGCCTCGCTCAGTTCGGGATGCAGTCCGTGAATCTCTATCTCCAGCCGGATGAATCCGTTGCGCGCATAATAGGTGTTGCGCATGGGTTCTTTGATGGTCTTGATGCCAGCTCCCGGCGGACACATCACCACGGGGTGCTTGCCACCGTCCTTGGGCTTGGTGAGATAGCCATAGACGCTGTGCGAGCGGTCCACCTGCAGTTTGATGAGATAGCAGTCAAACTCGCTGGTGGTGTATTTGTCCACCTTTTCGCAAGTATACTGCAGCGGCGTCTTGTGCATCTCGTCGATGGTCTTTTTCCAGAACGCGTCGAAGTCGGCAGGCAACTGGGTGTAGGGTGTCAGCTTCTCGGGCGAGAATCCCACCTTCACATGGTGTTCGCTAGTCTTGCCGTCGACCACCGCCTTCAGTTTGCAGTCCAGAAATCCCGGTTTGGGCATGGTTCCCATGTGGATGGTAGCCCGTCCGTTTTTCAGTTTCACGGTGCCTTTCTTCGTGGCAGGCATCATGTCGGGGCCAATCTCGTAGCTCACCTCCACGTTTTGCGGAATGCCATAGCGGAAGAACTGCACCTCGACCTTTGCCTGTTCGCCCGTCTTGTAGATCCAGTCGGCATGGTCGGGCACGGTTACCCACAGATAGTCGCTGCGGTAGGGATAGTTCTCGGCTGCCATCAGACAGGCAGAGAACACGGCACAAAAGAATAAGATGACTCGTTTCATAGCTTATGTTTTTAGGGACGGATGCTCAGAATCTGAGACTTCCGTCGTAGTTGAAAATCGGTTTGTCGGTAGGAACTTCCTCGTCGTAGAACATCACGGCGCTGTCGTTCGACTTGGGGTGCTGTTGTTGAAGCAGACGGATGATCTCGGCACCCGCCCATATCACAGGGCCGTAGCCATGGGCTGCCATCACGTGGGTGGGACGGTAGGCATAGAAGGCTGCGTCGAAGCCCATGCCCGTACCCACACACACATGCTCCACCTGTCCACGGTCGTTGACGGCAGATGCCACGGCGTGCCATGCCGTCAGCGCCACTGGTCCGTAGGCTTTTGCGTCGAGCCATCCTTTGTTGATGGCATGCGCAAAGCAATAGGCATAGATGGCCGTTGCCGATGCCTCCAGGTAGGTATCTTGACGGTCGAGCAGCTGATGCCAGTAGCCGTCGTGGTGTTGCAGGGCAGCCAGTCCGGCAGCATGTTGCTGGAGCAGGTTCATGATGTCGGCGCGTTGAGGGTGGTCATTCGGCAGCACGTCGAGCACCTCGCAGAGCGTGAGGATGGCCCATCCGTTGGCTCTTCCCCAATGGAAGGCAGGGTGGGGCTGCATGGCCTCAATCCATCCGTGGCGGAAGAGACGTTTTTCGGGAACGAACATACGGCTGGCAAACGACAACACTTGTCGGGCAGCCTCGTCGTAGTAGCGTGGCTCGCCGGTATACTTACCCATATAGGCAAGTGCCGGAATGCCCATGAACATGTCGTCGAGCCACACCGTGTTCTTGTGCGGGCGAAGGCGTGCAAAGGTACCGTCGGACAGCCGGTATTCCTTATTCATAATATAGTCGGCATAGCGTCTGATAAGCGGGTCGAGCGGCAGACTGCCATCCATCATCTTTGCCTTGATCATCGAGGCGCACACGGCTCCGGCATCGTCGAGGGCATGCGGGTCGATGACGCGGCGCACATTGCCGTCGATGCTCTTGTGTGCCTTGTAGAGCTGTTCGAAACGTGGCGCGATGTCGGCGAGTAGTTTGTGGCGTGTGAACACATAGTCGCGGTAGGCCTTGTCGCCCGTAGCCTCGTAGGCCGCCAGCACGCCCGAGTAGGTCACTCCCCACTCATAGCTGGTCAGTCGGAATCCACCCTGTTTCAGTTGGGTGTTTTCGTCAATGTCTTTCAGTTTCTTCACCTCTTGTCCCGTCCGTTTGTCCACAAGCGTGGCCGGTGTCTCGGTGGTGATATAGTTCAGCACGCGGTCCATCACCTGTTTCACCTGTTCGGTTTTCGGGATGCCATAACCCAGTTTGTAGTCGGGTTTCATCAGGTGCAGCGGCGTATTGTTGTCGTTCACCTGTTGAGCATCGGCTGTTGCCGGCAATGCGAGCATCAGCGCGACGGTCATTCGGAAAATTTGTTTCATTCGTGGTTGTTTATCCATTTGTTGTTTCAATTGATGGAGCATTCGTCCTATTCGTTGTTTCTTGATGGAAATTTTCGTTCCATTCGTTGTCTTATTTCAGGAACGGTTTCACCGTCTTGTCGGGTCCCAGATAGAATCCTGTCTGTGTGGGTTGGTTATAGCCCGTGTTTTGGGCGGCCACGCTCAGACGGTAGGGGATATCCTCTTCCAGGCAGTTCATGCGATATTCCGTAGGAATGGTCGATACGTAGAGGCGCAGCTCGCTGCTCTCCCGGTTGCGTGTGAGCACCTCCTCGCGCCAGTCGCCCATGATATCGGCACACAAGTTGGGGTTCGACTTGGAACCGTTGTTAAACTGTGCGCCACGGAAACGCTGCACCACCTGCATGCGTCCCGTCTGCCAGTTGTATTTGCTCACCGTGGCGTTGTCGAGCATCTCGCGCAACAGGTCGCCGTCCCACCAAATGCCAAAGTTGGTAGGGATGCGAGCCCCCCGAATGCGCAGGGCATTGTTGTCGCCGTCGTCCACCTGTTCGCTGGCCGGTGCCTTGGGTACCACCAGGTTGCCTTTGATGTCGCGAATGCCGCCACTTTCGCTGCTCCACATCTCCAGTCCGGGGTTGGTGGGGTCGATGTCGGCAGCCATGCAGCGTCCCACATCCTCGTTGCTCTTAATCTGGAAGATCACCTTGCCGGTGCGTGCGTCGCGGAAGTCGCTGCCGTCGCGTCGGTTCTCATGACAGTCCCACACCTGCAGCGCGTCGCTGGTAGGGTCGAATACGGTCAGGTGGATGGCATCGCCATGTCCCATGCCCGTGTTATACAGTCCTGTGCCGTCGTCGTCCACAGCCATGGAGCCATAGGTAATCTCATCGCGTCCGTCGCCATCCACATCGGCAATGCGCAGGTTGTGGTTGCCCTGTCCGGCATAACTGGCCCATTGCGGTGTGTTGGTGTCGAAGGTCCAGCGGTTCGTCAGCTGTTTTCCGTCCCAGTCCCATGCGGCAATCACCGTGCGTGTGTAGTATCCTCTGCAGAAGATGCCACTGGCATGGATGCCGTCGAGATAGGCCACGCCTGCCAGATAGCGTTCCGAACGGTTGGCATGGTCGTCGCCCCAGTCGGTAGTCTTTCCTCTTTCCGGCACATAGTTGGCTGTGGCCATAGCTGCGCCGGTCAGTCCGTTGAACACGGTGATATATTCCGGTCCGTCCATGATGCGTCCAGTCTTGTTGTCGCCGTGTACCTCTGTGTTCAGGAATCGCCGCCGCATGTTGTGAATCTCCGTCTGTGTCAGTCCTTCGGGCAGTTGTTTCTCCTTTTCCTGCCACTCCCTGCGTCGGCGTATGGCGTCCTCGCGCTCCTCCTGCAGTTTGCGGCGGTAGGCCTCAGGATCGGCCTTTATGGCAGCGATGCCGTATCGCCAGTCGGCCTTGGCGTCTCCAATGACCTTTCCCTGTCCGTCGATGGTGCCGTCGGCCGTCTTCACCATCAGCTCTGCCCGTCCGTCACCATCGAAGTCGTACACCATGAACTGGGTGAAGTGTGCGCCCGTGCGGATGTTGTGCCCCAGGTCGATGCGCCACAGTTGGGTGCCGTCGAGCCTGTAACAGTCGATGTAGGCATTGGCCGTGAATCCGGCAAACATATTGTCTTTGGCATTTGAGGGGTCCCACTTCACGAATATCTCGTATTGTCCGTCGCCGTCCACATCGCCGATGCTGGCATCGTTGGCATGATAGGTGTATCGCTGTCCGTCGGGTGCGACGCCCCCTTCAGGTTTGTTGATGGCGATGGGCAGGTATCCGTCGGGTGCACCTGCCTTCAGGGTGTAGCTGCCGTTCTTGCCGCCTCCGCGCACCTCGTAAGTGGCATTGCCGCTCAGAGGCTGCTCGTCGGTGAAGAAGGTGCCGCCTTTCGTCAGGGCCTTCTGGTTCAGTTTCTTGCCGTTGCGGTAGATGTCGAATCGCTCACCCACTTTGTCAGTCGACAGCGTACGCCAGCTGACCACTACCTGATTACCATTCTTGATGGCGATGACACCCCGGTTCAGGTTTTCGCGTTTCAGATGCTTCATGTCGTAGCGGGGTTGAGCCGTCGCCATGGCCGATAGCAGCAGTCCTGCCATCATCAAGGCAATTTGTTTTCTCAGTTTCATCTTCTTTGTTTTTATGGTGGTTAATAGCGATGGTTTAGATGTTGTTCTTTGCAAATATAATCATTTTGTTTGGAATAATGACCGTAAATGTTTAACTTTGTCGGCGAAAACCCCTAAAATGACAAAAATGAAAGTAAAAATCACAAAAACTGCAGTTCTTGCAACCCTGCTACTGCTGCTCTCATGCCCCCTGATGGCCCAAGAGCAAAATGGATTTAAAGCTATCGACATCCACGACGATTTCCAAGAGAACGCTTTCAACTGGTTCCGCGATGCCCTGCTGCTTTGTGCCGGCGACGAGGCCAAGAGCAATGCCATGACCATTGGCTGGGGAGCCCTCGGCACCCTGTGGGGTCGTCCTGCCGTCACCGTCTATGTGGCAGAGAAACGCTACACCAAGGTGTTTATGGACAAAGCCCAGTATTTCACCGTCATGTCGTTCGACACCCCTAAGATTCTCGACTATATGGGTCGTAACAGCGGTCGCGACGGCGACAAGGCTAAGGCCCTGGGACTGCATACCGCCTATACTGCGAATGGTACACCTTATTATACGGAGGCTGACATGGTCATCGAGTGCAAACTGGAGTATGCCGCTCCCTTCAATCCCGAGGGATTCAAGAGTGAGGTGCCCAAGCGCATGTACAGCCGTTTCCCAGCCGGCATCCACACGATGTATATCGGCGAGGTTGTGGGAGCTTGGCAGAAAGGGAAGTGAAACTCCTGAACACCTTTATACTTGCGAAAGTTAAGTATAAATAGTTAATGAGAAATTCGTGTTCAATTAATGGCAATTAGTGTTTATATAAAGACATATAATTATCACGAATTGAACATGAATTATCATTATATGTTCAGTTGCTTATTATACAAATTTGTGGATGAAATTATTCACATTAGGATAATTAGTTTCCGTTCTTTATAGTTTAACGACAACTTATACAACATCAACAACAATTAAACAGCGACGTCGTCGCTGCTGGCAGGATGCCAGAAAAAGTTGTTTTAGTTGTCTGCGTTGTCGTAATTATTATGCATTATGAATTATGTATTATAAAAATTTGTCAAATATATTGTTAAAGAGAGTTCCCGAAACTTTAATAAATTTATTTTTGTGCGAAAAAGGCTCCGAACTGTCACTTTCTCTGTAACCATCAGAGAGTTAATGGCTTAGGAGGTGACAGTTTGTTTGCAAACTGTCACCTAACTGTCACTTGATGAGAAGTAGGTTTTTGGTAAATAATCGCAACAAAGCGGGCTGTGATAAACAAAAAACAGCCCTAACTTGTTATAAGGCTGCTCATTAGCTATCAAATGGGTTGTGTTTTCATCATAGAAACGTTGTGTTTCTATGATAGAAACGAAGTGTTTTTGCCGTAGAAACACGGTGTTTTTAGTACAAAAACACTCTGCAATCTTGACAATCGGAGCGATTTTACATCGTGAGAAAAGTTGCAAGTCCCCGCATTTCGGCTCAAAGCCTAAGTGGATGAGTGTAAAATAAATTCTGAAAATGTGAAAAGCGGTGTCTCTTGTTTCGCATTCGCTCAACTCTCGTACCCACGCACCTACGTACCTTCGAATATAAAGGATGTATAACATCTGAAACTTGAATAAATAATATGTGCAAATTTCCTTGAGCGATTGAAAACACAAAAATGTGAGTTTTGAGTTTTGAGTTAAAAATGATTAAGGAGCGCAGAAAACTCACGGGCGTTCGCCCTAAACTCGCAACTCTTTTGTAACTTTGCACATTAGATATTGATAACTTTAAATAAAACAAGAAAATGAAACCTACATTATTTCTTTTGGCAGCCGGTATGGGCAGCCGTTACGGTGGTTTGAAACAACTCGACGGTCTGGGACCCAATGGTGAGACCATTATGGACTACAGTATTTATGATGCGATACAGGCCGGTTTCGGCAAGATAGTATGGGTGATCCGCAAAGACTTCGAGGAGCAGTTCCGCACACAGATTCTTTCGAAATACGAGGATAAGATTCCATGTGAGCTGTGCTTCCAGGGCATCGATGCCCTGCCCGAGGGATTCAAGTGTCCCGAAGGCCGCGTAAAGCCTTGGGGTACCAACCACGCCGTGCTGATGGGTAAGGACGTGATCAAGGAACCGTTCTGCGTCATCAACTGCGACGACTTCTATGGCCGCGACGCCTTTATGACCATCGGCAAGTTCCTGGCCGACCTGCCCGAGGGTGCCAAGAACCAGTATGCCATGGTGGGATTCCGCTGCTGCAACACGCTGAGCGAGAATGGCAGCGTGGCACGTGGCGTGTGCGCCTACAACGACAAGCGTCACCTGACCGACGTGGTGGAGCGCACCGAGATTATGCGTGTGCCCGCCGACGGACCTATCTGCTTCAAGGATGAGCAGGGCGAGTGGCAGCCGCTGGAGGAGAATGTGCCTGTGTCGATGAACATGTGGGGTTTCACACCCGACTATTTCGAGTATAGCGAGGCCTACTTCAAGGAGTTCCTCAGCGACCCGAAGAACATGGAGAACCTGAAGGCAGAGTTCTTTATTCCGCTGATGGTGAACAAACTCATCAATGAGGGCACGGCTACCGTCGAGGTGCTCGACACCACCAGCAAGTGGTTTGGCGTGACCTATGCTGCCGACCGTCAGGACACGGTAGACCGCATTCAGAAACTCGTTGACGAGGGTGTTTATCCTAATAAGTTGTTTTAATGCACATTGATCTTCTGACTGACGCAGAAGCCGCTACCTTGCAATCACAGATAGCGGCTTCTACGAGTATATTGTTGTGCTGCCACCAGAATGCCGACGGCGACGCCATCGGCTCGTGCCTGGGCTGGGCCGAGTATCTGCGGCAAGTGGGCAAAGACCCTGTGGTGATAGTGCCCGACATGTATCCCGACTTTTTGCAATGGTTGCCCAACACGGAAAAGGTGGTGCGCTGCGACAAGCATAAAGAGAGTGTGGAGATGATGATGAAGACGGCCGACCTGGTGTTCTGTCTGGACTTCAACACCTACAGCCGCACGGGCGAAGACATGGCGCGTATGCTGGAGGCTTCGCCGGCCAGCAAGATACTCATAGATCATCATCCCAACCCCGACATCGAGACCGTGCTCACCATCTCTTATCCGGAGATGAGTTCCACCTGCGAGTTGGTGTTCCGGCTGATATGGCAGTTGGGCGGCTTTGAGATGATGACCAAGAAGGCGGCAGTGCCCATCTATTGCGGCATGATGACCGACACGGGCGGCTTCACCTTCAACAGCACCCGTCCGGAAATCTATTTCATCATCAGCCAGCTGCTCACCAAACGCATCGACAAGGACAAGATATACCGGAACGTGTACAACAACTACAGCGAGTGGCGCATGCGGCTCATGGGTTATGTGTTGCTGGAGAAGATGCGGGTGATGCCCGAGTATCATGCAGCCTACTACCTGCTGACGCGCGACGACCTGAAGCGGTTTCACTTCACCAAGGGCGATGCCGAGGGACTGGTCAACATGCCGTTGCAGATTAAAGGTACGAAACTGTCGATATCGCTGCGCGAGGACACCGACAAGGAAAACCTCGTCTGGGTGAGCCTGCGGTCGGTAGACCAGTTTTCGTGTACCGAGGTGGCCCAGCAGTTCTTTAATGGCGGCGGACACCTGAACGCGTCGGGCGGACGCCTGTATTGCAGCATGGCTGAAGCCGAGGAAATCGTGAAAAAAGCCATCATGCATTTCGAAAAAGAATTAAAATAATGTTATTATGGCATGAGTTTTACTTTTTTTTCGTACATTTGCAAAAATATTCATAACAGAACATGAAGAATTTGTCTTTTATATTGTGGGCGCTCGTCGCCGTGGTGGCTCTCTCGAGCTGTCGCGACCACGAAACGTATGCCGACCAGAAGAAGCGAGAGCGTGCTGCCATCAGCGACTATATCCAGCGCGAGGGCATCAAAGTAATCTCTGAGGATGAGTTCAAGGCGAAAGGATATGTCACGGATACCACTAAGAACGAGTTTGTGGTGTTCGAGAATACGGGCGTCTACATGCAGATTGTGCGTTCGGGCTGTGGCGAGGCCATCAAGGTGGGCGAGACGGCCGATGTGCTGTGCCGTTTCTACGAGACCAACCTGCTGACCGACTCGCTGCAACTCTCAAACAACGTGATGGCCTATGGCTCTTTCTACGATAAGATGACGGTGACGAACAGCAGTGGCAGCTTTACCGCCTCGTTTGTCTCGGGCATCATGTATCAGGTCTATGGCTCGTCGGTACCTACCGGATGGCTGGTGCCCCTTACCTATGTAAAGGTGGGACGGCCAGCTAGCGAGAACGACAGAATTGCCAAAGTGCGGCTCATCGTGCCTCACGACAGCGGTCATAGCAATGCCATCCAGTATGTATATCCCTGCCTCTACGAGATTACTTACCAGCGAGGAAGGTAAATGCAGACAAGGGAGAACAGAGAAAACTAAAAAAGAAAATCAGAATGACACTTATTAAGTCTATTTCTGGCATCCGGGGTACCATCGGAGGCCAAACGGGTGATACGCTGAACCCACTAGATATCGTAAAGTTTACAACGGCTTATGCCACATTCATGCGCCGCAACGGCGGCAACGGACAGCATGCCGACTTCAACCACAACCGGCCGACAATTGTCGTGGGCCGCGATGCCCGTATATCGGGTGTGATGGTCGATAGTGTGGTGTGCGGAACGCTGATGGGCATGGGCTACGACGTGGTGAACATCGGACTGGCAACCACACCGACCACCGAACTGGCTGTGCAGAATCTGGGCGCCGATGGTGGCATCATTATCACGGCCAGTCATAATCCGCGCCAGTGGAATGCGCTGAAGCTGCTCAACCACGAGGGTGAGTTCCTTACTGCTGCCGACGGGGCTGAGGTGCTGCGAATAGCCGAGGCTGAGGACTTCGAATACGCCGACGTGGACCATTTGGGACATTACATCAACTGCGACGAGGCCGACGAATGGCATATCGACGACGTGATGGACCTCGAGCTGGTGGACGAGGAGGCCGTACGCAATGCCCACTTTAAGGTATGCGTGGATGCCATCAACAGCGTGGGTGGTATTATTCTGCCTAAACTGCTCGACCGCCTGGGCGTGGAGTATAAAATACTGAACGGTGAGCCCACAGGCGATTTTGCCCATAACCCCGAACCGCTGGAGAAGAATCTCGGCGGCATCATGGAAGAGATGCGCACGGGTCAGTACGACCTGGGCATTGTGGTGGATCCCGATGTAGACCGGCTGGCCTTTATCTCGGAAGACGGTACAATGTTTGGCGAAGAATACACGTTGGTGAGCGTAGCCGACTATGTGCTGAGCCATACGAAGGGTAACACCGTGTCGAACCTGAGCTCGACGCGAGCCTTGCGCGACGTGACCGAAAAGCATGGTGGCACTTATGCCGCTGCTGCCGTGGGCGAGGTGAACGTAACCACCAAGATGAAAGAGGTGGGTGCCGTGATTGGCGGAGAGGGTAATGGTGGAGTCATCTATCCCGAGATTCACTATGGCCGCGATGCGCTCGTGGGCATCGCCCTGTTCTTGAGCAGTCTGGCACAGAAAGGCTGCCGGGTGAGTGAGCTGAGAAAGACATTCCCTGAGTATTTCATCGCCAAGAACCGCATCGACCTGACGCCGACCACCGATGTGGACGCAATCTTGCTGAAGGTAAAAGAGATGTATAGCCAACAGCCCGATGTGCAGGTGACCGATATCGACGGTGTGAAAATCGACTTCCCCGACCGTTGGGTGCACTTGCGCAAGTCGAACACCGAGCCCATCATCCGCGTGTATAGCGAGGCATCGACCATGGAACAGGCCGACACGCTGGGCAAGCAGATCATGCAAGTAGTGATAGACAACTGTTGATTAATTGATAATTGACAATTGATAATTGATAATTGAAGTTTCGGAGGTACGAGGGCGCGAGGGTACGAAGGTACGAGATTAGTCTCGATAGCTGAGTTTTTTGGAACTGCTGATGACGAAGACAAGTGTATTCTCGCACCCTCGTACCCTCGCACCTTCGGATCTCCGAATATCAAGGATGTATAATATTCGAAACTGGAATTGATAATTTTGGGGCGGGAGGTTAGAACAGTGAGATGACTTGCTGGCCAGCCCAGATAACCAAACGAATCATGGCGTAAAGCAGTATGCAAAGCAGTACAAAAATGGCTGCCGACCATGCTGCTTTTCGTTTTACGGTGCTGACAATCTGCTCATCGCCATCGACGAAGCCGTCGATCAAAGCCATGTTCTTCTTGTTGCTCTTGTGGAAAATGTCGATGACGTCGCCCACATAAAACGGTATCATGCCCATAATCACATCGCGCATGATGTTGTTCAGTACAGCCAGCGCCAGTGGCACACTTCTCACGACAAATGCAGCAAAATAGACATAGAGCAGCGAGAACACACCGCTGATGGCGTCGCCGATACCACCTGGTATGGCAAAGCCCACTGCCGCGTCGAGATAGTAGCGGTCCATATACTCGGTTGTGCGCCGCAGCAGGGCGTAAAGCTTGCTCGACCGTAGTTTCTCTGCTGCCCGTTGTCTGTTCATGCGTGCAAAAATACAACAAATCTTGTCGAATAGATAGTGTTTTCAGATTTTTTTTGTAAATTTGCGCAAGTATTTAATGTTTATTATCATGAAAAGACTAGTAACGCTATTGTTTGTCTTTGCGGTCCTGTTGCCGCTGCATGCCGCCACTGCCGATTATGAGGTAGTGCCGCTTCCTAGTGAGATTATCCCCCAGAAAGGAAATCCCTTTGTGCTCAACGATGCCGTGCAGATTTCCTATGGCGAAGGACTGCAGCGCGAGGCGGAGTTCCTGAAGGAATATATAGCACAGCTGACAGGACTCCAGCTGACACTCGCTAACAGTAAGAAAGTGAAGAACGCCATCCGCCTGGCTATCAACCCGAAGTTGACGCTGGGCGAGGAGGGCTACCGTCTGACAGTTGGCCACAAAGGGGTGCTCATCGAGTCGGTTTCGGCCAAAGGCATCTTCTATGGCGTGCAGACCTTGCGCAAGTCGCTGGCAGCAGGCAAGGTGACCGAGTTGCCGGCTGTCATCATCAACGATGAGCCCCGTTTCGGCTATCGTGGTGCGCATCTGGACTGTTCGCGTCATTTCTTTCCCGTCAGTGTTGTGAAGCGTTATATCGACATCCTGGCCCTGCACAACCAGAATGTGTTCCACTGGCATCTCACCGACGACCAGGGGTGGCGCATCGAAATCAAACGCTATCCGCGGCTCACCGAGGTTGGTTCGAAGCGCAAGCACACCGTGATAGGCCATAACTCAGGGCTGATGGACGGCCGTCCGTATGGTGAGGGTTGCTGGTATACACAAGAACAGGCGCGCGAGGTGGTGCGCTATGCGGCTGAACGGCATATCACCGTGATTCCAGAAATCGACATGCCCGGCCACATGCTTGGCATGCTGACCGCTTATCCAGAGGTAGGATGCACAGGTGGTCCCTATGAAGTGGAGGGCCATTGGGGCGTGTTCGACGATATCCTTTGCGCAGGCAAGGAGCGTACCTTTGAGATGGTGAACAATATACTCGACGAGATTATCGACATTTTCCCCTCGAAATATATTCACATCGGTGGCGATGAGGCACCCAAAGGGCGTTGGAAAGAGTGTCCGCTTTGTCAGGCACGCATTCGTGAGCAGGGTATCAAAGCCGACGGAAAACTGTCGGCCGAGATGAAGCTGCAGGGCTATTTTACCAATAGGGTAGAGAAGCATGTGCTCGACCGTGGACGCAGAATCATTGGATGGGACGAGATATTGGAGGGCGACATCAATGCCAGTGCCGTGGTGATGAGCTGGCAAGGCATGGAAGGCGGACTGAAAGCGTCGGCCAAAGGTCACGATGTGATTATGACCCCGCAGGATTATTGCTATTTCAACTTCAGCCAGTTTGATGCCAGCGTGTGGAGCAAGCCTTTCACCTTTAATGCGATAGCGACCCTTCCCAAAGTGTATTCGTTTGAGCCTGCACCCGCGTCGATGGGCGAGGAGGCACAACGCCATGTGCTGGGTGCACAATGCAATATGTGGGCTGAGTATATTGAATATGAGAATCTGCTGGAGTATCAGTTACTGCCGCGCCTGGCAGCTCTGAGCGAGTGCCAGTGGATGCAGCCCGAGTGTAAGGATTACCACGACTTCCTGCGCCGTGCCCGTTGTATGACATCTCTCTACGACACCTATGGATGGTCATACGCAAAGTTGCCGAAAGACTAAAAATTGATAATTGAAAATTGGTAATTAGGTCTGGCGGAAGGAATAACGGTAATGTTAACGGGAACAGAGTTCTTGGTTCATATTTCTGCCAGAGAGCTTTTCGACAAAGAGCTATTTCGACATAGAGACATAGAGACATTTTTTAGACAAGAGGTATTTGCCTTTGTCTCTCTAGTTCTTTATGTCGAAAAACTCTGTCTAAGAATTATGGTCAATTGATAAGGTTCCGTTAAGTTAATTCTCAATTCTCAATTCTAAATTGAATGGACGTTTTTCCGTTAATGGTTTATGTGGACAAATGAATGGGGGGTAATATTTGTTGCATAATCATTGATTGTTTGGGCTTGATGAATGGAAAAAACGCCTGAGTCAATGGCGGTAGGAAATGAGTACAAGTATCAAGTAACCAACAAATTATAAATTATTCTTCATTTTTACCATAAAATTTATCACTTTTTACTTGCTTTTTTAGAAATTTTTCATTATATTTGCAAACGATTCAACATTTGTAGCCATACAGGTTGAAGTCATAGAGTATTCCCTAACTGTTGCTGGAGGACAGTGCAAATTGGAGAGTAATTTTATAACCGTTATAGCCTTAATAATTATCTGCAATCATTTTTGCAGTGTCCCCCCTCTTTTGTTTTAGCTGATTTAAACCCACTCCTGACGTAGTCATGTACAATCTGCAGTGGTTTCCTATGCGCGTTACATATCATAGGGAACTAAAAATCAAAGCTTGTTTAGATAGCCTCGGAATAGAGAATTTCATTCCGATGCACTATGAGATTGTGGATAGTAAGGAAGGCCGCAAGCGCATGTTGGTTCCTGCCATTCATAATCTGATATTTGTGCGCTCCACCCAAGAACAGCTCACATCGCTGAAGACCACGCGGAAGGAGTTTGAGCCCATGCGCTATATGGTGCGGACAGCCCGTGATGGGAATGGCACCAACGAGATTCTGCGTGTGGCCGACAGGGAAATGGAGAATTTCATGCGGGTGGCGTCGGTGCTTGACGACCGTGTTCTCTATCTCGACTATAAGGATTATATAGGCAAAGAAGGCAAGCGGGTGAGAATCAATGAAGGCACGTTTGCCGGTGTGGAGGGTGTGATTAAGCGCATTAAAAAGAATAAGCACGTGGTAGTTCAGATTGAGGGCGTCTCTGCTGTAGCCATTGCTTTTGTACCGTCGAGTTATCTAAGTATTTTATAAAAACTATTGCCCTATGGATAAATACTCTGAAATGTTAGCGGAATTCCCGTTTGATTTGTTGCATATCGCGCAGTCGTTTGCCAATGATAACAAATCTCCGAAAATTGAACCAGCACATTTGTTGCGCGCTCTGCTCCATAAGAGTGCCGGACTTGTAAGTTTCATTGAGGATACCCTCGATGAGGATTACTATTATCTGCTCGACTGGGCTGACATGCGCATGAAACAATGCGACAAGTCGCCTTATGGAATGAAGGGGATAGAACTCTCTAATGACTCGAAGAATGTGGTGAAGGAAGCCAAAGAGATAGCCGATAAACACGGACTTCCCGGGGTAACGCCCGTCACGCTGTTGGCTTCGCTGGTCACACCGGGCATTGGTTTTAGCTATGAGCAACTGAAGACACTGCCTTTACAAGCCGACAAGGTGATGGCCACACAAGGCGGCGCCATGCCCAAACCGTCGGGCGGAGGCTCGTCGGCATCTGCCGGTGCAGCGAAAGGCGGCAGTACGGGAGCGGTAGACGATTATTGCATTCCCATGCTGACCGATGTGGTGAAAGATGCGGTGATTGGATTCGACAAAGAAGTGCTCTCTATCGTGGAGATTCTTGCTCGTAAAGACCGTGCCAACCTGCTTATCGTAGGTGAGACGGGCGTGGGAAAGACCAGTCTCATCAACAGCATCGTACAGCGCCTGCGTGACAAGCGCGTGCCTGCCTCGCTGGAGAGTATGCAACCCTATGAGCTCGACCTGATTGCCCTGAGCCAAGGCGTGAGCTACAAGGGCGAGATTGAAGACCGTTTTAAGAAGGTGACCGAGGATTTGCTCAATCAGACACAGCCAGTGCTGGTGATTGAGAACTTCCATCGTGTAGAAGATAAGCAGTCGGTGCTCAACGGCATCCTGCCCAACCTGAAGAAATTGCTGTCGAAGAACGAGTTGCAGGTCATCTGCACTGCGACCATCGATGGCTATACCAAGGATATCGAGAAAGACAAGGAGTTTACTGCTTTCTTTGAGAAGATTAATGTGGAGGAACCGACCGAAGAGCAGGCCATCGACATCATCAAGAGCAAGCGCCAGAGCTACGAGGAGTTCCACCATCTGCCCATTGAGGATGAGGTACCTGCAGAGATTGTGCGTCTTGCCAAACGCTACATGCCCGACCGCCGGTTGCCGTCGTCAGCCCTTGACCTGCTCGACCGCGCCATGTCGTCGGTGAAAATCGCCAATGAGATGAAGCAACTCACTGGTGAGTCAGAGGATGCCGAGGTGGCAGAGAAACTGGAGAAAGATGCCGTTCGAGACGTGGTGGCAAAGATGACCGGAATACCTATGGGTAACATCCAGTCGGAGGAGCGTGAGAAGCTCGGTAATGCCGAGGCCATTCTGCATAAGCGCGTGGTGGGACAGAACCATGCCATCAAGAGTATTCTTGACGCCATCTTCGAGAGCCGTTCGGGATTGAACAAGAAGGGACAACCCATGGGTTCGTTCTTCTTCCTGGGTCCGACGGGTACGGGTAAGACCGAGCTGGCCAAGTCGCTAGCCAATTTCCTCTTCGACGACGAGACTGCCATGCTGCGTTTCGACATGTCGGAGTATAAGGAAGAGCATTCAGTGGCATTGCTCTATGGAGCACCTCCGGGATACGTAGGCTATGAGGAGGGCGGTCTGTTGGTGAACCAGATACGCCAGCATCCTTACTCGGTGGTTTTGTTCGATGAGATTGAGAAAGCCCATAAGTCAGTGTTCGACCTGTTCTTGCAGATTCTCGACGAGGGTAAGCTGCACGACCGTCTGGGCCGTGTGGGTGATTTCTCCAACTCGCTGATCATCTTTACCTCGAATATTGGTAGTGACTACATCTTCAAGGCATTCGGCGAAGGCAAGGTTCCCTCGCACGACCAGCTGCTTGAGGTGATGCAGGGACAGTTCCGGCCAGAGTTCCTGGCTCGTCTCACCGAGATTGTTCCGTTCTCGCCCATCACAGAAGAGATGATTGATCGTATTTTCGACATTCACATCAAGAATCTGTTGAAGACGCTCAACGAGCAGAACATCAAGCTGGTTATCGACGAGTCGGCACGCAAGTATGTCACCAAGGTAGGATTTAATGCCCACTATGGAGCCCGTCCTATTCTTGGAATCATCCGTAAGGAGATACGCCGGCCGTTGTCGAAGCTCATCATCGCAGGCGATGTGGCCGCCGGCGACACCGTCACCATGAAGTATGACGAGGAGAAGAGTCAGATTATGTGGGACATCGATTCGCCCGATGAGCCTGAAACAGCCCAGGCACCAGAAGCGTCTCCAGCTCCAGAAGCTGCTCCGGCACCAGAGACACCAGAGACAACGGAAACTCCCGAAAAGGAATAATCCTTCATTATTAACAATAAAAACACAATCAAGTTATGGCAAGAAAAACTGTTATCACAAAGGTGCTCGACGTAGAGGCCCAAGACGGTATCATCGAGTTCCCGCAAAACCGTGCTTTGTATGCCGATCAGTTTACTGATGAGGCTCCTAACACCGACGAAGACCGTGAAGGTTTCAAGCCCAAGAGTATGAAAGAGGTCTTTGAACACTATCAGCCAAGCAAGAAAGGCGTTACGATGGAGACTGAAGAAGGCGGTGCTGTCTATGAGGACTTTGATTTCAAGCAGATTAAAGACTTTGAGGACGAACAGCTTATTGCTCAGAGCGACTTGCTGGGTGCAGCCAAAGGCAAGATTGATGCCTACAACTCTGTCATCCGTCAGCTGGAGAAGAACAAGACCCTGCGTAACACCCTCAAAGATGAGGCTGCCCGCGGCAATCTGAAGAATGCCCTCAAGGCACTGCTCGCCGAACTCGACGAGGCCGAATAGGAAAAAGAAGAGTTCGGAAAGAAGGAAGAATAAGGAAAGATTCTGAATTTGAACAACTAAAACATTTAAAACACTAGAAAATAGAAAGAATTATGGCAGCAGAAGAACTGAAAAAAGAAGCTCAGGGCGAAGGCGTACAACTTCGTGAGAGAATAGAAAACCCTTCGGCCTTATTGCAGGAAAGCCTTGACGGACTGAACAAGTTCGGTGGTTTCCAAATGGTGAAAGGACTCATCAAGGGTGTTGAGAATATGGATCCGCGTCGCAAGGCTGTGAAGAACATCTTCCTCTCGGATGCGGCTTATGCAGATAATCGCAAAAAACTGAAGAGCGAACTCGAGCTCTGGGTCAGCATTCTGGAGAGTGGTGGTACTGATCCTATGCAGATTATCGATTCGTGCAAGGCAAAACGCGACAAGGCTGAGCAGAACATGAAGAATAACCTCTTCAATGTGCATGAGGAAATCAGGAAACTGGAGGTTACCTATCGTGCACTTGACTCATTCTTTGCCAATGCCGGACAAGGTAAGATGGATTGTCTCACGCTGATGAACGTCAACAAAGAGGAACTGGAGTATCACGACTCTGAGGACACTTTGGCCATCCGCGACGAGATGGAGAAATATTACGACCGTCTGAGTCTGAAGAACAACTACAGTCTGTTGATTATCCCCGGCTATCTGGGTGACTCGAACACCATCCGCATGTGGGCGGACACTGCTTATCGCAATAAGGTGATGATGGTGACCGACTTTAAGGACAGCCAGAACTTCAGCATGCTGAAAGACGAGCTCGACGATGCCAACATGCAGGGACAGGATGCCAAGCTGGCTAACGTCATCATGACATGTAACTATCTGCTGGGCCGCAAGAAGTCGGAGCTGGCCGACGAGGACGATGACCTGTATGTTCCCGCTTCGGCAGCATTGGCAGGACGTATGACCAATACCGACGAGATTGTCATCGCACAGGGCGCCGCCGGTAAGAAATACGGTACGTTGAGCAACGTGAAGGGTGCTCGCCTGGATCTGCGTAAGTCGGAGATAGCCGCTCTTATCGACCAGGGCGTGATTCCCATGGTAGAGGAAGACGGCCGCACAATGGCCTTCTCTAACCGCTCGCTCTACAACGGTGCCACACTCGGACTGCAGGAGTATCCTATCGTGCGTGTGTTCGACTGGATTGGAAAAGTGTTCCAAAACTTCTTCAACGATGAGGCGTTCATCAACTGGAACTCTGCAGTGAAGGCTGAGCTGCAGCAGGCCGTTCATGACTTCCTGAGCGACTATAAAGGCCCGGGCAAACTGATTGAGAACTATAACTTGAAGGGAATCAATCAGGATCCAAAGACTAAGGATATTAAAATTGAGGTTGAGCTGAAACCATTCTTCGCAGCAAAGAACTTCTTCATCGAGTTGACCGGTCACAATGGACAGGCTGGCGTAGAGTGGGATCAGAGCGTATCCTGACACAAAATCAATAATAAGTTTTAACTCTTAAAATCATCAAACAATTATGGCAACAAGAACTGTAACAATCAACGCTGACGGCATTGCCGAGCGCGAAGTCATGTATGTTCGTTACGAACTGAATCAGCAGACCGACGTTGAGGGTCAGCCCACTGGTACCACTCGTGGTGGTAAGATTTATGTGAAGGTGAAGTCAAACGATGATGGTAACACCGAGTTGCTGGAGTGGATGTGCGACACCTATATGAGCAAGGCAGGCACCATTTCGTTCCCCAATCGTCAGGGTGGCGAGATGAAGCACCTCGACTTCAAGGAGGGCTATCTCGTAGAGTATGCTGAGACCTACGACAACAAGAACGAGGTACAGCAGTATGAGGAGTTTACTATCTCTGCCAAGGAGATTTCTATTGGTAATGCTCGTCATAACAACCGCTGGACCATCGACAACTAAATCGTTATCTCATCCTTGGAGGCTCTGCTTGAAAAGAGCCTCCAAGGATTTCCTCTCTCTATCACTACACCTTATTTTATTATAATACCTTATTATATTATTACGCATGGGATTTCTAGACAGTCTATCAAAAGCAGCCGATTCTATTAAGAAAGGTGCGGAGGAAGCCGTATCGGGTTTGCAAAATACAGCTCAGAATGCGGCTAATACCGTACAGCATGCCGCTAAGAATGCTGCCAGTTCAGTGCAGAATGTTGCTAAAAATGCTGCCAGCTCAGTGCAGAACGCTACGGAGGGCGCCGTGAATTCTGCTCAAAATGTTGCGCAAAATGCAGCCAATTCCATGCAGAATGCAGCCAGCAATGCCGTGAATTCTGCCCAGAACATGGC
>DEJV01000051.1:71904-72038 GCA_002353525.1 Prevotella sp. UBA2739
GCCAGCAATGCCGTGAATTCTGCTCAGAACATGGCTCAGAACGCTGCAAACACCATGCAGAATGCAGCCAGCAATGCCGTGAATTCTGCCCAGAATGTGGCACAGAACGCTGCAAATACGGTGCAGAATGCGGC
>DEJV01000027.1 GCA_002353525.1 Prevotella sp. UBA2739
CTGCTCACCGTGATGGCCGGAGCTGCCATCGCCCCGGCTTTGGGCATTATGAAGGCTCATTTCAGTGATACACCCGCCATGCTGGTGCAGTTCATCGTCAGCATGCCAGCACTCCTGATCATCGTCACAAACCTCTTTTTCCTGCCCTTAAGCCGAATACTTCGCACACGGGCCATAGCCTCTACGGGGCTGCTGCTCTATGTTGTTGCGGGCGCAGGCTGTTTCCTCGTCAACGATATCTATGTGCTGTTGCTCATGCGAGCCGTCTTGGGTGTTAGTGTCGGACTTGTCATGCCACTTTCTACAGGGCTTTTGGCCTATTATTTTCCGCCAGAGGAACAGGCAAGGCTGATGGGACTTTCTGCCGCCATGAACCAGATGGGCGGTGTGGTGGCCACGTTGCTTGCCGGCCTGTTGGCCACGATAGAGTGGAACTATGCCTTCCTGGTCTATCTGCTTGGACTGATAGCATTGGTGATGGTATGGTTGTGGCTTCCCGACGAGCAGTTGGGCTCAGCAAACAAACGAGGTGTTCCTTTCCAGCCGCGCCAACTGCTGAAGTTTCATCCTTCGGTTATTGGTATGCTATTGTTGATGATGATTTTCTTCATCTTCCCCACCAACTTTGCCGTTGTTGCCAGCAGTCAGTTGGGACTTTCTACCGGACTGATCACCATCATCATGGTTGGTCTTGACGTGGTGGCTTTCTTTGTCGGCATGGTCTTTGGCGGTGTGATGAACCTTTTCCGTCAGGGTGTCAAGTATTTCGCACCAGTCTTCTTCCTGATGGGTTATGCGGCATATCTCATACCAAGTGTGCCGATGCTTGTTGTTGGCTCTGCATTCATCGGAATAGCCAATGGGGTGGGAGTGCCTTACTTGAATACCATTGCGAGCATCAAGGGCGGAAAGAACTCTGCCACCACGGTGATGCCCCTGCTTTCTGCGGCTCTTTATCTCGGGCAGTTTGTGTCGCCCATCATCGTAACCCCGGCTTCTCGCATGTTGTTTGGCCAGACAGATTTGTCAGGGCCATACAAAGTAGGTGTCTTACTTTGTCTGATATTCCTCGTTCAGGTCTATTCCACCCGCCATTTCCAGAGCTTACCACCCGCGAACAAGTAATCAGACAAGACAATATAGACCAAAAACTAAAACAAAAGAGCAGCATCCGAGTCTGGTGCTGCTCTTATTTCTTTGATGAAGGAGGAGTTTTCATGACTTCCCGGTTGTTGCAAAGATAAAAACTGGGATATAAAAGCCTGTTTCTCTTTTCTTTTTTGTATATTTGTAACCGAAATAATGCTATGAACAGACTCCCTGCTTGCATTGCTCACGACGACACCTGGCATGAGTTACCTTCTTTGAGAGTCTATGATGTGTAATAAAAAAGAACAAATGATATGCCGTATACATACAAATATCCCAGACCAGCAGTGACAGCCGACTGCATCGTGATTACAAAAGAGACTGAGCCAAAAGTGTTGCTCATCCAGCGTGGAAACGAACCCTACAAAGGTTGCTGGGCCTTCCCCGGCGGCTTTATGGACATGGACGAGACAACAGAACAGTGCGCCATCCGCGAACTGGAAGAGGAAACAGGACTGGTGGTCAGCCAAGTGCAACAGATAGGAGCTTACTCAAAGGTCGACCGCGACCCACGAGGCCGCACCATCACCGTAGCCTACCTCGCCTTGATAGATTCTCCAGTACCCATAAAAGGCCAAGATGATGCTGCCAGCGCCCAATGGTTCCCACTCTCCACGCTGCCACCATTAGCCTTCGACCATGCAGAGATTATGCGAGATGCGGTTGAGAGGCTATCACACAATGTGCATATGTCATTGTAACAAGGACTGGACATGAATTACACATTTTGTGTTACACATTTTGTGAAATGAGAAATTATTTATATCTTTGCAGCGTAATTGGTTTGTGAGTCTTGATAAGATTCTGGAGGAATCCTACTCTGCCTTCATCCGTCATCTGTTTAACAGCCGCCAGCGCAGCATCACTGATGAAGCGTTGCAGTTTATTTTGGATTGGACAAAGCGACACACGTACTACACACAGCAACTATGCCATACCATATATGCAAATGGAAACAAGACTGTCACCATTGAAGAAGTGAAAAAGGCATGCGAACAGCTGATGAAGCAGGGTGAGGCTGTATATCTGCAATATCGGCAGATGCTGACAGAAAAGCAATGGAGCTACCTCATCGCGGTTGCGAAAGAAGGAAGCGTGCAACAAATTACAGCTTCAGCCTTCCTGAAAAAACACAAAATAGGGTCTCCCTCGGTATCGCGACGTCTGGCTGAGGCTCTCTGTGCGAAAGGTCTGCTCAACGACGAGATTGCTATCAGTGGCACAACGTATACACTAAGTGATGTGTTTCTTTCGCATTGGATGGAGCGGTTATAGACACAGTGCCATTTTCAGGTATAACTTTGGAGAAATTTTGTTCCTTCGCCCATGCTGAGATCATGCGGGATGTGGTCAAGTTGCTATCAGAAAACTGAATTTCACAAGGCTTGTGTGGTGAAAAGTATGGTGCCGGTAATGAAACGTGCATGCTCGCGCCATGTGGTGGCAGCAGCCCGTTGCGCCTGCAGGTGGTTCAGTCGTTTGGCAATCATATACCTCGCCGAAGGCATCCACGGCATAGCCTGTGCCCACCATGTCGAGGTCGACAATATGCTCGGGGTTGGCCTGATTGGGCGAAGCACCTGCCGTGTCGGAGAAGCCCCGCCATGCCCAGATAAGCCATAACCTGATAGACGATTTCCTTCATGGAGTATAGCATTTTGGGGCTTTTAGTTACAAAAAAAGCCAAATCATTTGCAGAACGAAGAAAAAATAGTATTTTTGTTGTCTAGTTTCACTATAATTCGCAAAGTTCTCACTTTTATGATAAGAAATGCCAACTATTCTGACATTGCGTCAATCGTGGAGTACCTGAAGTCAGTGCCTTTCGATGTAAGCCGTACGAAGCTTTACAGTGCCAAAGAACTTTATGGTGACTTCACTCCAGACAAACCGGGGCTATTAGACAACTGTCTTGATATGCAGATTTACCGTCACTATCTCTCCAAGGGTAAACAGACCAACGACGTCAAGGAGTCCATGGCCCGTACGCTGCATGACCATGGAGTATATGTTGCATTAGGTGAGTTCTTCCGTAGTCACAACTATCTAAAGTGCATCGGTGTTATGGGGGGACACGCCATGTTGCGGACAGATGCGAAGTATCGGCAAATCGTTTTTCTCACTAAACAACTGACCGAACAAGGATTCTGCATGCTTAGCGGGGGTGGACCAGGCGCTATGGAAGCCACTCACCTTGGCGCTTGGATGGCAGGGCGCAACGAAGATGAACTGGAGGATGCACTCCGCATCCTTTCAGCATCACCGTCGTTTCGCGACCAGTCATGGCTCTCAACTGCTTTTGAGGTGATCAACAAATATCCGCAGACCCGATATGAGAGCCTTGGCATCCCTACTTGGCTATATGGCCACGAGCCATCGACGCCATTTGCCACGCATATAGCTAAATTCTTTGAGAACAGCATCCGGGAAAACCATATCCTCACATTGCCTTTTGGCGGTATCATCTATACCCCGGGCAGTGCTGGAACCATGCACGAAATTTTCAGAGATGCAGAGCAGAATCATTATCTATCTTATGGGTTCTCCAGTCCGATGATATTCCTCGGCACCAAGTTCTGGACAGAAGAAATACCAGCCTACACTCTTCTTCTGAAACTGTCAGAAAGGGGCAAATACAAGAATCTCTCACTCACCCTCACTGACGCCCCTGAAGAGATTATAGGACAACTCCTCTCCTTCCAGTCCTTAGTTCAAGAACACCCGGAGGCCTTCATGCTTCAGTAGTTTCTGGTAACAAGAATTTTTTATTTCTTGCGTCTTTTTAGTTCGGGCAATTCCTTACACGTTTCGCTGACGAGCATGGAAAGATAGTCGCGGTCGTCGCAGATCAGTCCGAATATTTTTCCTGTGCGATGTGATACAGTTATCCCAACTCATACTCGCCCGTACGAATGGCAGCGATGACTCCACCATCGATGAGCAGGTCGGTGCCGGTAATGAAACGTGCATGCTCGCCCAACAGGAAAGCGGCAGCCTCGGCTATCTCGTCGCTAGTGCCTACGCGCTGGGCAGCACTGGCATCAATCATGCGCTGGTAGCCCTCGCCGTTGGCATTGAACTCGTCGTAGGCCAGTGGGGTGACGATGATGCCCGGCGAAATGGTGTTGATGCGTGCACGACGCTCGCGCCATGTGGTGGCAGCGGCCCGTTGTGCCTGCAGGTGGTTCAGTCGTTTGGCAATCATATAGGCGAAGCCACTGTTCTGCATGGCCACCTCTTTTATAAAGGGAACGTTCTTCAGTTTTTCTGTCGGCGTGCGCACCAGTTGCACCTCCACATCGTTGGGGATGGGATACATGTAGGCGGCCTGGCTCGAGATGATGAGTCCTGCGCCACCGGCAGCCATCACTTCGCCGAAGGCATCTACGGCATAGCCCGTGCCCACCATGTCAAGGTCTACGATGTGCTCAGGGTTCGCCTGGTTGGGTGATGCGCCAGCCGTATCGATGAAGTACATCACGGGTCCCAGTTCGGCAGCCTTCTTGGCGAAAGCCTCCACGCTGTCTTTCTTCAGGGCGTTCACCACCATTGTCTCTACATCGTAGCCACTGCGGCGGAAGTCCTCGCTGACGCGCTCCAGTGCGCGCTCGCTGATGTCGCCCAGCAGGATTTTCTTACCGGCACCAATGCGGCGCACAATAGCTGTTCCCATACTACCGGCACCCAGCAGTGCCACTACCTGTTTCTCGTTGTTTCTGTCGAAAATCATCATGTCAATTTACGATTTAGCAATTTGTAATTTTATGCTGCAAAGATACAACAAAAAAGGTAATCTGTTGTTACCCGGATTACCGCTATACTTATACATTTTGCAGAAAACTACTCCAGCATCACCGGCGCACTTAGGCGCACGGTTATTTCGTTGGAAGCTCGTGGAAAGCAGTTCGTTCTTTTCAATACGACGCGAAGCGGTGGTTGCGGCCGATGATGGACCACTGACGGTCATTGCCCCGTCGCTTTCCTCCCCCTTGCTGCACGATGCACAGGCCGTAAGAACGAAGAGCGGCAGTATTGCCGAGATAAGCATATGGATTCTCATAGTGCGTCTGCCTTTTATTCTACTCTTATCCAGCGTCCGCTGCGCTTCACCAGTCTCATGGTGCCGCTAAGCGTCCATGTGCCATAGCTGCCCCAGATGGTGGCGGTGATGACCGGGGTGAACGACACGCTGGCCGAACCGTTGTCGTTAGAGGTCACCACCACATCGCGCTTCTCTATCTTATGATACTTCATCGAGCCGCTTGCCACCTCTTCCAGCCACTCGCGTTTGGTCTGAGTCATGCCCGTGATGTGGCGCAGGATGATGCCATCATCCATCATGTTTCCCAGCCGCGCGGTGTCTGCCGCAATCATTGCGGCGTTCCAGTTGTCCAGGAACTGCTCTATCTCCTTCTTCCGTTGTTCCATGCTTATTCTTTCTTTGCTGAATGTCACACTGTCAACCTCGCTCACGGCAAACTGCCGTTCCGAGCCGTCTTTCATCCACACCCACATGGTCTGCGCCTCACAGGCACAGACCAGCAGCATGCAGCATATGGTGGGAAGCAGTTTTTTCATTAGAAAACATTCCTCAAACCGGTTGATTAGTCAGTGGGATTAAACTGCGAGAACCATTTCACCTGATTTTCGTAGGACATATTGAAGTAACGCTTCTCCTTGTTCAGCTGATGGATGCGCTCCATCTCATGATTGGAGAGGGCAAAGTCGAAGGTCTCTATGTTCTCGTGGATATAGTCGGGATTGGATGCGCCAGGAATGACCGAGAATCCCATCTGCATGTGCCAGCGAATGATAATCTGAGCAGGACTCTTGCCGTGGGCCTTGGCAATCTCGCAGATGACAGGGTCGCGCAGCAGTTCGCCCTTCGAGTCGCGACCGCCGAGGGGGAACCAGCACTCAATCTGGATGTTGTGCTTGGCGGCCATCTTCTGCCAGTGCTCGCGCTGGGCATAAGGGTGACACTCTATCTGAACAATCTGCGGCACGATGCGGCAGTTCTCCACGATGGAGTTCCAGATGCTGTCGTTCACGTCGAAGTTGGAGATGCCGATGGCACGCACCTTACCACTCTCCAGGGCTTTTTCCATTTCCTTCCAGCCACCCACGAAGTCACCCACGGGCTGGTGGAAATACACCAGGTCGATGTAGTCTACGCCCAGTCGTCCGCACATGCGGTCGATGGCCTTCAGCGTTTTGCCCTCGCCATACTCGTTTGGCCATAGCTTGCTGGTAATCCATATTTCCGAGCGGTCGATGCCGCTGTCCTTCACGGCGCGTCCCACGCTGCGCTCGTTCCGGTAGGCATGTGCCGTGTCGATGTGCCGGTAGCCGCACTTCAGGGCTGTCATCACCGAGTTGTAGGTTTCCTCTCCGTCGGGAATGCTATACACCCCGAGGCCAAACTGTGGCATCTTCACGCCGTTGTTCAGCGTGAGATACGTCTGGTTCTTCTGTCCGTTCATCACTACTACTGTCATTAATGCGATTATACTTAAAAACATTCTTTTCATACTCTGTCCTCCTATATGTTTTTAATAAACTTAGCCGGATTGCCACCCACGATGGTGTTCGGCGCAACATCCTTGGTAACAACGGCACCTGCAGCCACTACGGCATTCTCGCCGATGGTCACGCCAGGCAGGATGATGGCTCCCACGCCAATCCAAGCATTGCGGCCTATGTGTACGGGCTTGCAGCGCAGCACCATGCGGTTTTGGAAGTCGTGGTTGTCGGTAACGATGCGCACGTTGGGGCCAATCATCACGCCATCGTCGATGGTGATGCCGCCAGCCGACATGCATGTCAGCGAGTGGTTCACAAACACGCCCTTGCCAATCTTCATTTGTCGGGCAAAGTCAATCTGCAGTGGCGGCATCAGGTAGCTCGTCTTGTCGAGGTTGCCACCAAACAGCTGCTCCTCCAGCGGACGAATCTGCTCTGGCTGTGGGGCCGTGGTGTTGATACGAAAACAAATGCTGGCGCAGTCGGTCATGTGCTTGATAGCCTCTGCATACTCGGGCGTTGCCATGTCGACGTCAGCCCCTGAACGAAGTCTTTCGAAAATATCCATAATCCTTATCTACGTATTTTGGTTTCTGCGTGCAAAGGTACAACAAGAGAGGCAACCCGTTGTTACCCGGATTGCCTCTATACTTACACATTTTTCGGAAATGCTGCTTATTTCAGGTTTCTGAATTCCGATGGCGTTTTCCCCAGCGTCTTCTTCACATAGCGTGAGAAGTGCGATGCGTTCTCGAAGTGCATCAGGTCGGCCACGTCGGCCAGCGTCTTCGTGGTGTCGTTGAGCAGCGATACCAGTTCGAAGGCTGCGTAATACTGAATCCACTGCGAAGCCGGCAGGTTGGTCATGGTGCGGCTGATTTGCGACAGATACTTCGGGGTGATGCACAGCTTATCGGCATAGAAGGCCACCTCGCGCTCGGCGCGTGCGTGCTGCTGTGCCAGCGAGAGGAACCGGAGGAAGATGCGGGCCGTGTTGTCGTTGCTGTCCATCTGCGACAGTCCGTGCTGGCATACCGTCCACAGGTCGTAGAGGAATATCTGCAGCACGTGCCCCAGCACCTCGCGTTTGAACGAGGTCATCCCCGACGCGCCGTCGCCCGTCTGTCGCCACTCAGGCTGAGCCAGCCGCCTGCCAAACAGTTCGAAGTCGGCATTCATCAGCTGCAGACTCTCGTCGTCGAGGTGGAAAGAGGGGTTGATGCGTATAAAGATATATCCCTTCGACGCCCATACCATCTCTGGATTGTATTGTTGGAGAAACGAGGGCGAGACCAGCAGCACGTCGGCCTCGAAATCGTCAGAACAGGCAACGTCTTGAATGGTATTGGCCATCTGCCAGATGGCCAGATCGTCTTTCTGCGAGGTAAAGACATTCTTCCCGTCGGAGAACGTCATCGTCCCACGCCTCACAATGATATGCACATGGTAGCTGTCCTTCAGTTCGCCGGACAACAGTCCGTCGGCCCTGGCACGAATCAGGCGGCAGCCGTAGTTGTCATCAGTCATAGCTCTTTGGGTTGTGATGAAAATAACGTTTTGTTGCGTCGGCAAATATAAACAATTCATGCGAAAAAACAAAGCAGGACAACCCTTTTTTTCTCATCCGTTCTTTTTGTAGCTTCTTACGGCCCAGCATGCTGTGACCACGCCAATGCCGAGCAGGGCAAACACCTGATGGGCTATGGTGCTGAAGTCTCCGCCGCGAATAAACACCGTCCGGATGGCATCGATGAAATAGTGCATGGGGTTGACGTAGGTGGTGAGATAGGCCCAATGGGGCATCGAGCGCGTTGGCGTGAAGAGTCCGCTGAGCAGCATGATGCATACCACGAAGAACCACATCACGAAAATAGCCTGCTGCATGGTGTCGGAATAGTTGGAGATAATCAGTCCGAAAGAGGAGAAGAACAAGGCTAGCAACATGGACAATAAATAGACAAGCCCCACATTGCCCGCACAAGTGATGCCATAGACAGCCCATGCCAACAGCAGGCTAACCGTGATGACAAACAGGGCGATGAGCCAATAGGGGATAAGCTTGGCAAGGATGAATGCCCACTTCGACACGGGCGTGACGTTCATCTGCTCGATGGTACCGCTCTCCTTTTCGCCTACGATGTTGAGCGTGGGCAGGAATCCCGTCATCAGCATCATCACGATGGCTAGAAGTGCCGGAATCATGAAGAGCTTATAGTTCTGCCCCTTATTGTAGAGGGTGAGCGTCTTGGCTACACTCTCTGGGGTGGCTTCGATGGCAGACTTGACGATTGTTGCCCCCGTAGGTGCTGACTGGGGCATCACTATCTGCGACAGATAGGCAGAGCCCATCGATCCCTTGGTGCCGTTGACGGCATTGGCGGCAATGAGGAGACTTCCTCCACCGTTCTCCTTGGGGAGAGGGTGTCCCGTCGCAGCCATTTCTCTTGCTTTGCCGTATCCCTGCGGAATGACCAGTACGATGTCAGCCTCGCCTTTCTCTATCTCAGCGAGAGCTGTCTGATAGGAGGGCTTCAGTCCGTGAAAGATAAAGTAGTTGCTGGCCTCAATGGCATGAACGAGTTGCTGTGAGCGGGTTGAGTGGTCATTGTCGACGATGTTTACCACAATATTTTTTACCTCCATGCTCACCACCCATGGCATGACGCACATGATGACGATGGGGAACAAGATGATGAGTCTGGGCAGGAAAGCATTGCGACGTATCTGCAGAAACTCTTTTCGTATGAGATGCTTTATCATTGTGAATGTTCTTTTTTCTACTTTGTTTTACAGTCCTTTCTCACGATTCCTTATAGTCTGACCTTAAACTTCGCGAGGGCTATGGTCAGGAGGAAGGCGGTCATGCCGATGAGTATCGTCACCTCTTTGGCCACCTCGTTGATACTTACACCCATAATCATGAGTTTGCGCATGGCCTGTATGTAGTAGCGTGGGGGCATTACGGCTGCAACCCACTGCAGTATCTGGGGCATCGACTCCACAGGGAACAGCATGCCCGAGAGCATCACCACAGGCATCAGCAGAACCATGGCGGAGAGCAACAAGGCTATTAACTGAGTCTGGGCTACATTAGAGATGAGCAGACCTAGCGAGAGCGCCAGCAGAATGTAGATGATGCTCACAGCGATAATCCAGAACAACGAGCCTGCAAGTGGCACCCCAAGCACGTAGCGGGCCATGAGCAAGATGACGCAGAGAATGACAAAAGCGAGTATCAGATAGGGAACAGCCTTGGCAATGATAACCATCAAGGGGCGCGCCGGAGATACAAGGAGCAGTTCCATCGTGCCCTTCTCTTTTTCACGGACCACCGATATGGAGGTCATCATGGCGCAAACGAGCATCAGCAACATGCCCATGATGGCTGGTACAAAGTTGTAGGCCGACTTCATCTGCGGATTGTAGAGCATCTTCGTGTTGAGAATGGATGTGTCGGGATTGAGCATCACTTGTTGTGCATAGGTCGTCCATTGTTGCGACATGTTCGGGTCGGCACCGTCGACGATGAACTGCGCCTCAGCGTTGCGGACGCCAAAGTCGTTGCTAAAGACAATGGCGAGATCGGCCTTTTGGTGGCGTATTAACCGTTCGGCCTCTTTCGGGGTGGCTGCGGTCTGGGTAATGGTGAAATACTCTGATGCCCTGAGCCGGTCGACAGCTTGTTGCGTCAGATGATTCCAATGCGATGTGACCACCACGGTGCGTACGTTTTTTACGTCGGTAGTGATGGCAAACCCGAAGATGAGCATCATCATCACGGGCATGCCAAAGAGTATCAGCATTGTGCGTTTGTCTCGCAGAATATGACGAGCTTCTTTGATCACAAAACTTATAAATTGCTTCATCTCAATTCCCAATTCTCAATTGTCAATTATCAATTTTCAGTCTCCGCCTCGCGTTGCTTGTCGGGCAAGATACGTAAACACGTGGTCGATGTCGGGCAGATGATAGTGCTGTTTCAGTTCGTCGGGAGTACCCAAGGCACTGATTTTCCCATCAACCATAATCGATATACGGTCGCAATATTCGGCCTCGTCCATATAGTGGGTGGTCACGAAAACGGTGATGCCTCGCTGGGCAGCATCGTAAATGAGTTCCCAGAACTGGCGGCGTGTTGCCGGGTCGACTCCGCCCGTTGGCTCATCGAGGAACACTACCCCCGGCTCATGGAAGATGCTGACCGAGAAGGCAAGCTTCTGTTTCCAGCCTAGAGGCAGCGAACCCACCAGGTCGTTGGCATGCTCCTCAAACCGTAATTGTCGTAGCAATTGTTCGGTTTTCGACTTGATTTCTTCGTCTTTCATGCCATAGATGCCGGCAAAGAGGCGGATGTTCTCGCTGACGGTGAGGTCGTCGTATAGTGAGAAACGCTGCGACATATACCCGATGTGGCGCTTCACCTGCTCGTATTCGGTACGGATGTCATAGCCACATACGCGTCCGGTGCCGCTCGTGGGCTGGCTCAATCCAGCAAGCATGCGCATGGCCGTAGTCTTTCCGGCACCGTTGGCACCGAGAAAACCGAAAATCTCGCCCTTTTTCACTGTGAACGAGATGTCGTCGACGGCATGGAAACTACCAAAAGCTTTCACCAGATGTTCTACTTCGACGGCATTCTCTGTCTCGGCAGGCTGCTGTGTCGTCAACACGTTTTTTCGTTCGATGCCCGGTGGGTTGAACACATCGCCGAACCGGCTGAGGATGGCTTCCGGCGTATCAATGCCACGAATGCAGCCTTGGTCGAGGAAGGCAACACGCTCGCAACAGCGTACTTCGTCCAGATAGGGAGTGGAGGCCACGATGGTGATGCCCCGTTCTTTCAGCTTTGAGAGCATCTCCCAGAATTCTTTTCGGCTTACGGGGTCGACACCCGTAGTTGGCTCATCGAGAAACAATACGCTAGGACTATGTACCAGCGCGCACGAGAGGGCCAGTTTCTGCTTCATGCCACCCGACAAGGCACCCGCGCGCCGGTCTTTGAAACGCTCTATCTGCGAGTAGATGGCACGAATGCTGTCGTAACCTTCTTCGACAGTGGTACCAAACAGGGTGGCAAAGAACTTCAGATTCTCTTCTACCGTCAGGTCTTGGTAGAGCGAGAAGCGCCCTGGCATATAGCCCACACGACGGCGTATTTCTTTCATCTGCCGCACCGTGTCGAAGCCGTCGACCGTTGCTGTTCCTGACTCAGGCAATAGCAGCGTACAGAGGATGCGGTAGAGTGATGTCTTGCCGGCCCCGTCGGGACCGATGAGTCCGAACAACTCACCTTTCTCTACCGTAAAAGATACGTCGCGCAGAGCCTGTACCCGTCCGTAGGTTTTCGAAATGTTTTTTGCCTCAATACTTATCATGTCGTCCAGCTTCCAGCATCCAGTTTAAAACTTCACTTCTCCGTACATGCCCATCTTCACGTAGCCATCGTTCTTGATAAGAATCTTCACGGCATACACCATGTCGGCCCGCTCGTCGTCGGTCTGTATGGTCTTCGGCGTAAATTCCGATCGGTTGGAGATCCATGTCACCCGGCCGTCATAGGCATTTCGTTGTTGGTTGCCATAGTCGGCAAATACCTTTACGGTCTGACCCACCTTGACAGCTTGCAACTGTGCGGAGGTGACATAAGCACGGATGTACATTTGGCTTACGTCGGCCATTTTGAACAGTGGTTTCCCGACGGTGACAAACTCACCCTGTTCGACATATTTCTCCAACACCGTTCCATCCTGGGGCGCTTTGATGTGACACTTTTGCAGTTGGTCGCGCAGCTGGCTCACCTCTACATCCACGGCAGAGAGTTGCGAATTGATGGTTGACAGTTGTGTGGAGAGCGTCGAGATTTGTGCGTCGAGTTGTCGTTTTAGCACCTTCACTTGGTTCGTCGCGTCGTCGAGCATCTTGCGCGGGGCTGCTCCGTCGGCTACCAGTTCCTGATAGCGTCGTTGCTCTGTCTGTGCCTTGGCCAGTTGTTGCCGGGTGGCTGCAATCTGCTTGTCCATCTCAGGCCTTTGGCTGAGGTAAACCTGTTTTGTAGCTGCTGCCTGCTTGATTTTCAGACCTATCTGCGTGGTGTCGATGAGGCCCACCTCCTGGCCGGTACGAATGCTGTCGCCCTCGCTGATGGTAAAGGTCAGCAGCTTACCGTTTTGCTCCGCCGAGACGATGGTCTCTGTTGCCTCGAATGTTCCCGTGGCATCATACTCTTTCTCGCTTTTACTGCAACTGTTGATGAAGGGCAAAAAGGCAATGAGGCAGAAGGGCAGACCGCCTTTTGCCATATCCTTCACCCATTGATACTTCTTCTTTTCCATATATTTTACTTTTTACTTTTTAAACCTTTGTTTCGTTGAAATTCTCAATCCTCAATTATCAATTCTCCATTATCAATTATCAATTGATTTCCCTCCCATGGTGTATTTCAGATCGTAGATTTCCTTTAGCATTTCAATTTCATGCATTGCCTGTTGCAGGCGTGCCGCATTTTCGTTGTTTACCTCTTTCAGCAGGTCGTTCACGGCGATGATGCCATGCGCCAGTTTCGACTCGGCAGCCTTTCGCACCGATGCGCGCAGTGTGACGATTTCCTCGTCGGTAGCCATCAGCTTGCGATAGCGCTCCATGTTTTCGTTTTGTGTAATCTGTTCCAAGCGGTTGTTGAAAAGAAACACGTCGCGGTTGGTCTCGGTCATGCGGCGCTGCAACTGTATCTTCGCCTTGTCGTTCTTGCGGGTGTAAAGCGCTCCGATGTTCCACGACAGGCGTGCGCCAATCATTCCGTTGAGCCACCACCGATGGTTCATCATATCCTCAAACATGTTATATCCAGGATATCCGTAAAAGCCCGAGGCAAAGACCGAAAGCTTTGGCTTCAGTGCGGCATCCAATGCTCTCTCCTGACTGTCGGCCAGGCGGAGTTGCGCATCAAACATCCTCAGTTCCGGACGGGCAGTTGCCGTCGGAGGAATGTCTTTTGCAGGTTTCACCAATGTGGTTTTCTCCGTGTCGGAAGGGGGAGTCATCCCGCAGAATGTGTACAGCATCCTCAGTAAAGACTTACGCTGTGCTTTCAGGCTTGTTGCTTGTTGCACAGCATTCAGCCGTTCGGCCTTTACGGCATGATAGTCGCTTTCTGCTGCCGTTCCGCGCCGGAACATCGACGACAGTTTTTTCTCGTTGGCAGCCAGCAGTTCCTGTAGGTCGCTGTTTTGTTGTATCTGCTCATCGAGCAACAATACCCCAAAGTACATCTCGTTCACTCGCCGGCGTATCTGGTACATCGTCACCGCGGTCTGTGCCTCCTGCACCTTGCCTTGCTCACGGGCAATCTCTTTCTGGCTGCTGACAGTTCCGCCGTCGTATACCATCTGCTGTATGTCGATGCCCACACGGTATTGGTCTTTGCTGAGTCCTTTCATGTGGAGCCCCATCTGTTGGTATAGTGACTGCATTTGGTCGGGCCACGACACGACGTCACTCTGATAGGTGGCCTGTGCCGATGCCGTCACCTGTGGCAGCCATCCTTTCCCGATGTTGCTTACCGTCAGGTCGGTTGTCTTGTCTATCAGCTCGTACTGCTTGATGAGCGGATAGTTATGTTCTGCTGCCTGCTGGCATTCCTCCAAAGTCTGCGCAAACGTCATTGTCATCAAGCAATGAGCAAGCAATAGCGTGAAAAATGTTCGTTTCATATACATCGTTGCTATGTGGTTATTGTTAAGATGCTGCAAAGGTACGCCGTCTTCTGTATATTTTTGCTATCTATAAAAAGGGAAAAATGTTCTTTTTGTTCGATTTTTGTACGAAAAGAGTATTCTTTCGTGGTTTTTTATTATCTTTGTCCCAACCAATCAATACTTTTGATGATGAATAAACAGCCCAAACTGATGAATTTTTCGCAGATGCGAGATATCTTTGAACCTCATCTTGCACAGATACGCGAACATGTTTATTTTAGTCAGGAACTAGGTATCGTGCATGCTCAGATGGAGGTGTGCCGGCTGGTCATGGCCCAGCAGCCCCCCTTTGCCATCGACGACTATCGGTTGGGTATTGTTCTGAAAGGACAGATTCGTGTGAACTTCAACCTGGTAGAGAAACACATCAAGGCGGGCACGTTGGTGTTTCTGGGGCCTGGCACCATTATTCATCCCGTCTCTTTTACCGATGACCTGGAAATCCTGGGCATTGCGCTCTTCGCCCATTTCCCTATGCCCTTCGCGGCAGGGCAGCTGCCTTCGGCCTTTAACGGCCAGGTGCGCGACTTTCAGCTAGAGGTGGCTGAGGGAGATGCAGAAACGGCCCGCCGCATCGTTGAGACGATTTGGCACATTGTGCATCAACAACACTACAACCGGCAGACGGTTGCCAGCATGGTGGCTGCGCTCATGCACCATTACGACGCACTCTACCGCGCCCATGCCGAGCAACGACAGGCATTGCTCTCGCGCGAGCAGACCATCTTCGACCGCTTTGTATATCTTGTCAACCAGCATGCCGCCCATGAGCACAAAACGGGGTTCTATGCGCAGAAAATGTGTCTCACCGAGCGGTACCTGGGCACCATTGTAAGGCAGACAAGTGGCTTGACAGCCAAAGACTGGATAGACAGGGCACTCATCACCCGCATCAAAGTGGAACTCCGCCACACCGACAAGTCGATCGTCCAGATTGCCGAGGACATGAGTTTTTCTAATCCCTCGTTTTTCTGCAAGTATTTTAAGCGGCTTACGGGCATGACTCCTGCCGCATTCAGGGACGGACAGACTTCTTAGACCTTCACCACCAGCACATCGTTGATGTTGGTAGTGAATTGCTTTGACAGATGTTCGCGCAACAGTCCGAAACGGATGTCGGTGCCTTGCGAGGCCAGCCGCACCATATTGTAGCCGTTGCGACGGTTAATCTCGTCGATGGCCTGGGTCAGTGCTGCCTGTCGCTGGCGGTCAATAGGGTCGAAGAGATCCTGCTGGATGGCCGTTGCGGGCATGATATTCCACAGAATGACTCCCGCCTTCTTGTAGGCAAAGGGCTGACCCTCGTGCCCGTGGCGGTTCTTGCGCAGCAAACCGATGGCGGTGCCCACAATCTCGGCAGTGGCCTGGGTAGGCACGCTGAGCGTCACCGAAGCATGAATCATGTCGCCAGGCACGTCGGTGCGGAACCTGCTGGTATAGGCAAAGACAGTGACACTCTGGCAGCAACAACGCTGCTTGCGCAGTTTCTGGGCGCACATGGCCGCAAAGTTGGCTACGGCCTCCTCCAGCACGGCCCCGTCGGTGATGCCCTGGTTGGCAAAACTGCGGCTGGTGCAGATGGACTTCTTCCAGGGCAGATCCTCCACGTCGATGCAACTCTCGCCGTTGAGCTCTTTCCACGTGCGCACCGTTGTGACATTGAATCTGCTGCGCACCCAGCTCTCTTTCCTGGCGGCAAAATCGGCCGCTGTATGAATGCCGTGGTATTCCAGCTGGCGCCGTATCTGCCGGCCGATGCCCCACACATCGTCGATGCTGAACAGCTGGAGGGCTTTCAGTCGTCGCTCGTCGGTGTCGATGAGGCAGCAACGCCTGTAACCTGGGTATTTCTTGGCAAACTTGCTGGCCATCTTGGCCAACGTCTTGGTGGGGGCGATGCCTACCGAGATGGGAATGCCTGTGCTCCTGTAGACGCATGCCGCCATCTGCTCGCCTTCCTGCTTGACGTTGTTGCCGTGGCTGTCGCTCAGTTCGAGGAAGGCCTCGTCGATGCTGTAGATATGCAACTGGGGCGTATATTGCGACAACAGCGACATTACACGGGCCGACATCGAACCGTAGAGGGTGTAGTTGCTGCTGAACACCGCCACTCCGTTGGCCTCGAGCAGGGGCTTTGCCTGATAGTAAGGTGTGCCCATGGCAATGCCCAGCGACTTCGCTTCTTCAGAGCGCGCAATGATGCAGCCGTCGTTGTTGGAGAGCACCACGACGGGCTTGTCGCGTAAGTCGGGACGGAACACCCGCTCGCACGAGCAATAGAAGTTGTTGCAGTCTGCTATGCCGATGTATTGCATGTTTTCAGGAGTTCAGAAGTTCAGACAAATGCTTTTTTATGTCAAACAACTCGTCAACTTGTTAACTTGTCAACTCGTCAACTTGAAAGTCAACTCGTCAACTTGAAATAATTAGCCCATCGCACTGAGGGCATATGAAGCCCCCTCGGGGGCAGTATGGGGGGCTTACTCACCCATGTCGGTGAATGGCATGAATCACGTATGTCACCACTCCCCAAATCAGGAAGTTATTCTCTTCGTTTACCATGATTTTCGGATAGTGTTCATTCCAGGGAACCAGCCACCCGTACGCTCCGCTCTCGTGCATGCGGAACTGCTTGATGGTGAAGTCACCGTCGATGAATGCCACCACAAAGTCGCCGTCGCGAGCCTCCAGGGCCTTGTCGACAATGGCCAGGTCGCCGTCCATGATGCCCGCATCGGTCATCGAGTCGCCCGATATGCGCACATAGAACGTGGCCTCACGGTTTTTGATGAGCACCTCGTTCAGGTCGATGTCCTCGCTCATGTAGTCTTGTGCCGGCGAGGGGAATCCGGCTCTCACGGTGGCTGTGGCCATCGGTATGCTGAGGCGCGAGCTGGTGTCGGCCCGATGGATGGTGAGTTTGATGGGATTGCTCATGCGTGTGTATCTGTGCTTTTGTTGCCATGCAAAAATACGCTTTATTTCCGACATGGCAAAATGTTTGAGCCATTAAAAAGAAGTGACAAGTTTTTCTATGTGACAAGTAAGAAGTGAGAAGTGAAAAGAGATATTAAGTGAAAAGTGACAAGTGAGAAGTGAGAAGTATGATTACCTTTTCTTGCTGGAGCCACAGCCTTGAGAGTAATCACACTTCTCACTTCTCACTTGTCACTTGTCACTTAAAAAAGTCAGGGTTTTGCATCGCGCACATAGCGCACACTGAGCCAGCGGTTCTGTGTGGTGCTGCTGGTGCGTTCCACCTCGTTCAGGTAAGGCATGATGCGGCGGCAATAGACACATTGCAGCTCGTAGTTCTTGTCGACGGTGGCCGACCAGTACATGCCATATTCGCCAATGCCCATGGGGGTGACGCCCTCGTTGCTGATATTGTAGATGTTGCCTGTGGTGCCAAGTCCCATCTGTCCGCCGAAGAGCATGTGCAGTCCGGTGCCTTGTTCCACTGTCTGGGTCATCAGCAGTCCGGCACCTTTGCGCCATCCCAGTTTGTCGAGTTCCTTGTCGCTCATGCCGAGCGCCGACTCTAGGTTCTTCCAGTCATCGTCAGTGGGCAGGCGCCAGCCGTCGGGACAGTTCTCAAGAGCCTGTTCGTAGGTATAGACATTGCCATAGTTCTCCCAGTAGGCATCGCGCTCCTCATCCATGGCGAACTGAACAGTAGGATACTGGTAATAGCCCAGGTAGAGGTAGGTGTACTCATAGAAAGGTTTTCCTCCAATCATGTTCTCGGCCATCCAGTCGAGATTACCGATGCGCACCCAGTGATACTCATTGCCGTCGTTGTCTGTCATGGTGCCTGTGCTCGTTGGCTTCACACTTGGCACCTTGTCTTCATCGTCCCCGCAGGCTGTGAAGCCCAGTGCCAGGACGATGCATAACATGTATGCTAGTTTTTTCATGTTCATCATTTGTTTAAAGTTTTATTTCAGGTTGATTCCAAACTCATCGATGATGAGCTGGCGCATGATTTTGAAGCGCTCGATAACGATGGGATAGCCAGCCATCATCTCTTCCACCTCGGCCACCGAGTAGGTGAGTGCTGCCTCGATGTAGTGGTCGCGGTCTTCAGTACCATAGTCGAAATAGTAGTATCCACGGTCCTGCCAGTAGCCCAGCGTGCGGGCAGCATCATCGTCGGTCACGTAGTCGTCGTAACCGAGGCTGCTTTTCTGGCGTGGATTGCCATACTCATCGTAATAGTCAGCCACGTAGCTGAGGAATTTCGCGAGTTTGCTCTCGGGCAGGTTGTTCACCTTATTGATGACGATGCTCATCAGAATGTCGTCGAAATAGCCCTCATCGTCGAAAGCCTCATTGCCATGAAGGGCAAATGCATAGCAACGGGTTCCCAGCACATATTTGGGAAATGGGTCTTTGGGTGACCACGACGAGCCCTTGTCCAGCTCCCATCTGCCGCTGCTGTTGGTCCACTGCTTGATGTTGTCGACCAGCAGGATAGAGTAGGGCAGGGCCTTGCCCAGTCGTTTGGCAAGTTTGTTCTTCAGCAGTTCTGTGGCCTCCTTCTGCTTGGCAAAGTCGGTGAGGTATTCAAAGGTGTACTTGGTGTCGTTCATGGGCATGCCGATGAATTGGTAGGTGAGGTCCACGAGTTGTGTGTTCCACAGCAAGTTACCATAGGCATCGGTGCCGTTTTGCTCATGCTTCAGCGTGTCGTTGAACAACAGGTAGCATCCTACTTCCTGCTTGAACTGACGGCGCAGCTGTGCACTGGGACTCTGGTCGCTCTCTGCTGGCGAGAACAAGTTCTGCTCATACTCGCTGGGCGTCGTGTCCTCATCGTCGCTACAAGCGGTGATGGCCGGCATGGTGCAAAGCATCATAGCCGCATAGAATAGATATTTCTTCATATCTTGTTTTCCTTTCATGCTTTTGGTTAGTTAACTGTAAGATCGCTTTTGCGCTCTGGTCTGGGATTAGAGCCGATAGAGTTTTGGAACTCACGCACGCTCTTTGGTATGTCGAGAACCATACCACCGTCGTCGGTGCTCAGTTCGTAAGTGGCGACTTCTCCCTTCACGTAGCTATAGCCCTGCAGCTGATAGACCGAGTAAGAGTGCTTTACTTTCTCAACGAGCTTGTAACGGGGGTCAACCGTATAGCGGCGCATGTCGAACCAGCGCACACCCTCCAGGCAAAGCTCACGCTGACGCTCATCGCGGATGAACTGAATGAGCTGGGCTCCAGTCTCGGTGACGGGCTTGGCGTCGGCGATGCGTGCGGCGCGCAGCTTGTTCAGGTATTGCTGTGCAGCCTGGTCGTTACCCAGCTGTGCCTCAGCCTCGGCAGCATTCAGGTAAGCCTCTGCCGAACGGTAGCAGAACTGGTCGCTCGTACCCTTGTAAGAACCCAGGTGGCTGTATTCGATATCTGTCTTCTTGTAGTAAGGCGCATTACCGTCTCCATACTCACGTCCGAAGAATACATCGCGGCGGGCATCCCCCTCTTCATAGAGATTGTACAGGTGGTCGGAGATAATCCAGTTGGGCGAGTAGATGTACATGCCGTAATACGATTGTCCGGGGCGAGGGAAGTTGGTGTTGCCAAAGGTCTCTCCACCCATGACAAACGAAATCTCCTCGTTGTTCGGTTCGATGAATGTGCCATCAAATCCGGCGGCAATGTTTCGCAAGTCATCATTTTCCTTCAGCGACAGCTCAGCATATTTCTTGGCTGTCTGCCAGTCTTGCATGTAGAGTGCCACACGGCTGTGCAGCATATACACGGCATTGATACCGGCGTGCTGGATAGAATAAGGCTGGTGGACATCCTTCAGGTATTGCTCTGCAGCCTCCAGGTCGGCAACAATCTGGTCGTAGACTTCCTGCACCGAGTTGCGGGTATACTCTATATCCTCAATGCTCTCGCTGGTCTTGACGGGCACACCAGGAGTCTGTGCGGCTGTGGCGGGGTCGTATGGCTTGGCATACAGATTGACCAGCAGCTGATAGTAGAGAGCGCGCAGGAAGTGGGCCTCACCCTTGATCTTATCTCGCATGAGAGCTTCTTCGTCATTCGTGGCTGTCAGGTTGTCGGCCTCAAACAGCACCATGTTGCAAGTAGAGATATATGTGTACGGACCATTGAAGAACCAGTCTTCCTGTGCACCGTAGACATTTCGTTTCTGATAGTTCAGTGTTACATCCTGCTGCCAGGTGAAGTAGGGGAACATGTCGTCGCGCATCAGTCCGCCATACGAGCGCAGGTCGCTGGCCTTGTCGTTCTCCGACAGCTCGTCGGTCATCAGGTGCAGAATCATGTAGTTGGTGTTATAGGGCGTCACAGAATACCCCGCATTGACCACCAGTCCGGTAGGCAGATAGGCATTGCCGATAAGAATCTCGTTGAGGTCTTCGAAACTCTTTACCCGTGCCAGGTCTTGTGAGTATTCCTCCAGAAAGTCACCGCAGGCAGTAGTGCTGAGCAGCAGACAGGCACTGGCTATGAAATATAATATTCTTTTCATCATGTTTTTTCGTTTATTAGAAGATTACGTTAAGGCCGAATGAGAAGCTGGGACGGTCGGAGAGCTGGATGGTTGAGAATCCGCCCTGCGATGGTGTCTGTCCTTTCAGTTTCTTGTCAGCAATGGTGAACAGATTGTAAGCCGAGAAGGTGAGTTCCAGTCTCTGCAGACGCATTTTCTGCAGCATCTCAGGCGTGAACTCATAGGTGATGCTACCGCTTTGGAATTTCAGATAGTCGGCGCTGACCACACGGATGTCGGAATAGTCGTACATGAGCCATGCATTGCTGCCGAAAGCCTGTGCATTGTCTGTATATGCAGTCATACCGGCATCGGCGAAGTGGGTAGAGTACTGGTACCATGAGCCACTGTTCGAGCTGATGAGAGCCGGGATGTTGGTGTGCTGTTCGTCACCAGGATGTTTCCAGCGGTTGATATAGTCGCGGCTGTAGTTGCGCTCGGGCTGAATGTTGGTGCTGTAAGCCCAGTTGTTCGATGCACCATACATGGCAAACAGGCGGGTCTTGGCTCCCAGACTGTAGGCCAGGCTGAAGCTGGCACGCCAGTTCTTATAGCGGAAGGTATTGGTGAGGCTTCCCTGAATATCGGGGTCGCGCTTACCCGAAGCTTTCAGCACGGTGGTGAAGGTGTCGTACTTGCTCAGTCCGGTCAGTTCCTGCTGACGGTTGATGAAGTCGTCGAACATAGGACCTCCGTCGACGGGGCTCAGTCCGAGGAACCGGTAGCTGTAGAACGTGTTCACGCTCTTGCCCTCCACCAGTGCGGCTCCGCTGAGGAATTCGTTCAGGTCGTAGGTCTGTGCCTCGGGACGCGAGTCCATGGTGTTGAGAATCTTCGAGATAGATGTCGAGAGAGTCCAGCGGAAGTCTTTGGTGCGGATGGGCGTAGCCGTGATGTCGAAGCTGTAGCCCTTGTTGGTAATATCACCTCCGTTGATGACATACGAGCCGATACCGTTGATGGTCGAGATGCGCTTGTTCATGAAGGCGTTCTTGGTTTTCTTGTAGAATACCGATGCCTCGAACATGAGTCGTCCGTTGAACAGGGCAGCGTCGAGTCCCAGGTTGTAGCTCTTGGTGGTCTCCCATTTCAGGTCGGGGTTAGGATATTTGTTGATGTAAGAAGTGTACTCGTTCCAAGCGGTGTCGAGCGTACCTTTCTTAATGGTCATTACCGGGTATTCAGAGCTGAGCATGTTACCCTGTGAGCCGTAAGAGGCTTTCAGCGTGGCATAGTCGACCCATTTCACAGGAATCAGGCCCAAGTCTTTCAGGTTCAGTGAGCCTGATGCCGACCAGATGGGGAGGAAGCGCTCGTTAGAGCGGTCACCGAATTTGTTACTGCCGTCCACACGTCCGTTGATGTTGACACGGAACAAGCGGGCATAGGCATAGGTGAACGATGCATAGCCAGAGACCGTGTTCGTCAGGTTGTTGGTGATACCTGGCACGTTGTTGGCCAGCCAGTCGCGGTAGGCCGTATAGCGGTTCATGTCGAGGTTGGTCACAAACGAGAGACCGCGGTCGGGGAAGTAGCCACGGGCCGTGGCGGCGTTGCCACGGTATTTATCGTGACTGGCCTCAAATCCCAGCACGGCATCGATGTTGTGCACCTCGTCCTTTCCGAAATACTTATTGGCATTGATTTGCAGACGGCCTGTTACGTTGCGGTCGTGAATGTTATTGGTAGAGAGCTCACCACCCTGGGGCAGCAGCGACTCACTCTCGTTGGGCAGTCTCTCGCCGAAGTCGCATCCGCGCAACTTGGCGGCATAGAAGGTCTTCTCGCCCCAGAAGCTCTCCTGGTCGGTGCTCTGCTCGGTGTAAGAGAGTACGGCATTGGCATTCAGCCAGTCGGTAAAGGTGAACTTCAGGTTGGCTGTGACGGTGAACGACGATATGTTCTGCGTCTTGCTGCTGTTGTCGAGTTCGTTCAGGATGTTGTATTTGGCCAGTTCGTTGGCACGTGCTCCATACTTGCGTTTGTAGAAGTAGTAGTTGCCGTCGGCATCGTACATCGGGATGGTGCGCGATGTGGTATAGGCATATTGCATGGGAGCAATCTCGTCCTGATAGTAGTGTCGGCGGGTACTGTAGGCATTGAATGAGAACGATGCCGTGAGCAGTTTGCTGAAGGTGTTGTCGAGGTTCAGCGAAGCGGTGTAGCGCTCGCTGTTGTTATATTTCACTACGTCGTTGTCTTTGTTGTAGCCAATTGAGGCATAGTAGCGCGAGGTGGGCGAGCCGCCACTGATGCTGGCAGTGTGCTGTGTGCTCCAGCTGTCGTTGGTCAGGTAGCTGAACCAGTCGGTGTTCTGGCTTTCCAGACGGGCCACCGACTCGTTGAACTCGTCGTTGGTGATTTCGTTGTTGTAGAGTTGGCGCAGCAGTCCCTCATAGCCTACAAATGTCTGCTCGTCGTAGTAGAGATACTGGCTCTCCAGCAGTTCGCGCGAGAACTGTATGCGCTCTTTCGAGGTCATCACGTCTACTGAGCGGTCGCTGTAGCGTGGGCGGCGCTTGTAGTTGACGTTCATGTTGTAGCTCACCTGCGGTTTGCCAACGCTTCCTCGCTTGGTGGTAATCACGATGACACCATTGGCGGCGCGTGTACCGTAGATGGCAGTTGCGGCGGCGTCTTTCAGCACGTCAATGCGGTCGATGTCCTGCGGGTTGATACCGGCAATGGCATTACCGATGCGGTTGATGTAGTCGGGGTCGTTGAGTTCCTCAGGGGCAATATCCACAGGGTCGCGAACGATAATTCCGTCAACCACCCACAGCGGCTCACGGTTACCGATGACAGTACTGGTACCACGGATACGAATCTTCGGGGCCACGCCAATCTCACCAGAGTTGGTGGAGACAATCAGGTCGGGAATCTTACCCTCCAGCATCTGGTCGATGCTGCTCACGTCGCTTCGCAGCACCTCCTCGGCCTTGACCGATGACACGGCAGAGGTGAGCGAGCGCTTGTCGAGCACCTGATAGCCAGTCACCACGACCTCGCCCAGTTGTGAGGCGTCTTCGTGTAGCACGATTTTCACACCGCTGATGTTGTGGTTGATGTTGTATTGTTTTCTCACCTGCTTATAGCCCAGGAACGAGTAGAGTACCGTGACCCTCTCTCCGGCCGGAACATTCACCTTGAAGTTTCCGTTGTCGTCGGTCGAGGTGCCGTAGTTCGTGCCTTCTACAAGTACTGTGGCCCAGGGCAGCGGATCTCCTTTTCCGTCGAGGATGCGTCCGCTGACGGTAAATGTGCCGTTGCCTTTGTTGACTTCAGCCTTTTTCAGGACTACTGTCTTATCGACAATGTCGTAGTCGATGGCAGCCTCCTGATAGAAAATGCGGTCGAGCATCTGGTGCAGTGTCAGCTTCTGATAGTTGCATGTGATGCGTGGCGCATTCTCCAACAGCTGTTTCTGGTAAACGAACTCGTAGCCAGTGCGCTTCTTCAGGTCCTTAATCACCTGTTCGAGCGTCTGGTTGTCGTAGCTCACGTCGTAGGTCTGTTGAGCCTTGCTGGTTGCCGGTATGAGCAGCAACATGAGCGCCAGCAGTACTACGTGGAGCATTCTCCTTTTTTTCATACGCTTTGTGTTTTTGTTATTTGTGGTTAATTAGAATGGTTTTTCCTCGTTGTGTGAAGCGAATGCCGCCGCTCTTCTCCAAGATGGAGAGTATGTCGCTAAACTCTCCGTAGCGTGGCACGCTGCCCATGAAGATGGTGTTGCGCAGCCGCATGTCCTGGAATTCGAAATTGAAGTCGTACCAGCGGCTCAGGGTGATCATAATCTGTTCGAGCGACTGGTTCTCAAACACGAACTTGCCATTGCGCCAGCTGGTCACCACATGGGTGTCGACGGTGCGGATGCTCGACGAGACGTCCGTCTTGTCGAACACGGCCTGATGGCCCGGACGCAGCATAATCTCGCTGCCGTTGCCTCCCAGCGGACTCAGGGCGATGCTGCCGCTGACCAGTGTGGTGTAGACATTCGAGTCTTCCTCGTAGGAGTTGATGTTGAACTCAGTGCCGTAGACGCGTATCAGCTGACCCGCACTCTCTACGTAGAAGGGGCGCGAGGCGTCCTTGGCAACCTTGAAGTAAGCCTCGCCCGTGACGGCCACTCGGCGTTCGGCGGCATCGAAGGTCTCTGGGTATTGTAGTTGCGACATGGCATTGAGCCATACCTCGGTGCCGTCTTCGAGCGTCACCTTAAACTCGCCACCGCGTGGGGTCTTCAGGTTCAGCAGGGCTACCTGCTTTTCCTGTTCCTGTGTGGCCTCTTCCTTAGCCAGCAGCTGGTGGATCATGGTTTTGTTCTTTTGTGTGTCGGAACCCAGTTCCACGGTCTTGCCGTTGCTCAGTGTGAGCACGGCCTTGGTCTCGCCATGGGTGATGGTGGCCTCTTGTGCTGTCAGCTCGGTGGTTGTCTGGCGGACGGCCTGGCTTAGTCCGAGGCGGTAGGAAGTGATGCCTACGCCAGCCACGAGCACCGCAATGGCAGCCACTGCGGCCCAACGGCGCAGCGTGCGGCCCGCAGCATGGCTCTGTTGTGCGGCATGATGGCGTTTCATCTCGCGCTCAATGCGGGCCTCCATGTCACTCAAGGGGCGCCGGGTGTCTACGGCGGCCCGTTGGCTCATCTCCTGTTGCAGGTGGTTGAGGTTGGTCATACGGTCGAAGAGAGCCTGATTTTTAGGACTCTGGCTGATCCAGCTGTTCAGCTCAGCACGCTCGTCAGGGGTCATGCTTCCTACGATGTGCTTATAAATGAGTGCTGGTATTCTCTGTGTGATGTCGCTGTTCATGATATACTTGTTTATCAGTTAAAACGCAATCCACTTCATTTCGGACAACGAAAATGCAGAAAAAAACTAAAAAAAGTTGCTTTTTGAAAATAAAAAGCTATCTTTGCAACGTATTTTCTCCTTAAAAGGAAATGATTATAACTAAACAGGTCTTCACAGATTTTCAGGCAGGAAGGATTCAGGGATTCTATCACGAGGTTTATCCTTCGTTGCTCACCTACGCCGTAAGGTGCCTGGGCGAAGCGTATGGCTATCTGGCCGAAGACTGTGTGCAGGAGTCTATTTTCAAGGCCTACAATCGTAGCAGCGACTTTGTCTCGGCCAACCAGCTGAAAAATTATTTGTATGTCTGCATTCACAACGATGCCGTCTCGGTGTTGCGAAAGCACTACAGCCGTCAGAACTATCTGCGCGAGCAAGTCGATATGGAAGAAGATGTGCACCGCGCCATCATCGAGCAAGAGACCGTCGACCTGCTCTACGATGCGATAGCTAAGTTGCCCGACGACCTGCACACCGTGTTCATGCTGAGTTTTGAGCAAGGACTGAAGAACGCAGAGGTGGGGCAGCGCATGGGCATCTCTGAGAGTGCCGTGAAGAAAAAGAAGGCGAAAATGATTCAGTTGTTGCGCGACTATTTCGCCGGCAACGAGAAAGTGCTGGCGCTTCTGGCTATCATCACCTCCTCATCGATAGTCTGAAATACGAGCATCCAGACTGTTTGTCTCGCATTGGCCATTCCCTGTATCATTTGTGTGACATACAACCAACTAAAGTGGCAGTTTGGTTCGTTGTAAGTGGTAGTTTGGTTCGTTGTAAGTGCCAGTTAGGTTCGTTGTAAATGGCAAATAATTGTAAAAACCGACTTTGTTGTTGTCCGAAATGGGGTGGGTTGCGTTCTAAGAATAAAGAAAAGCAATCATAAACCATTAAAAACAAAATAACACGATGAGAAAAATAGGTTTCCTATTGTTGGGTTTGCTGGCCGTGGGTCAGGGGCAAGCCCAGAAGAATGCCCCTAATGGCATATTCTTCGAAATATCCGGTAACGGACTCAAACACCCCAGCTATATCCTGGGCAGCAACCATGAGGTGAGCGGAAGTTTTGTACATCAGATTCCCCAGTTCGACGAGGTATATAATAAGGTGGGGCAGACCTGCTTCGAAACCGAGATGGGCACCGAGGCCGACCAGACCACCGCACAGGCCAGCCAGGCGGTGGCCAGTTTGCAACAGCAACAACAGCAAACGGACATGGCTAAGCTGCTGCTGTTGCCGCAGGACAGCACCTACGCCCGCCTGATTGGTGCCGACAAGGCCGCTGAGATAGACCGCATCATGAGTGGTTTGTTCCCCAGCTATGTGTCGGACATGCGGCCCAACTATGCTGCCACCATTCTGCAGGCCGTGATGCAAGCCCGCCAGCTGAGTCTTACGGGTGTGGGAAGTCCGTTTGTGTCGATCGACTATTTCGTGCATGCCCTTTCCACACACGACAAAAAGCGCGTGGCATGGCTGGAGCCGCGCTCGCTGCAAGACTCTATCATTGCCCGTATGCATGGCGCAGGTACCGCCAAGAGCCAGACCCTGCGCGACCAGATGATGCAGTTCTACCTGATGTGCAAGACGGCCCATGCCCGCATCGACAACTCACTCTATAATAAGGTGCTCTATATGCGCGGCCAGGGACTGGCATCGGTCGACAATCTGGTGAAGTCGAGCGATGAGCTTCGCCGTATGACGAAAACCATCATGCCCGACTACGATGCCGACGCTGCCACCAACCTGATGGCCGTGAAGGAGCGCAATGCCCTGTGGATGAAGAAAATGCCGCAGCTGATGAAGGCCGAGCCCACCTTGTTTGTGGTAGGCATTGCCCACCTCTATCCATATCGTGGCTCAAAAGGACTGCTGGCCGACCTCAAGAAGAAGGGCTACACCATTCGTCAGCTGGAGGCACCGACACCCCAGCTCACCGTGAAAGGTGCCGACGGGGAGATGAAGAAAGGTATGTTTGTGTTTAAACTGGCCAACGGTGAGGGCGAAGAGGGCGGACTGGCCCAGTTGCTCTTCGACCGAAACAACAATGCCACCTACAGCGGAGTGACCAACGACCGTTTCAACCAGGCCTACATCTTCATTGGCAACCAGGAGTTCTCGTGCTTCCTGAAGAAAGGAAAAAGCCTCACAGCCACGTTCAACAAGGTGGGCGACAAATATCAAGTTGCCTATGGCGGCGACCCCGACATGGTGCAGGCCAGCAATGCCATGTATCAGTATCGCAACTCTTACAGCTATCCCGTCTACTTTGCGCGCACCGACACCGACCCTGCTGCCAAGACCACTTACGAGGAGAAACTCGCTGCACTGGACAAAGCCTTTGCCGAGGTGAATGCCGAAGGCATGAAGATTCAGGATGAGGGCATGCGCAACCAGCTGCTGCTCGACAACCGTTGCGAGTATCTGCGTTTCCGCCTGAGCGTGATGCGCATGGAGATGAATAAGCAGCATGTGGACATCTCGAAGGATGCTGAGTATCAGAAATACCTCGAGATGATTGACGTGAACAACCCTTACTACGATCGTTTCAACCTGATTTCAAACTATGTGACTGGAAAGATTCCACAGGACTGCCGCGAGAAAGGCCTCTCATACTACGGCATTGAGGCCATGCGTGCCATTCAGACCTACGTGAAAGACCGCAAGACACGCTTGCAACTGCAGTCGAACATTGCGCAGGAGGTGCTCACCGAGGAGAATAAGGACATTGACACGTTCTGGAATGCCTTCAAGGAGTTTGGCGATGCCGACGTGGTGAAGGCTTTGGAAACCAAGGTGAACGCGCTGAAGAATACCGAGAGCGGCATGAAGGCACCTGTTTGCGAGTTCAACGACATCAATGGTAAGACGCACAAGTCGAGCGACTTTGAGGGCAAGGTGCTCTACATCGACTTCTGGGCAACCTGGTGCGGACCCTGCAAACAAGAGATTCCCCACATGGCCAAGCTCTACGACCACTATAAGAACAACCCGAAGATTGCCATCATCAGCATTTCTATCGATACGAATGTGGAGGCTTGGCGTAAGATGGTGACCAAAGACAAGCCCGAGTGGCCGCAATTCGTGGCCGAAGGAGCACAAAACATGAAGATGAGCAACGACTGGGGCATCACCGCCATTCCGCGTTTCATCATCCTCAACGCCGACGGAACCATCCGCAGTGCCAACGCCACTCGCCCGTCTTCGCCCAACATCATCCAGGAGCTAGACGCCATTCTAAGTGAAAAGTGAGAAGTGAAAAGTGAGAAGTGAAAAGTGACAAGTGTGATTAGCTTTTAGGCTGGAGATACAACCTTGAGACTAATCACACTTGTCACTTTTCACTTGTCACTTCTCACTTAGAAGGTTCAGAGGTTTGCCTCGCTCACATTGAATGTGGTGATGCTCATGTCGCCTTTCTCGATGCCCAAGCTGAGCCAGCGCATGCGCTGGGCACTGGTGCCGTGGGTGAACGATTCGGGCTGCACATAGCCTTGCGACTTCTTCTGCAGGTAGTTGTCGCCAATCTTCTGGGCGCAGTCAACAGCCTCTTCCACGTCGCCATCTTCCAGCGAGTTGTACTTCTGGTCGTCGTAGTGGGCCCACACACCAGCGTAGTAGTCGGCCAGGAGCTCCAGGCGCACGCTAATCTTGTTGGCATTCACCTTGTTGGTCTGGTTCATCTGCTGGTGGGCCTTACCCAATATGCCCAACAGGTTCTCCACATGGTGGCCCACCTCATGGGCAATCACATAGGCATAAGAGAAGTCACCACCGGCTCCCAGCTGCTGGCGCATGGTGGTAAAGAAACTCAGGTCGATGTATAGTTTCTGGTCGCCCGAGCAATAGAACGGGCCTACTGCTGCAGAGGCTGTACCACAGGCACTGTTCACCTGGCTGGTGAAGAGCACCAGTGTGGGTGGGGTATAGGTGCGTCCCATCTTGCGGAACACCTCGGTCCACACATCCTCGGTGCCAGCCAGAACCTGGCGAGAGAACTTTGCCAGCTCTTCCTCTTCAGCAGTAAACTGGCGCTGGCCCTCCACCTGCTCTTCCTGCACACTGCCGAGTGCACCTTGCTGGACCACATTGCCGATGACATCGCCCAGGTTTCCGCCCGAGAGAAGGGTGACCAAGGCAATCATGATGATGCCACCAATGCCGCCAATGCCGGCTTTTGCTCCGGTGCTCATACCGCGGCGGTCTTCTACGTTGTTGCTTTCGCGTCTTCCGTCTAATCTCATAGTTGTTTCTGTTTTTATAGTTTTGTGATTTATTTGCTGTTACTAGGTTTTTTAGGATTTCCTAGGTTTTCCTAGGATTTCCTAGGCATATCTAGGATTTTCTAGGCATTCTAGTCGATAAACCGGCGGGTGATGTCGCCATATTTGTCGATGCGGCGGTCGCGCAGGAAAGGCCACCAGCGGCGCACTTGTTCGCTGTGCTTGAGGTCGATTTCCACTACCAGGCTCTCTTCCTCGGTGTCGGAGGCGCGGTAGATGAGCTCGCCCTGCGGCCCGGCAATGAACGAACTGCCCCAGAACTGTATGCCGTTGGTCTGATGGCTGGGGTCGGGCTCGTAGCCCACACGGTTCACTGCGATGACGGGCAGGCCGTTGGCCACGGCATGTCCGCGCTGAACGGTGGTCCATGCCTCACGCTGTCGCTGTTGTTCCTCAGGTGTGTCGCTGCTCTCATAGCCGATGGCAGTGGGATAAATGAGCAACTCGGCACCTTGAAGGGCCATCAGCCGGGCAGCCTCGGGATACCACTGATCCCAGCAGACGAGCACGCCCAGCCGCCCCACTGAGGTATCGATGGGGTGGAAACCCAAGTCGCCGGGTGTGAAATAGAACTTCTCGTAGTAGGCAGGATCGTCGGGGATGTGCATCTTGCGGTATTTTCCGGCAATGGTTCCGTCGCGCTCTATCACCACGGCGGTGTTGTGATAGAGTCCTGGTGCGCGCCGCTCGAACAGCGAGGTGACGATGACCACGTTCAGCTGGCGTGCCAATTCGCCGTAGAACGCTGTTGACGGACCAGGAATAGGTTCCGCCAAATCGAAGTTGTTCACATCCTCTACCTGACAGAAGTAGAGCGAGTTGTGCAGTTCCTGCAACACAATCAGCTCGGCTCCGCGCTTGGCTAAGTCGCTGATACCCTCTGCCAGCCGACGCAGATTGTCCTTCTTGTCGGCGGTGTTGTGCTGTTGTAATAGTCCTATTTTCATAATTTGCCTACAAATATACACATTCTTTTCTAAAAAAGTGTTTTTTTATGAAAAAAATGATACATGCTTGTCACCCATTTTTTCAATCTTCACGTCTATAGGAACAAAAAAGGCTCATAAGGGCCTGTCGTAAATCTATGAAGAATATAGTTGTGATGATAAGTAACCGTTTGTCCTGTAATTGGGATATAATGCCGAAAGACAATTCTGTGATGCGGGTGGCATTTAATCTTTGACTACGTCTAGAGGCAATTGCATGGTGCAACAGTGGATGCTGCCATGCTGGCGGATGATGGGGCGGCTGTCGATGGCTACCATTTTGCGGCTTGGAAAGGCGCTGGCAATGGTGCTGATGGCCGCCTCGTCGTTGGCTTTCTGTCCGTAAACAGGTACCAGCACTTTCTCGTTGGTGACAAGGAAGTTGGCATAGGTGGCTGGCAGACGGCTGCCATCGTCGTCGAAAATGGCGTCGGGCATGGGCAGGGAGAGCAGCCGGTAGGGCTTGCCGCTGGCTGTAAGCAGGCTGCGCAACTGTTGCTCGAGGGCACAGAAGTCGTCGTATTGCTCGTCGTCGGGGCTCACATTTCCAATATATAATAAGGTGTTGTCGGGAGCCACGCGCACAATGGTGTCGATATGCCCGTCGGTATCGTCGCCGATGAGGTTGCCGTGGTCGAGCCACACAATGCGCTTGGCGTGCAGACGGGCGATGAGTTGCTGCTCAATCTGCGCCTGGCTGAGCGGCTGGTTGCGGTGAGGAGCCAGCAGACACTGGCTGGTGGTGAACACGGTGCCGCGACCGTCGCTCTCGATAGAACCTCCCTCGAGCACAAAATCCAAGTGACTCTCGTAAGTCCCCGTCACCACATGGCTGTCGTAGAGACTGCGGTTGATGGCATTGTCTTTGTCGGCAGCAAACTTACATCCCCACCCGTTGAAGCAGAAATCGAGTAGGAGAGGGGCATGCCCGCTTTCCTTATCCGTAGGGATGAGCGTGAGAAAACCATGGTCGCGCGCCCAGGTATCATTGGTGGGGCAGGCGTGGTAGGTGATGTTTGCTGCTGAAGCGGCAGGTAAGACGCTGTCGAGAAGCGATTTCACCTCGGCAATGTGAGGCGCTGCCACGATGAGCCGCTCATGGTCGGCAATCTCGCGGGCCATCTCCACATAGGTGGCAGTGATGTCATTGAGCATGTATGCCCAGTCGGTCTCTGCGTGGGGCCAAGTCAGCTGAATGGCACTCTGCGGCTCCCATTCGGCGGGTAATATATAGTTGTTTGTCTGCATTAATAATATTTAATGCGACAAAGTTACGAAATAATTCATAAAAATGTGTATTTTTGCAATCAAAAATACGAGTAGTATGGTTTTGGAAATCAAGAATGGCAGTCTGAGTGCTGATGCAACTGTGCTTTTTACCGACCTGAACTTCACGGTCCGGGGCGGTGAGCTGGTATGCCTGTGCGGTGCGCCGGGCAGTGGAAAGTCGGCCGTGGCTAAGTCGTTTCTGGGATTGCAGTGGCTCGATGGCGGCTATGTCAGCATCGACGGAACGCTGATCACCCCCACGTCGGCACCTGCTTTCCGCCGGATGGCAGCCTACGTGCCGCAGCATCTCAGCCGTCTGGTCACATTGCTGCATCCAGAGGAGTGCTCGCTGCCGGAGCCTGCCGACTACTCGGTGTTTGAGTTTCAGCTGCCACCTGTGGGTAGGAAGGCTGCTACGAATATGCCGGTGCTTACTGCCGACGAGACCTTAGCACTCATCCGTCGGACCCTCTCGGCAGGAAAAGCGAAGCAGTTTGTCATTGCCGACGAGCCTACCATAGGTCTTTCCGACGAACAAGTAGAGCAGATGGCGACCCTTTTGCGGCAGCAGACCGCTGAAGGCAAGCCCGTGCTGGTGGTAAGTAACGACGAGCGACTGGCCGGCAGGGCTGATAAACGTGTCAACTTGAAATAAAAAAGAAGGAGCAAAACGTATGGAATTATCATATCTTAGCATCGTACTCTGTCTGTTGCTGCTGGCCATTCCGGCCTGCATGTTTTATTTATACGATGAGCAACTGCTCGTGAAAGGCACCGGAGCCATTGTCAGAATGCTCGTTCAGGTGATTGTAGGCGGATTGCTCACCTATTTCGTCATTGTCAGCGACGACTATCGCATCAGTCTGTTGTGGGTGCTGTTGTTGGCTGCTTTGGCGGCATTCGGAGCCGTGCGCAAGGGACATCTGCCAGCCATCCAGTATGTGCCTGTGCTGTTGGGCCTGCTGGTATCATCGCTGGCCGTTGGTTTCTATTTGCTCATGGCCGTTGCCCGTGTGCCCAATCCACTGCAAGCTAGTCTGCTGGTTCCCCTCATGGCGCTGCTCATCGGCCACTCGGCGGCTGTAGAGTCGCGAGGGGTAAACGCCTGGCTGCAAGCACGTCACGACTACCGCGAGCAGTACGAATACTTGAGAGGTAACGGAGCGACCCACCTGAAGGCACTTGCTCCAAGCATTCGCCGGGCCATGCAACAGGGGCTTGCGGCCTCGTTGGCCAATGCCAAAAACACCGGACTTTATGCCCTGCCGCTGTTGTTGTGCGCCCTGTTGCTGGCAGGTATGCCCCCTCTGCAGTCGTTGGCGTGGACCGTTTACCTCTGCGTTGGCTGTCTGGCAGCATCGGTGCTGGCACTTGTCGTGACCTTATGGGTGAGCGACCGTCTGTTGACATCATCAAATAAACCGTCGAAATGAGAAAAAACACATATCTGATTTTTGTGCTGAGTGTGCTGACGCTCAGCTCGTGCTTCTATCGTGGCAATCATAAGCCGCTCATTGGTGGAATTAGGGAATATCGGGAAGTTCGACTGCCTGCCGACGACTATTCGTCAACCCCTTCAACACCCGGCATCCCATCAACATCCAGCAATCCATCAACACCCACCACCCAACACTCAACACCCAGCAATCCATCACCCAGCACCCTTGAGCTGCCAGGCCCGATGAGCGGTGTGAGTGAGCAGATTCTGTACCGTACAGGATATGTCACCTCTTATAATAAGGACCACCGCATACCCAACTGGACGGCATGGCATCTGACAGCCGACCATACCACAGGTCCTTATAAGCGCAAGGGGGTAAGCTATCGCGAGGACGAGGATGTGCCTGCACCGCGTGCCACCACTTTCGACTATCAGCAGTCCGGCTATGACCGAGGGCACATGTGTCCATCGGGCGATAACAAATGGGATCCGCAAGCACAGCAAGACTGCTTTCTGCTCACCAATATGTGTCCGCAGAATCACAACCTGAACGGCGGTGACTGGAACGAACTGGAGATGAAATGCCGTAAGTGGGCCGAACGTTATGGCGACCTCTACATCGTCTGCGGCCCCATTCTCTACCGTCAGAAGCACAAGACCATCGGACGGGCGCGGATTGTGGTGCCCGAGGCATTCTTCAAGGTGGTGCTCCGCATGTCGCCAGAGCCTGCGGCCATCGGTTTTATCTATAAGAACGAAGATGGCAACCGGCCCATGGGCGACTATACGAATACCATACGGCAGGTGGAGCGCATCACGGGAATTGATTTCTTCCCGCAGTTGCCCGATGACATAGAGGAACTTGTCGAAAACCAAGCCAGTCTGGACGACTGGCGTTAGACCGATACTGCCTATGCTTAATTTTGCAGCCATCGACTTCGAAACAGCCAACAACGAGCGCACCAGCGTATGCAGTGTGGGGGTGGTCGTGGTGCGCAACGGCGAGCTGGTCGACTCGTTCTACTCGCTCATCCAACCCGAGCCTAACTACTATCTGTATTGGAACACACGTGTGCACCGACTCACCAAGGCCGACACCGATGAGGCTCCTGTCTTTCCTCTGGTGTGGCATCAGGTGGAACCCTTGATAGAGGGATTGCCGCTGGTGGCGCATAACAAGGTCTTCGACGAGGGCTGTCTGAAAGCGGTGTTCCGTTGTTACCAGATGGATTATCCCGACTACCGTTTCTATTGCACCTGCCAGACATCCCGTCGTGTGTTTCCGCATGCTCCCAATCATCAGCTCCACACCATTGCCGAGTTGTGTGGCTACCACCTTGAACACCACCACCATGCGCTGGCCGATGCCGAGGCATGTGCCTGGATTGCCCGCAGAATTATTCCCGATGAGGCTGGCGTCGTCCTCTGAGGCGGACTTTTCTTCTCACCCTTTGACAGCCTTCACAGACAAATGAAAGACAGTGAAGGAAAAGAAAAAACTGTTGAAAATATTCGTTATCTAAAAGAAAGTTTGTATTTTTGCACACATGATGAAGAAGATAATGCCCTTAGTGATGGCCATTTGCGTGCTGAGCGCATGCAAGGATGCCCCCCAGAATGGTGCCAATGGACAAACAACCGTGGCCGACTCATTCTATAGTTCGTCTGTAACCACAGGCAAGAAGACTGCCGATGTGAGTCAAAACTCATCAGCAGCCAACAATGCAGCGGCTTCGGCCAACAATAAGCCTGCCGTGAAGATGATGGAGTTGCCAGCCCCTCTGAACGACCGGCCTGAAAAGATTCTGCGTCGGAAAGGCTACACGACATCGTATAATTCGAAGACAAAGAACCCCAACTGGGTGGCCTGGCATCTTACCAAGAGTCATACCTACGGGCAAAACCAACGCTCGAAGGAGGTGTTCCATGAAGACGAACAGGTGGCAGCACCACGTGCAACCGACTGGGACTACTATAACTCACGCTACGACCGTGGACACATGTGTCCGGCTGGCGATAACAAGTGGGATGCAACGGCCATGAACCAGACGTTCCTCTTCACCAATATCTGTCCGCAGAACCACGGTCTGAACAAGTATGAGTGGAATGACGTGGAAATCATGTGTCGCGACTGGGCCCGCAAGTATGGTGCCATCGACATTGTCTGTGGTCCTATTTATTATGGTCGGGGTGAGCAGAAAACGGTTGGCAAAAACAAGGTCTGGGTGCCCGATGCATTCTTCAAAGTGGTGCTTTGCCGTCAGGGACAGCCTAAAGCCATTGGCTTTATTTACCGCAACGAGGGACGGAAACAGCAGATGGCTGATGCCGTTCACACCGTTGACGACATCGAGCGCATTACCGGCATGGATTTCTTCCCAGCCCTGGCCGACGATATTGAGAATAGGGTTGAGGCAAAGGCCGAGCTGAGTAAGTGGTAAAGCAACTCGCGCGGAAACAGATTTGCACACAAATAATGGCTTTTGTCTTCATTATTTGTAACCACTATTCTGCATCAGCCTCCTTAATCTTAGCCAGCAGCACCGCTTTCTCCGCCGTCTCTATCTGCCCGTCAGCATTCACCACAATCTCCGGCAGCGACTCCGTGCGGATGCTGTCCGTTTGTGCCTGTACCGCTGTTGCCACGAGACATGCCATTGAAATAAGAATCAGTCTTTTCATTTCTTATGTTTATGGGTTGTTATCAGTATATACACACTTCAATGCGAACCGTTCACCATTTTGACTGCAAAATTATATAAATCATTCCAGGCAGCAGAGAAATCTCCCTGACATTTGTCTGACATTTGCAGTTATTGATGGGATAGCGTCGGCACGGAGGCCGACGGCTGCCTATCGAAACGAGATAGATTTATAGTCGGTTCTTTTCGTCATTACCTGCACCAGTGCCCTTGTACTTAGAACGTGTAGTATTGAAGTTATAACGGAGCGTTAGCACAAATTCACGACTGTCATACCAGCTTGCCTGTTCGCTATGCATCCGGCCTGCATACAACAGCATGCCCTGCTTTTCAGTGTGGAAAAGGTCGTTCCCCTGAACACGGATGGAGAGATGGTCGTTCAGCAGCGATTTTGTAAGGCTGATATTGACAGTTCCTTTGTTGCGAGAGGAATAGACGTTCTCATCATTGCCTTTCGTGGTCAGATAAGCATCCACTGAAGCTACCCATCCGTATCCGAAATCAAAAGCATTGTCGAGGCTCAGTTGGAAGATGGGCTTGTTCATCTGGTAGGTTCGCACATCGGTGTGGAGCGTGAGCCACTGCTTCTGCATCCCGACGCTCAGTTCTGGCGACCAAAAGCCGAACTTAGGGGCAATGGCCACCTGCGCCATGATGCTCTTCAGAGTTGGGATATTGGTCTGCGTAAGACGTGTCACGGCGGAGTTGTCAGCCTGCTGCTCGGCCCAATAGATGACAGCATCACGCCGATCGTTGTAGCTAATGGCGAATTGCAGGAACTTCCACACACCCGTCAATGAAAGGTCGTGGATATACTCATGCCTAAGGAATGGATTCCCCGACTGTAGTAGAAAACGGTTGCCGTAGGTGACGTTGTTGCTCAACTGCTGATATGTGGGGCGACGGACCTTGGCTGAATAGCCGAGATGAAGCTGCGTTTTGCCTATTCGAGTACCGACGGAGAGGGTTGGAAACAGATTGCCGAATGAGCGACTTTGCTCGTCAAGGTGCAAGTCGTTCTCGAAGTAATCAAAACTCACCCATTCATAGCGGACTCCCGCAGAGAATTGGAAACGGTCAATCTGCCTGTTGTATTCCACAAAGGGGGCTATGTGTGACTCCTTCAGTTTGGCAAACGATGTAGGAACATAATGCTCAGGATTGATATAGTCATCATTACGGTTGGTGTAGGTGTACTCTGCGCCCACGGTTAGCCCTCCGCCCCACAATGGGAAGTCAACATTGAGCTTCGAGGCAAAGAGTTTGTTGCGCTCACGGTTCTCAGAATTGACAACACGATTTTCCTGGCTTGTACTCTGTTCGGTATAGACGGCATGGTCGCTCTCACGGTTATATAGATAGTCGGTGTTGAAGTCAATTTCGGCCTTACCTATCTTACCTTTATAATATACGTTCAGTAGATGAGCCGGACGATAGCTGACATCGGCGTGTACTGTGTTGTCGAGATGGTCGAAATATTCACCATCGGCAGTCACATCGCTGCTGAGTGAGGTGTTGGTGTGGTTGTCGGGGCGAAGCGTCAGCGTATATCGCATTCCTATGGAATTGTTATCATCTAGAAGATAGTTTGCACCGACGGTATTGCGCCATGATTGTTTCTTTGGCTTGTAATCCTGTACAAAATTTTGCCGCCAAAGCGTATCAGTTTCCACAATTGTAGTCGTGTTGCTTGGGTAGTGACCATTGTTCAACCCATAATAGATTGTACCGAACACGTCGAGGTTGTTGTGGCGGTAATTCCAGTTCAGTTGTTTTACAAGGTCGGTATTTTCCGATTGGTAGTAACTGGAGCGCACATCGAAGCCGAAGCCCTCACCCTGTGCCGCCTTTGTGCGTATCTTCACTACAGCCTTAACACTTGCATCATATTTGGCGCCAGGGTTGGTGATGAGTTCTACGCTCTTGATGTTCTCTGATTTCAACTGGTCGAGTTCCGAGGCATCGCGCATCAACCGCCCATTGATGTAGATGAGTGGCGCGCCCTTGCCGAACACCTCAAAATATCCGTCTTTCTTCGTGATGCCAGGCACGTGGGTCAGCACGTCCTCGCCAGTGCCGAGTTTACTCAATATGGTATTCTCAACATTGGTTACCAAACCCTCACTGCCCATCTGATATTGTGGCACATGGCCCTTCACCGTTACGCCTTTCAAAGCATAGTTATCCACTTGTAATCGAATGACTCCCACTTCAGACTGGCTGCAAATCTTATAGATGGTCTTGTAACCGACGTAGGA
>DEJV01000017.1 GCA_002353525.1 Prevotella sp. UBA2739
TTTACTCCGGGCTCCGGTTCCAAGAGGAATCGGAGCCCTTTTTTTTGTTTAAAAAGTTCCAATTTCTTTTTGCAGTTGGAACTTTTTTGTGATAGCTTCGGATGAGTTTTGATTCTTTTTCTATTTGATGAGTAGATGTTGTGGTTCTGGTGAAAAGTATGGACTATGCAATATTATTTTCATTCTTGCGTTAATAATATTGTATGCAATGGACCGATAAGATAAGGCAAGTGAAAATACTTCTTGTGGTAATGGCAGTGCTGATCGCTGTCGTATCACTTGTTGTGTCGCATTATCTGGTGCGTGACTTATCGGCTGAAGAACAAAAGAAAATGGAGGTATGGGCCGAGGCTATGCGCTCCTTGAACAGTGCTGACGAGAATACCGATTTGAATCTTGTGCTGAAGGTGATAGACGAGAATAATACGATTCCTGTTATCGTGGTAGACTCTAAAGGAAACGTGCAGACCTACAGAAACGTGAAAATAACGGCTAAGGCCGATGCTGACAGCACCCTAAAGGTGACTCAAATGGGTCAGCGATGGAAAGATGCAGGCCGGAATATTCGTATTTTTCTGGATGATGACACGCTGAAGGGCGATTTCATTGATGTATGCTATGATGAATCGGTGATGATTAAGCGTCTGTCGTTGTGGCCGTATGTGCAGCTTGGTATTGTTTTGATTTTTGTTGTAGTTGCCATATTCGCATTGCTGACTTCTAAGAAGGCAGAACAAAATAAGGTATGGGTGGGTCTTTCAAAGGAGACTGCTCATCAGTTGGGAACACCTATCTCCAGTCTGATGGCCTGGACGGCAATCCTGAAAGATAATTATCCCGACGACGAGTTAATACCTGAAATGGACAAAGACGTGCAGCGTTTGCAGCTCATTGCTGACCGTTTCTCAAAAATTGGTTCTCTGCCCGAACCAGTTCCTTCGAGCTTGAATGAAGTAATGAGTCACGTGGTGGATTACATGAACCGCCGCACATCGTCGAAGGTGCGAATGGTTAAGGATTTCCCCGAGCACGACATCATTGTCAAAATCAACGCTTCTCTGTTTGAGTGGGTGATAGAAAACTTGTGTAAGAATGCCGTAGATGCCATGGAGGGCAGCGGATGCATCACACTTCATATGACAGAAACCGACCAAAAGGCCATCATCGAGGTTTCTGATACCGGGAAGGGAATCAAGAAAAGAGACTTGGCAAACGTGTTCCGTCCTGGGTTCACCACGAAGAAAAGAGGGTGGGGACTGGGCTTGTCGTTGGCCAAGCGCATTGTTGAGGAATACCACCACGGAAAGATATGGGTGAAGAGCTCAGAGCTGGGTAAAGGAACCACTTTTCGTATAGAACTGCACAAGTGATGCATGTTGTGTGCAGAATCAGGCAGGCTAAACCTCAAATAAATCAAAAAAAACGCTTTTGTTGGTTATTATATCAGAAATTATTCGTACCTTTGCAACCCAAATGTGTAGTCTTGAGTCATTAAAGATTGATTTAAGGAATCTGAAAGACAGTATGACCACTGTTGAGTACGATTTGAAAGACTCTTACTTTGAGTACATTGATGCACCTGAAGTGAGAAGCGGAAAGGTGCGCGTGTCGCTGACAATCAACAAGCTGACCGATTTCTTTGAACTCAAATTCCATACAGAAGGAGTGGTAATGATACCGTGTGACCTCTGTCTGGACGATATGGAACAGGCAATCAGCTGTGACAACCGGCTGGTGGCTCGTTTTGGAACAGAAAACTCAGAAGACGATGAAGTCGTGACAGTAGCCGAGGACGAAGGAATACTCGACGTGTCATGGCTCATCTATGAATTTATAGCCTTGGCCATACCCATCAAGCATGTGCATGCACCTGGTAAGTGTAATCCTGCTATGATACAAGCTCTGGAAGAGCATTCAGCTGACCGAAGCAGCGATGAGGAGTCCACCAAGCCCATAGATCCACGCTGGGAAAAATTGAAAAATTTAAAAATTTAAGAATTAAATAATTAAAAATTATGGCACATCCTAAAAGAANNAGAAGACAGTCAAAGACACGTACGCTGAAGCGTAGAACTCATGACAAGGCAGTAGCTCCCACACTGGCAGTATGCCCTAACTGTGGCGCATATCATGTATATCATACAGTATGCCCGACCTGCGGTTACTATCGTGGCAAAATTGCCATTGTAATGGACGAAGCTGCTGAATAATGGAGAAGATAAACGCGATCATCACTGGTATTGGTGGCTACGTGCCTGACTATGTCCTCAACAATGAGGAATTGTCGCGTATGGTAGACACCAACGACGAGTGGATTATGACGCGTGTGGGTATTAGGGAGCGTCGCATCCTGACGGAAGAAGGCCTGGGTACCAGCTATATGGCTCGCAAGGCAGCCAAGCAGCTGATTCAAAAGACAGGTGTGGATCCGGACACTATCGACGCGCTCATCGTAACCACCTCATCAGCAGATTATAAGTTTCCATCCACGGCTTCTATCGTGCTCGGCAAACTGGGTCTAAAGAATGCTTTTGCCTTTGATTTCTGGGCAGCATGTTGCGGTTTCCTCTACACATTGGATGTAGCCGCTTCAATGATTCAATGCGGACGCTATAAGAAGATTATTGTGATTGGCGCCGACAAAATGTCGTCGATGGTAGACTATAAGGACCGTAGCACCTGTGCGCTTTTCGGCGATGGTGCGGCTGCAGTTCTTTTGGAAGCTACCACAGAGCAAAACATTGGTGTGATGGATTCTTATTTCCGCACAGACGGCAAAGGGCTTCCTTTCCTTCACATGAAGGCAGGTGGCTCTGTTTGTCCTCCTTCGCATTTCACAGTTGATCATCGTTTGCATTATCTCTATCAGGAAGGTCGCACCGTGTTCCGTTACGCTGTAACGAATATGAGTGATGACAGCATGCTGATAGCCGAGCGCAATGGTCTGAATAAGGATAATATCGATTGGGTGATTCCTCATCAGGCTAATATGCGTATTATCGAGGCTGTGGCCAAGCGTCTGGATTTGCCTATGGAGAAGGTGATGGTCAATATCGAGCATTACGGCAACACGAGTGCTGCTACCATTCCTCTGGCTCTTTGGGACAATGAGGAGAAACTGAAGAAGGGCGACAATATGATTCTCACGGCTTTCGGTGCCGGATTCGTTCATGGCGCATCTTATCTGAAGTGGGCCTACGACGGAGTAAAGGCAGGAAAGTAATCAATTACTATAGGTAACACGGATTACACAGATTTCCAATTCGTTGGGTTAATCCGTGTAATTCGTGTTATTTGTTTTTATAATCAATAATAGATTATGCATAAGGCAGGTTTTGTTAATATAGTAGGTAATCCCAATGTGGGTAAAAGCACGCTGATGAATCAACTCGTCGGCGAGCGCATATCCATTGCCACATTCAAGGCGCAGACCACTCGCCATCGTATTATGGGAATCGTGAATACCGACGACATGCAGATTGTGTTCTCCGACACACCAGGTGTGCTGAAACCAAACTATAAGCTGCAGGAGTCGATGCTGGCATTCTCAGAGTCTGCCCTGCAGGATGCAGACGTGCTGCTCTATGTGACCGATGTGGTGGAGAATCCAGAGAAGAACATGGATTTTCTCGAGAAAGTACAGAAAATGAGCATTCCCGTGTTGCTGCTGATTAACAAAATAGATGAACTGGAGCAGGCTGGGCAACCCGAAAATAACGGGAAGTCCGAAAAAAGCGGAAAACTCGAAAAGGGCGGAAAGACAGGCAAGGCGTCAGTGACCAGCCAGTCACGGCTGATAGAGATTGTGGAGCGCTGGCATCAGCTGTTGCCCAATGCAGAGATATTGCCTATCTCGGCCAAGAATAAGTTTGGGGTCGACATGCTGCTGAAGCGCATCAAGGACTTGTTGCCAGAAAGTCCCGCTTATTTCGATAAAGACCAGCTCACCGATAAGCCTGCCCGTTTCTTTGTCAGTGAGATTATCCGCGAGAAGATACTCCTCTATTACGACAAAGAGATACCCTATTCGGTGGAGGTGCGTGTGGAGAGTTTCAAGGAGTCGGCCAAGAGCATTCACATCCGCGCCATCATCTATGTAGAGCGCGACAGCCAGAAAGGCATCATCATAGGTCATCAAGGTGTCGCCTTGAAGAAAGTAGGTGCTGAGTCGCGCAAAGCCCTGGAGAAGTTCTTCGGAAAGAGCATCTTCCTGGAGACCTATGTAAAAGTAGATAAGGACTGGAGGAGTTCGAAGCGCGAACTCGACAGTTTTGGTTATAACCCTGAGTAATTCATTTTACTCTTACCCTCAACTGTATGAGAGGGGAATAAAAATTTTTTTAAGCGTATGCCAAATTTAGTAGCTATTGTGGGGCGTCCCAATGTGGGAAAATCCACCCTTTTCAACAGACTTACTAAGTCTCGACGCGCGATTGTCAGCGACGAGGCTGGAACGACACGTGACCGCCAGTACGGAAAATGCGAATGGAACGGAAAAGAGTTTTCCGTGGTCGATACCGGTGGCTGGGTGGTCAACTCTGATGATATTTTCGAAGAAGAGATTCGCAAGCAGGTGCTTATTGCTACCGAAGAGGCCGACCTGGTGCTCTTCTTGGTGGATGTGACCGCCGGTCTGACCGACCTCGACGAGGATGTAGCATTGATACTCCGTCGCTCGAAACTCCCCGTCATCCTAGTGGCCAACAAAGCCGACAACAACATTCAGATTTATGATTCCTACGAGTTCTACAAACTCGGTCTGGGCGAACCGATGTGCATCAGTTCTGCCACAGGCAGTGGTACAGGCGATTTGCTGGACATGATCTTGGAGAAGTTGCCCGAGAAAGCTGGCGATGATTTAGAGGATGGTATTCCTCGTTTTGCCGTGGTGGGTCGTCCGAATGCCGGTAAGAGCAGTCTGATTAATGCTTTTATTGGTGAAGACCGTAACATCGTAACCGATATTGCCGGTACGACGCGCGACAGCATCTACACCCGATATGATAAGTTCGGTTTTGATTTCTACCTGGTCGATACGGCAGGTATTCGCCGAAAGAATAAGGTTACTGAAGACCTGGAGTTCTATAGCGTGATGCGGAGCATTCGTTCTATCGAGAACAGCGACGTGTGTATCCTCATGATTGATGCCACCCGTGGTATCGAGGCGCAGGATATGAACATCTTCCAGTTGATTCAAAAGAACAACAAGTCGTTGGTTGTGGTGGTGAACAAGTGGGACTTAGTGGAAGATAAGTCGCAGATTGTGATCAAGACTTTTGAGAATGCCATTCGCGAACGTATGGCACCATTTACCGACTTCCCCATCATATTTGCCTCGGCACTGACCAAGCAGCGTATTTTCAAGGTGCTTGAGACGGCCAAGCAGGTATATCTGAACCGGAAGGTGCGTATTGGCACCTCAAAGCTCAACGAGGTGATGCTGCCCTTGATAGAGGCTTATCCACCCCCATCGACAAAAGGAAAGTACATCAAGATCAAGTATGTGGCGCAGTTGCCTAACACGCAGATACCCTCGTTTGTGTTCTATGCCAACCTGCCACAGTATGTCAAGGAGCCTTACAAACGATTCTTGGAGAACAAGATTCGCGAGAACTGGACCCTTACAGGCTCACCCATCAACATTTTTATAAGACAGAAATAATGAGAGAATTGCTCATCATCATCTGTGCAGCGGCATTGCTTGCCTGCTGCTCGCGCGAACATCCTGAGGAGAAGGCTGCGCAAGCGGCCAAAGAGTGTTACGACTTGTTGCTACAGGGCAAATACGACGAGTTTATTGCCCGTAAGGCACAGACCGACAGCATCCCGGGCAGTTATCGCGAGCAGCTGGTGGCCAATATCAAGATGTTTGCTGCACAGATGGAGCGTGAGCACCGTGGGATGAAAGAAGTGCGTATCGTGAATTGTACGGCAGACACTGCCCGTCATTCAGCGAATGCCTTCCTGGTGATTTGCTTTGGCGACAGTACCATCGAGGAGACCGTGGTACCGATGGTAGAGAATCAAGGGCGGTGGCTGATGAAATAGTTCTCGTTCGTTGACGAACCCATAGCGTCGGCAGACACAATCTGATTGACCTTTCGGTATTGTTGGGGTGTCGTGCCGACGTTCATTTTAAATGTCTTGTTGAAATAAGAGAAATCTGTATATCCCAATGCGTCGGAGATGTTTTTGATGGGCATATTTGTAGTCAGTAACATCATTTCGGCTTTCTCCATTTTCCTTTTGATAATATATGCCGTTGGCGTATCTCCCGTCTCTCTTTTGAAGATGCGTATGAAATGGTCTTTCGACATAAAAGCCATGTCTGAAAGCTGCCCCACTTCTATTTTCTGATGGATATGGTCCTGAATATAAGTGATGATTTGCTGTATTCGGTTGTCCTTGACATGGTTGTTGGGTATGGCTTTGTTCAAGAAGCGTGAGAGCAGGATGAAGATGATACCGCGCGACTCAACCTTATCGGCAAAAGGACGGTTCTGGTTAATTTGCAAGTTGTTTGCCAGTGTCTGATGATTATCGTAAGTGTCTGGGTCAGAATGGGAAAGCTGGAAGAAAGGATTCATTTCGCATAGTCTTTTTACCAGATCCAAGTCTTGTCGCTCTGCCTTTACTTCCACAGGAAAAATCCACTTGTCAAGAATACTTCTTGATGCCTGAAGACCTTCATAGATATGAATATAATAATGAGAGAAGGGTGAGTCGCAGAAATAGCTGTGTGTCGTGAAGGCGGGAATAAGGTATAAATAGTCGGGCCTAAGGGTGTACATTCCCGATGGCAACATAATATTAGCTCTGCCTTCTGTCACGTAGTAGAGGCGTGCAAAAGGGCTGCGAATGTTCTTCCAGTTCCAGTCAGAACAATGGCGTGCCAGTCCCACGTTGAGTGTAAAAAGATGGAGGTCGTCTACCGAATAATTCATAGGCCCAATAATCTTTATCTTTCCGACTGCAAATATAATAAAAATTTGGAAAAAGTCGATATTGTTATATGAAATGCCGGTATTTTTGGCATTATGGAAACAATATTTTTATATCTTTGCAGAAGAAATCTAAACAATCACGATGGTATACAATGAATTAGGAAAGACGGGCCTGCGGGTGTCCAATCTTGGATTTGGTGCTTCCTCATTGGGTGGCGTGTTCCGTCATATTAGTGAGAAAGACGCTATCGAGGCGGTGTTTACTGCGCTCGACGGTGGAATTAACTATATTGATGTGTCGCCCTATTACGGTCACTACAAGGCAGAGACTGTATTGGGGAAAGCACTCTGTCAGATAGATCGCAGCCGCTATGTGTTGTCAACAAAAGTAGGCAGATATGGTCAGGACGGTGTGAACACATGGGACTATTCGGCCGCTCGTGTGACGAAGAGTGTCTACGAGAGCATGGAGCGTCTGCATGTCGACCGTATAGACTTTATCCTTGTGCATGATATTGAGTTTGCCAATCTTCAGCAGGTTGTCGACGAGACCCTGCCGGCATTGGTCAAACTCCGCGATGAGCATGTCGTCAGTCATGTGGGAATCACGGATTTACAGCCTGAGAATCTGAAGTGGGTCATCGAACATTCCGACGAGAATGTGGTTGAGTGTGTGCTCAACTTCTGTCATTATTGTCTGAATGACCACCTTCTTCTCGACTATCTCGATTTCTTCGAGCAGCGGGGTATCGGTGTCATCAACGCCTCTCCATTCTCGATGGGACTCCTTTCAGAGCGTGGTACGCCCGATTGGCATCCCGCCCCGGCACAGTTGAAGGAAGCGTGTGCCAAGGCTGCAATCTATTGCCGTGAAAAAGGGAATCCTATTGACAAACTGGCTATCCAGTATTCCACAAGTCTGAATCCGCGTATTGCCACTACTTTGTTCAGCAGTGCCAATCCCGAGAATGTGCGTCGTAACATCGCTTATGTGAATGAGCCTGTCGACGAGCAGCTGGTAAGAGAGGTGCAGCAAATCATTGGTGGCCAGATGGGGATAAGATGGAAAAACTCATAAACTCGCCGACGATGAATATCATTGATGCTCATAGCCATTTATGGCTCCGACAAGACACTACATGGAACGGCCAGCGCATCAGTCCGCTGCCCAACGGACGTGCTATGTTCCTGGGTGAGGAGCGGCAGATGCTTCCTCCGTTTATGATCGACGGGGTCAACTCTGCCGAGGTGTTTCTCTCCAATATGAATTATGCCCAAGTGGGAGCAGCTGTCGTGGTGCAGGAGTTCATCGACGGTATTCAGAACGATTACCTGATGGAGGTGGCTCAGAAGTATCCCGACCGTTTCTTTGTTTGTGGCATGTGTGATTATTTCCATCCCGGATTCTACGAACAGGCCGTATCGCTTATTGCTCAGGGCTTCAAGGGTATCGCCATTCCTGGCCATCGGCTGCTGACCGACGAGGGGCGTGTTATGCTGAACAGTGCCGAGATGATGCGTATGTTCCGTTATATGGAGCAGCATCATGTGATACTGTCGGTCACGTTGGCTGACGGCGACCTGCAGGTCGGTGAGATGGAAGAGGTGATCAGCGAGTGTCCGCAGCTGAGAATCGCCATCGGGCATTTGGGCATGCCCACAGTAGAAGGGTGGAGAGAGCAGCTACTACTGGCCCGGCACGAGCATGTCATGTTGGAATCGGGCGGTATCACCTGGCTTTATAACGAAGAGTTCTATCCTTATCCGAGTGCCATCAAAGTGATTCGTGAGGCAATAGATACCGTGGGTGCCGACAAACTGATGTGGGGCAGCGACTATCCGCGCACCATTACGGCTATTACTTATCGTATGTCGTACGACTTCGTGCTTAAGACAGAAGTACTTAGCGACGAAGAGAAACGGCTTTTCCTGGGCGAGAATGCCCGTCGCTTCTATGGTTTTGAGAACTTGCCCGAATTACCTTATATCAAGAATATGTCAGAATAAAAAAGAAATATGAAAGCAGTAAAAATAACTGCCGTCAGGCAGATGGAGGTTGTGGAAGTCGAAGACCAGGAGCCCAAGGCAGGCGAAGTGAAGATTCGTTTGCAGTATGTTGGCTTCTGCGGGTCAGACTTGAGCACGTATTTAGGAAAGAATCCCATGGTAAAGATGCCTGTTATCCCAGGCCATGAGGTGGGTGCTGTTGTTGTGAAAACGGGTTCGGATGTGCCCGAAGGCCTGAAACCAGGCATGGTGGTGACAGTCAATCCTTATACCAATTGCGGGAAGTGCGCGTCGTGTAGAAACGGGCGTGTGAATGCCTGCCAGCATAACGAGACATTAGGCGTACAGCGCAATGGCGCCATGAAAGAGACCATATGCCTGCCATGGGAGAAGGTGATACCCGCAGGTCTGCTCACGACGCGCGAGTGTGCGCTGATAGAACCTATGAGTGTGGGCTTCCATGCCGTATCGCGGGCACAGGTGACCGATATTGATGTGGTGATGGTCATTGGCTGCGGTATGGTGGGAATGGGCGCTATCGTGCGTGCGGCACAGCGTGGCGCGACAGTTATTGCCGCCGATATCGCCGACGATAAACTTGTGCTGGCCAGGCAGATGGGAGCCAGTTACGTGATTAACACACTGAATGACAATGTGCATGCACGTGTTTTGGAGATGACAGCCGGCTTCGGTCCCGACGTGGTAATCGAGGCTGTAGGTAGTGCTGAGACCTATCAGATGGCTGTCGACGAGGTAGCCTTCACCGGTCGCGTGATTTGTATTGGCTATGCGAAGACGGAAGTATCGTTTCAGACGAAGTTTTTCGTGCAGAAAGAGCTCGATATCCGTGGCTCCAGAAATGCCCAGCCGTCTGATTTCCGTGCCGTCATCCATTATCTGGAGCGTCATACCTGTCCGGTGGACCAGCTCATCAGTGATGTAGTAACACCAGAGCAGGCTCCCGCTGCGATGGAAAAATGGGCTGCACGGCCGGGAAAAGTGTTCAGAATCTTAGTAAACTTTTAGCTTGACTTAGGACAATCTACATAATCATAAAGAGTAACCATATGAAAACAACTTATCCGAAAATTGGCATCCGGCCGACAATCGACGGTCGTCAGGGCGGTGTACGCGAAAGCCTTGAAGAGAAAACCATGTGCCTGGCACAAGCAGTGGCCAACCTCATCAGTAGTAATCTGCGCAATGGTGACGGTTCTCCAGTTGAATGTGTCATCGCAGATAGCACGATAGGACGTGTGGCTGAGAGTGCCGCATGTGCCGAGAAGTTCGAGCGCGAGGGCGTGGGTGCTACCATCACAGTTACTTCATGTTGGTGTTATGGGTCTGAGACCATGGACATGAATCCCTATTACCCGAAGGCTGTTTGGGGATTCAACGGTACTGAGCGTCCTGGAGCTGTCTATCTTGCAGCTGTGTTGGCCGCACATGCACAGAAGGGATTGCCTGCATTCGGAATCTACGGGCATGACGTGCAGGACTTGACAGACAACACGATTCCTGCCGATGTGGCTGAGAAAATATTGCGTTTTGCACGTGCTGCTCAGGCGGTAGCCACGATGAAAGGTAAGAGCTACCTCTCGATCGGCAACACCTGTATGGGTATCGCCGGTTCTATAGTCAATGCCGATTTCTTGCAGCAGTATCTTGGTATGCGTACGGAATATGTCTCATTAGTGGAGATCCTGCGTCGTGTCGATTTCAACATCTTCGACCCGGAAGAGTTCAAGAAGGCCATGGATTGGGTAGAGAAATACTGCAAGCCACAGGAAGGTTACGACTACAATGAGGACCGTTCTCTCTTCCCAGGTACTCAGATGACGACCTTCAACGGTAAGGGTAAAGGCAAGAACCGCGAGGAGAAAGATGCGGATTGGGAGTTCACTGTGAAAACGATGATGATTATTCGCGATTTGATGCACGGCAACCCCAAACTCCTGGAGATGGGTTACAAGGAAGAAGCGCTTGGACATAATGCTATCTTTGGCGGTGTTCAGGGGCAGCGCCAGTGGACAGACTATAAGCCAAACTTCGACTTCCCGGAGTCAATGCTCTGTACTTCTTTCGATTGGAACGGTCCCCGTGAGGCTGATGTGCTTGCTACAGAGAACGATTTCCTTAACGGTATGTCCATGCTCTTTGGCCATCTGCTCACTAATCGAGGCGTCATGTTCTCCGATATCCGTACCTATTGGAGTCCGGAGGCTGTGGAGCGTGTGGCAGGAAAGCGTCCTGAAGGCCTTGCTGCCGGTGGCTTTATTCATCTCATCAATTCTGGTGCTACCACGCTTGACGCCACAGGTGCGATGACCGATGCTGAGGGCAAACCTACGATGAAGGAGCACTGGAACATGACGGATGCTGATATGGAGGCCTGTCTGAAGGCTACCAACTGGATGCCTGCCGATCGTGACTACTTCCGTGGAGGCGGTTATTCCTCACACTTCTTGAGCAAAGGCGGCATGCCGATGACCATGATGCGCATGAATATGGTTCAGGGACTCGGTCCTGTGCTGCAGCTAGCAGAAGGGTGGACTGTGGAACTTGATTCTGAGACCAATGATATTCTCGACAAGCGTACTGATCCCACATGGCCTACCACGTGGTTTGTGCCCCGTCTGGATGCTACAAAGGACTGTTTCAAGGATGTTTACAGCGTCATGAACTGCTGGGGTGCCAATCATGGTGCCATTGCTTACGGCCATATCGGAGCCGATGTCATCACGCTTTGTTCGATTCTGCGCATCCCTGTTTGCATGCATAATATTGCCGATCAAAATATCTTCAGACCTGCGGCATGGAACGCATTCGGCATGGACAAGGAGGGTGCCGACTATCGTGCTTGTCAGAATTTCGGTCCTATTTACAAGTAGATATAGGGCTTTTTTGGCCGAGAAAATAATCTAACGAATGAGTATCTATGGAAAAGAAACCACTTGTTGAGCGTAAATACCTGTTTACGTTTATACTGATTACCTCGTTGTTCGCGCTCTGGGGCTTTGCCAACGACATCACCAACCCGATGGTGGCGGCCTTCCAGACGCTGATGGAACTGTCTGCCGCAAAGGCCTCGATGGTGCAGTTCGCCTTCTATGGAGGCTATGCGACGATGGCCATACCGGCAGCATTGTTTATACGCAAGTACTCTTATAAGAAAGGAATCTTGCTGGGACTGGCACTATATGCCATCGGCGCCTTTCTCTTCATTCCCGCAGCTGCCTATCAGGAGTTTACGTTCTTCTGTCTGTCGCTCTATATTCTGACTTTCGGACTGGCTTTCCTGGAGACAACAGCCAATCCGTTCATCCTCTCGTTGGGTGCCAAGGAGACGTCTACCCGCCGTCTGAACCTTGCCCAGGCTTTCAATCCCATGGGGTCGTTGTGCGGAATGAGTGTGGCATCGCTCATCGTCCTGCCGCAACTCATCAGCGACAAGCGCGATGAGATGGGTAAGATTATCTTCCCCTTGCTGTCGGAAGCCGAGAAGGCCGATATCCGTTTGCACGACCTGGCAGTCATTCGTAACCCGTATGTGGCTATCGGATTGGTTGTGCTTTGTGTGTTTGTCATCATCGCTCTGACCAAAATGCCAAAGACGCAAGGGGAGGAACTGAAGGATGTTGGTAAGACCCACACCGTCAGACAGACACTCTCGAACCTGTGGCACAACACCATCTATCGCGAGGGAGTGCTCTCTCAGATGTTCTATGTGGCCGCACAGATCATGACATGGACGTTTATTATCCAATATGCCGACAATCTGGGCATCAACAAGGCTACCGCGCAGAACTACAATATCATCGCGATGGCACTGTTCCTGACGAGCCGTTTCATCTCTACTTTCCTCATGAAATACGTGAATACGCGTGTCTTGCTGTCCATTTTTGCAGTCGGTGCCGGGCTTTGTGCGCTGGGAGCCATCACGATAGTAGGAATGGCAGGACTTTACTGCTTGATAGGTATCAGTTTTTTCATGTCGTTGATGTTCCCCACCATCTACGGTATTGCACTAGAGGGTGTCGACAGTCGTGACACGACTCTTGGCGCGGCATTCCTCGTCATGGCCATTGTCGGTGGCGCATTGATGCCGCCATTGCAGGGCATGATTATCGACCAGCAGACCATTCTGGGCCATCCGGCCGTGAATGTGTCGTTTGTGCTGCCGCTCATCTGCTTTGTTATCATTGGTATTTATGGATATCGCTCACATCTTAAATTAGTGAAGAAATGACAGAAGGTTATCAAGTGAGGCAATACGGTCAGCCTGTGAAACGCTATTGCCAGATGTTGGAACTGAAGAATGAGCCCGAGCTGATTGCCCGCTACCGCCGTGCGCACAGCAAGGAGGAGTCGTGGAAAGAGATTCGCGACGGTATTCGTCAGGTGGGAATATTGGAGATGGAGATTTACATCAAGGACAATCGTCTGATGATGATTGTCGAGACTCCGCTCGATTTCAACTGGGATGAGGCTATGAGCCGCCTTGCCACACTGCCACTACAGGCAGAATGGGAGGCTTTTGTGGCTCAGTTCCAACAGTGTGAAGCCAATGCCACATCTGATGAGAAGTGGCAGATGATGGAACGCATGTTCTATCTTTACGATCGTTGAATGTTATTTTACGACCGTTAAGTCTTGTTTTACAATTTTGAGTCTTATTTGTGGTGATCGTTTTGTTCGTTCACCACTGAGCGCATTTCCTTGAGCAGGTCGCTGGCGAAGATAAAGTCGGAGAGCCGCTTGTTGTCGGTGCCCATGATTTCGCTGCTTACGCCCTGCCACTCCTTGTGTCCTTCATAGATGAAGATGATGTTTTCGCCAATCCCCATCACCGAGTTCATGTCGTGGGTGTTGATGATGGTGGTGATGCCAAACTCTTGTGTGATGCTGTGCAGCAGGTCGTCGATGACCAGCGAAGTCTTTGGATCCAGTCCTGAGTTAGGCTCATCGCAGAACAGATATTGTGGATTCAAGGCGATAGCTCTGGCAATAGCCACACGTTTCTGCATGCCTCCCGACAGTTCGCCGGGATATTTGGTCTGTGCCTCTATCAGGTTGACGCGGTCAAGGCATGTCTGTGCGCGTTTCACCCGTTCGCGATAGTTCATGGTAGAGAACATGTCGAGGGGAAACATCACATTCTCGAGCACAGAGAGCGAGTCGAAGAGGGCTGCACTTTGAAAGATCATGCCCATCTCGCGTCGCAGTTCCACCTTTTCGCGTTTGTTCATTGCCACGAAGTCGCGCCCGTCGTAGAGCACTTGTCCGCTGGTAGGCTCGAGCAGTCCCACCAGGTTTTTCATCAACACCGTTTTTCCCGACCCGCTTTGTCCGATAATCAAGTTGGTCTTTCCGTTCTCAAAGATGGCGTTGATGTCAATGAGCACGTCTTTTTCCTCAAACGATTTATAGAGATGTTTAACTTCGATCATGGTTGTTGTTCTGAGTTTTTAGGATCATTTACGACAGCAGTTGCGTAAGAAACACGTCGGAGAAGAGGATGAGCACGCTGCTGTTCACCACCGCAGTGGTGCTGGCCTTGCCCACTTCCACCGATCCTCCCTCTACGGAATAGCCGAAATAAGAACTGACGCTGGCGATGATAAAGGCAAAAAACAGGCTCTTGATGATGCTCATATACATGAACCAAGGGTTGAAGGCATGCTGCAATCCGAGCGTCAGATGGTCGGGCGAGAGGATATGCCCGATGTAGGCGGTGCCATAAGCTCCCAGTATGCCCGATGCCGACGAGAAGACTACCAGGATGGGCATGATGGTGATGAGTCCCAGAATCTTCGGCAATATCAGGTAGCAGGCAGAGTTTACACCCATAATCTCCAGCGCGTCAATCTGTTGAGTCACGCGCATGGTGCCCAGCTCTGAGGCAATGTTCGAGCCCACCTTACCGGCAAGAATCAGACACATGATGGATGACGAGAACTCCAGCAGCATAATCTCGCGTGTGGTGTAGCCTGCCACCCATCGGGGCATCCACGGGCTCTCAATGTTCACTTTCATCTGAATGCAGATCACGGCGCCGATGAAAAACGATATCAGCAGCACAATACCGATGGAGTCGATGCCCAGCTGCGACATCTCCTTCACGTATTGTTTCCAGAACATGCGGAAGCGCTCAGGACGGGCAAATGTCCTCCCCATCAGCATGAAATATTTACCTACAGACTCTAACGACTTTTGCAACAACATTTGGTTCTTGTTTTTATGTGATTTCCCAACTCCCTTCCTTTTCTCTTGCAAAAGTAACCAAAAATCAATTAAAAACTGCAATATCTGCAAGAGTTTTTCATTTTAACAACGTAATTACCGACATTTTTAGTAATTTTGCAGGCAAAAGATTCTGATATGGACGAACTTCAAAATGTAAATATACCCATGCACGACGAGTCTGGAGCGCTGCCCCAGACGGATGCTATGCCTGCAGAAGAGCCTTCGATGGTGCTTCGCACCGAAGGACTGGTGAAGCGCTATGGGAAGCGCACCGTTGTCAACGATGTGTCTATCAATGTGCGTCAGGGCGAGATTGTGGGATTGCTAGGCCCCAACGGTGCGGGTAAGACCACCTCGTTCTATATGACCACCGGCCTTATAGTGCCCAACGGCGGACATATCTATCTTAACGACGAGGACATTACGGGCTATCCTGTCTACAAGCGTGCCCGTGCCGGCATTGGCTATCTGCCGCAAGAGGCGTCGGTGTTCCGCAAACTGAGTGTCGAAGACAATATCATGGCCGTGCTCGAGATGACAGGCAAGCCACGCGAATACCAGTTGCAGAAGCTGGAGAGCCTCATTGCCGAGTTCCGTCTGCAGAAAGTGCGCAAGAACAAGGGCGACCAACTGTCGGGAGGTGAGCGCCGTCGTACCGAGATTGCCCGCTGTCTGGCCATCGAACCGAAGTTCATCATGCTCGACGAGCCCTTCGCCGGTGTAGACCCTATTGCCGTAGAGGATATCCAGCACATTGTGTGGCGCCTGAAATACCGCAACATTGGAATCCTGATTACCGACCATAACGTGCAGGAGACGCTCACCATTACCGACCGGGCCTACCTGTTGTTCGAGGGTATAATTCTTTTCCAGGGCAAGCCCGAAGAGCTGGCAGCCAACAAGATTGTGCGCGAGAAATACCTCAGCAACAGTTTCGTGCTGCGTAAAAAGGACTTCCAACTGCTCGACGAGGAGCGTCGTGCCCGTGAGGCTGCCGAGGATAATGCCTAGCTTTGTGATAGAAGACAATCGATAAAAACATTCTGAAGAGGCGCATGTTTTTGATGGATAAGCCGTCAAAAACATGCGCCTTGCTTTGTACCAGTGTTTGGTAGCCACAGTACCAGTGTTTGGTAGCCACAGTACCAATGCTTGGTAGCCTGAGTACCAATGCTTGGTAGCCACAGTACCAATGCTTGGTAGCGTGCGTACCAACGCTTGGTACTGGCAGTACCAAAACTAGGAACAAATTTTGGTACTGAGATTTAACAGTTTTTAAGTTATGGTTTAGGTGACGCATGTGTCTATCGATTCAGGATGAATGGAAATCAACCGTCTACTTTTTCAGTTTTATGAAGAGAAAAAGTGTGTAGCTTTGTATCGGACGTATAGGAGGTCACGTGTCTCACGTGACAACAGCCTTAACGTGGCGGCTGCGACGTGAGGACACGTCGCCTCCTACATAAATGCGAAACTTGAGTAATAAAAAACGTTAAATACTGATTACGTGTCAACCTTTTGCTCGTATTACATATTAAAAGCACATATTTTATCTTACCATTTAAAAGAAAGGAACGCTTATGAGAAAGAAAACCGTAAAGAAAAAGACGCTGATACCGTTGTTGTTATTTACATTACTGCTATCAGTAGTGTTGAGTTGTAAAGATGATGAAACCGACGAAGGCTGGCATTTAGACAGTAAAGGCTGCTATCTTGTTGAAATACAAGGTGGGGATCAAGAATGGACATCAGTTCTTCTTATTGAAAAGCCTGATGACGGTGCTTTTGATACATACTGTTATGTTTATGTACCTACTAAAAGTCTTCCAAAAGGAATAAAGTCTTTAGATAGAATCTCGTTGCAAATTGTTAAATACAAAACATTGTATTATGAGTACATGGTGGGACAAAAATTTTATACATATTGTGAAATCAAATTATGTGAGTAAATGATGAATAGATTTATTTGTATCTTAGTTTCATTGAAAAAAAGAGATTCTTTCAGAGAAAATCACTATACAGTAATCTGCATGTGAGTGGGCTGCGCCATGACAGACCACTCTTCTTTTTAGTTCTTGTCTATGCCTTATCACCAACAGCATCACCGCCTCAAATCATAAAAAATGCTAATCATGCCACAAAGTTTTGATAGTATCACAATTATTTTATATTTTTGTTAAGAATACACTAAAAAACTTTTAATCTAATGGAAAAAGAAATATATGACATAACAACCATCCAAAAAAACGTTAAATTCCGATTATATTTCAGCCTTTAGTCAGTATTACTTATAAAAGCACATATTTTATCTCACCATTTAAAAGAAAGGAACGCTTATGAGAAAGAGATTTAAACTGTCCGTATTAGTCGTCATCTTGTTAGTTCTTGCAAATGGGGTAACGGGATGTAAAGACGACGCTCAGGAGTATGAGAGTGTCGAGAAATGTGATTGTGGTCAGCAATTTATTAAGAAAGTGGAAGGCGTTGGAACAGTATCTTTTAATAGTACTGTCGGCAAATGACAGATAACAGTTGCCGTTGAAGGAAGCTATGACTCTGCATCAATGTATTTGGTTTCCGGAGAAAAGAAACTTGACGCTTATGCAAACCAGAAAGTGTCGTTCTCTGGAAAAGCATACAGTCTATCGAACGAAGAAGATTTAACTCTTCCTGCCGGAACAGATTGCTATTGCATAACTTTATCCACAATAGAATTATCAAAATGAACTAAAATAAGTGGTTTAACAATCTTTAGTCAGTATTACTTATAAAAGCACATATTATGTCTAACAATTATAAAAGAAAGGAACGCTTATGAGAAAGAAAATCGTAAAAGCCCTGCTGCTGATGCCAGCAACATTAGTATTGCTCCTATCGACCTTGGCCCTTTCGGGATGCCATGACGACAATGATGATGTGAACATGGTGGATTTTTATGGAAAGGAAGTTCCCTGTCACCTTATGAGTGTCGATGACATGCCAGAATGGCTCCAGAAGCTTGTGAAGAAAGGTGAGGCTCTGGAAGTGTTTCTAGGGTCTTATGAGGAAGAAAAGGTATATCACGTCAAATGGGCATGGTCATCTTCATCATCTGGTCAAAACTTTGACAGCGACGGTATCGGTTTGGAAGTCCCTAGAGATGCTGTTAGTAATTGGATTTGTATTTATACGTATGCTTTTTAATTCCCCAATAAATAGAGTTGACAAATGAAGAAGTATAGTTTACTAGCATTATTAATAGTTTCAAGAATATTCTTTAAAAGAAAGGAAAGCTTATGAGAAAGAAAATCGTAGAGGCCCTGCTGCTGATGCCAGCAACATTAGTATTGATCCTATCGACCTTTGTCCTCACTGGGTGTGGTGACAATGACGATACGTTTTCCTTATCCCCCACTGATGCAAGTGTGCAGATTCGCGACTTTTTCAACAGTATAAATGCTCTATCTGACATGAGGATAAGCGGCTTCTTTGAGGATGTCGACTGTAAAGAGGCTACTCTCATCATAAATAATGAGAATCAATTGCGTTCAGCCTACACAGGTGCTGCTCAGATACCGCAAGTTGATTTTTCCAAGTACACATTAATTATCGGCCAGATTTATGAATCAGCAAGCTGGACTCTGAAAAAGCAAAAGATGGTTGTTGATGGGGAAGATGCTACTTTATTCCTTTATTATGAAACTACAAACGAAGCAGTAGTAGCTGTACAAACAGAAATCTTCTATTGGGGTTTATATCCCAAAACAAATGTACAAAATGTGAAGTTAAGAATATATTACAATGGCAAGGAATTCAGTAATTAAAAGATTTGCACTTTTTCCAATATTGCTGTGCTGTGCACAGATTATTATCGGATAGTGTAGAGTAATATTAGTATAATTATTTAAAAGAAATGAAAGTTTATGAGAAAGAAAACCGTAAAAGCCCTGCTGCTGATCCCTTTGCTATTAGCTATGGTAGCATTTGCAGGGTGTGGCAATGACAATCAAGTAGAGAGCAAAGAGAAAAACTTGGATATGTCATTGTCCATATTCAATAGTGGTGAAGGCAAGAGTAAAGAATGGTTGAATAGCAATGAGCCCATCATCTTTCAATTAATCATTCGAACGTCTTCAAATCTAATCTTAGCGAGCGACTTAAAAAGCGACGATCTGATTGTAGGAGATGATTTCTTTTCTGTTTATACAGAAGATGGTAAATTGCTGCGAGCACCTCAAATGGAAAATCTCTCAATAGAGGTGATGGAAATAGCCAAAGAAGTGTACGTGATTCGTTATCTGTGGGATTCCATGTTTTTCGAAAAAGGTAATTACTATACTGAATTTAATGTTCGATATAATTCAACTCCTGGGCAGAAAGAAAAACACTATAAAACAGAAACCTTTAAAAAATCATTTGAAATTAAATAGTTTATGAGGTTAACGGCAACAGCCGCACACTTGACACATCGTCGTGGCTGAAGGGCATTTACATAGTCAGGGCTATTGTCGACAAAGAGATTCTTTCAGAGAAAATCACTATACAGTAATCTGCATGTGAGTGGGCTGCCGTGGGGCAGCCCACTTCCGGTATATGAAACAATCCGTGTGTGTCGGTCATTGCCTTCCATCGTCTATCTGAGGCTATCAGGGCTATAGCATTGTGTGCAAACGCGAGTTTTAGGTTAAAAAATCAAATATTTGCCTATTATATTAGGTGGTTCGGCGAAAAATGAGTACCTTTGCACCTCAATTTCAGATAAATATAAAAAACAAGATAAAATAAGACGATGAAAATTCAATTCGAAAATCCAGACAAGGTCAATGGTCTGATGACCCTGACCGTTGAAGAGGCAGACTTTAAGGAGAATGTCGAGAAGACACTCAAGGACTATCGCAAGAAGGCAAACATCCCCGGTTTCCGTCCAGGCATGGTGCCCATGGGACTCATCAAGCGCCAGTTTGGCGCATCGGTGAAGGTGGATGCAATCAACAAGGTGCTCGGCGAGGAGATGTACAAATACATTAGAGAGAACAACATCCAGATGCTGGGCGAGCCCCTGCCTGCAGAAAACCAGGACCCCGTTGACATTGAGGGCGAGGCTCCCTACGTGTTTAAGTTCGACGTGGCCGTGGCTCCCGAGTTCAAGATTGAGCTGAACGGCAAAAACAAGATTGACTATTACAACATCGAGGTTGACGACAAACTGATTGACAATCAGGTGGACATGTTCGCCAGCCGCAATGGCCATTATGATAAGGTGGAAGAGTACGACGGCGAAAAGCGCGACATGCTGTATGGTGACCTGAAGGAGCTCGACGCCGACGGTAACGCCAAGGAAGACGGCGTGGTGGTAGAGCATGCCATGATGATGCCCCTCTACATCAAGGACGAGGAGCAGAAGAAACTCTTCGACGGTGCCAAGCTGGGCAGCGTCATCACCTTCAACCCCCGCAAGGCATATCCCGACAACGACTCTGAGGTATCGTCGCTGCTGAAGATTGACCGCGAAAAGGTGAAGGATATGACATCCGACTTTACCTATCTCGTGACCGAGATTTCTCGCTTCGTGAAGGCCGACGTGAACCAGGAACTGTTCGACCAGGTGTATGGCGAGGGCAACGTGAAGAGCGAGGAGGAGTTCCGCGGACGTATTGCCGAGGAGATTAAGAAGCAGCTGAGCGTAGACTCTGACTATAAGTTCCTGCTCGACGTGCGCAAGTATTGCGAGGAGAAGGTGGGTCAGCTGACCTATCCCGATGCCATCCTGAAGCGCGTGATGCTGAATAATAATAAGGATAAGGGCATGGACTTCGTCGAGAAGAACTACGAGCAGAGCATCAAGGAACTGACCTGGCACCTGATTAAGGAGCAGCTGGTGGCTGCCCAGGGCATCAAGGTCGAGGAGAGCGACGTCGTGGAGGCCGCCAAGGGTGCCGCCCGTGCACAGTTTGCCCAGTATGGCATGAACAACGTTCCCGAGGAGTATCTGGAGAACTATGCCAAGGAGATGATTAAGAAAGGGGACAACGTGCAGGGACTCGTTGACCGCAGCATCGACCAGAAACTGATTGTCGCCCTGAAAAATGCCGTAAAACTGAACGAAAAGAGCATTTCACTCGACGACTTTAATAAGCTGATGGAGGCTTAAACAACTTTTTTTAGAAAAAACTTCTCGAAAATAGAGAGGTTATCGACTTTTTTTATTAACTTTGTTCCTACGAACAAAAAAATAGAAGGTCGATGACCTCTTTTTTATATATCATAGAGAAAAAATGATGAACGATTTTAGAAAATATGCAACCAGGCATCTCGGAATGAACGGCATGATGCTTGATGATGTGATGAAGGCTCAGGCCCAGTATCTGAACCCCTATATCCTGGAGGAGCGTCAACTGAACGTGACGCAGATGGATGTGTTCTCTCGTTTGATGATGGACCGTATTATTTTCCTCGGAACACAGATTGACGACTATACGGCCAATACGCTGCAGGCGCAGCTGCTCTACCTCGACTCTACCGATCCGGGTAAAGACATCTCTATCTATATCAACTCGCCCGGCGGCAGCGTGACGGCCGGACTGGGCATCTACGACACCATGCAGTTCATCACCAGCGACGTGGCTACCATCTGCACGGGCATGGCTGCCTCGATGGCTGCCGTGCTGCTGGTCAGCGGACAAGAAGGCAAGCGCTCGGCTCTGCCCCACAGCCGCGTGATGATTCACCAGCCGCTGGGTGGCGTGCAAGGTCAGGCCAGCGATATCGAGATTGAGGCCAAAGAGATTCTGAAGTTCAAGAAAGAACTTTACAACATCATCTCCGAGCATTCGCACACTCCTTATGAGAAGGTGTGGGCCGACAGCGACCGTAACTACTGGATGAATGCCGAGGAAGCCAAGGAGTATGGAATGATTGACGAAGTGTTGAAGAGGAAGAAGTGAGAATGAAAAAAGTTTGCAGCTTTTGCGGAAGAAGCGATAAGGAGGTGAAACTGCTCATCACGGGAATCAATGGCTATATCTGTGAGGATTGCACCAAGCAGGCCTACGAGATAGTACAGTCTACGGGAGTGCTCAGCAATAGCAGAAAGAACAATGCGGAGCCCTTTAAACTGAAAAAGGTGCCCAAGCCTCGTGAAATTAAGAAATTCCTTGACCAATATGTCATTGGCCAGGACGAGGCCAAACGCTATCTGTCGGTGTCGGTGTACAACCACTACAAGCGTCTGCAGCAGCCGGCTGACGACAATGGCGTGGAGATAGAGAAGAGTAATATTATTATGGTGGGCAGCACCGGCACGGGCAAAACCCTCTTGGCGCGTACCATTGCCAAACTGCTCGATGTGCCTTTCACCATTGTCGATGCCACGGTGTTCACCGAGGCCGGTTATGTGGGTGAGGATGTGGAGAGCATTCTCAGCCGATTGCTGCAGGTGGCCGACTACGATCAGGCTGCAGCCGAGCGGGGCATTGTGTTTATCGACGAGATAGACAAGATTGCGCGCAAGAGCGACAATCCTTCCATCACCCGCGACGTGAGCGGTGAGGGTGTACAGCAGAGTCTGCTGAAACTGCTGGAGGGTACGGTCGTGAATGTGCCGCCACAGGGTGGCCGCAAGCATCCCGACCAGGATTACATCCACGTCGACACGCGCAACATCCTCTTCATCTGCGGCGGTGCCTTCGACGGCATCGAGCAGAAGATTGCCCAGCGACTGAACACCCGCGTGGTGGGCTACAACTCGGTGCAGAACGTGCGCAAGATTGACAAGAAAGACCTCATGAAGTACGTGCTGCCCCAAGACCTGAAGTCGTTTGGGCTGATACCCGAGATTATCGGCCGTCTGCCCGTGCTGACGCATCTGAATCCGCTGGACCGTACGGCCCTTCGCAGTATCCTCACTGAGCCGAAAAACTCTATTGTCAAGCAGTATGTAAAACTTTTTGAGATGGACGGCATCGCCTTGACCTTCGACGACGACGCCCTCGACTATATGGTCGACAAGGCTGTGGAATATAAGCTTGGCGCCCGCGGATTGCGCTCTATTGTAGAGAATGTGATGATGGACGCCATGTATGAGATTCCCTCGAAGCGCGTGAAGACCTTCAAGGTGACCCTCGACTATACAAAGACACAGATGGAGAAAGCGCTGGTGCAGCACCAGCACTCCGCCTGAAATATAACCGGAAACACGCTACTTTTACCATGACTAAAGAAGTTAATCTTACACTAAAACTGAAACAATACTTTGGATTCGACAAATTCAAAGGCGATCAGGAAGCTATCATCCGCAACGTGCTGGATGGGAAAGACACATTTGTGCTCATGCCGACAGGAGGCGGCAAGTCGCTCTGCTATCAGTTGCCCTCGCTGCTGATGGACGGGACGGCCATTGTTATCTCACCCCTGATTGCGCTGATGAAGAATCAGGTGGACGTGATTAACGGTATGAGCGAGGTAAATGGGGTGGCGCACTATCTGAACTCGTCGCTCAACAAGGCGGCTATCGACCAGGTGAAGTCCGACATCCTGAGCGGCATCACCAAACTGCTGTATGTAGCTCCCGAGTCGCTGACAAAAGACGAGAACGTGGATTTCCTGCGGAGCATCAAGATCTCTTTCTATGCCATCGATGAGGCACATTGTATTTCGGAGTGGGGACATGACTTCCGCCCGGAATACCGCCGCATACGTCCTATCATCAACGAGATAGGGAAGGCGCCCGTCATTGCCCTGACGGCCACAGCCACCGACAAGGTGCGCACCGATATCAAGAAGAACCTGGGCATTCTGGACGCTACCGAGTTTAAGAGCTCGTTCAACCGTCCTAACCTCTACTATGAGGTGCGACCCAAAACCAAGGATATTGACAAGCAGATTATTCGGTTTATCAAGCAGAATCCCGGCAAGAGCGGCATCATCTATTGCCTGTCGCGTAAGAAGGTGGAGGAATTGGCTGCCATCCTTCAGGCCAACGAGATCAAGGCGGCTCCCTATCATGCCGGACTTGACTCGGTGACGCGCTCACAGACACAAGACGACTTCCTCATGGAGGAGATCGACGTCATCGTGGCCACCATTGCTTTCGGCATGGGTATTGATAAGCCCGACGTGCGCTTCGTGATTCATTATGACATTCCGAAGAGCCTGGAAGGCTACTATCAGGAGACCGGACGTGCAGGCCGCGACGGCGGAGAGGGAAAGTGCATCACGTTCTATGCCTACAAGGACTTGCAGAAACTGGAGAAGTTCATGGAAGGAAAGCCCGTGGCAGAGCAAGACATCGGCCGCCAACTGTTGCAGGAGACTGCCGCTTATGCCGAGTCGTCGGTATGCCGCAGGAAGATGCTGCTCCACTATTTCGGCGAGGAGTATCACAAGGAGAACTGCGGCAATTGCGATAACTGTCTGCATCCGAAGACGAAAATCGAGGCACAGCAGGCTCTTGAGATTGTGCTTCGCGCCATCCTGGCCATCAAGGAGAACTTCCGCACCGACTACGTCATCGATTTCGTAAAGGGCAAGGAGAGCAACGAGATATTGGCTCACAAGCATCAGGAACTCGAAGAGTTCGGATCGGGCGAGGACGAAGACGAGAAGCTGTGGAACCCCGTGATTCGTCAAGCGCTGATTGCCGGCTATCTGAAGAAAGATGTAGAGAACTACGGATTGCTGAAAGTAACCCCTGCAGGAAAGAAGTTCCTGAAGAATCCTGTCAGTTTCATGATTGTGGAAGACGTGGAGTTCAAGGACGATGACGACGAGGGCAATGTGGAAGGCGGCGGAATGGTGCTCGACCCCACGCTGCATGCCATGTTGAAAGATCTCCGCAAGAAGGTGGCCCAAAAGCAGAAAGTGCCTCCTTATGTGGTGTTCCAGGATGTGTCGCTCGAGCAGATGGCAACGGTTTATCCCGTGACCATCGAGGAGCTGCAGAACATTCAGGGTGTGGGCGCCGGTAAGGCGCGCCGCTACGGCAAGGATTTTGTCGAACTGATTAAGAAACACTGCGAGGAGAATGAGATAGAACGCCCCGAGGAACTGCGGGTGCGTACCGTTGCCAAGAAGTCGATGCTGAAAGTGAAAATCATTCAGAGCATCGACCGCAAGGTGGCACTCGACGATATTGCCAACGCACAGGGCATCGACTTCGATGAGCTGCTCGACGAGGTGGAGGCCATTGTCTACAGCGGAACCAAGCTGAACATCGACTACTTCCTGGAGGAGGTGATGGACGAAGACCATGTGGACGACATCTACGACTATTTCATGGAGAGCGATACCGACAACCTCGACGACGCCATGGAGGAATTAGGCGAGGACTACAGCGAGGATGAAGTGCGGCTGGTGCGCATCAAGTTCCTCTCTGAGATGGCCAACTGAGCAGGCCGGGCACAGCATTGTGGCTGGTATCTATATTCTTGTTTGGCGGCTGGAAACATCCTTCCAGCCGCCAAACATGCTTTTAACTCCGTTAAATCGTATTAACGGACATGTTATTTCGCAAAAAAGTAGTGCAAATCTGAGAAATTATTGCTAATTTTGCACGCAATAAATTTTAAACGACTATATGGCTTCATTTGTTGCAGACAAAATTGTGATGGACGGTCTGACGTTCGACGACGTCCTGTTAATCCCCGCTTATTCAGAAGTACTGCCTAAGACGGTAGAGTTGAAAACCAAGTTCTCGCGTAACATCGAGCTGAACATCCCGTTTGTTACGGCCGCTATGGACACAGTCACCGAGTCGCGCATGGCTATTGCCATTGCACGAGAGGGTGGCATCGGTGTCGTTCACAAGAATATGTCGATAGAAGACCAGGCCCGGCAGGTGGCTATCGTCAAGAGAGCCGAGAACGGCATGATCTACGATCCTGTGACCATCCGTCGCGGAAGTACGGTGGCTGAGGCGTTGGGAATGATGGCCGAATATCACATCGGTGGTATTCCCGTGGTCGATGAGCAGAACCATCTGGTGGGCATCGTGACCAATCGTGACTTGCGTTTCGAGCGCCGTCTGGACCATCCCATCGACGATGTGATGACCAGCGAGAATCTGGTGACGACACACCAGCAGACCGACTTGGCTGCTGCCGCTCAGATCTTGCAGGAGAATAAGATTGAGAAACTGCCCGTGGTGGATGCCAACAACAAACTGGTGGGCCTGATTACCTATAAGGACATTACCAAGGCAAAAGATAAGCCTATGGCTTGCAAAGACGAGAAAGGCCGTCTGCGCGTGGCAGCTGGCGTGGGTGTCACCTTCGACACGCTCGACCGCATGCAGGCTTTGGTGGATGCAGGTGCCGACGCCATCGTCATCGATACCGCTCATGGTCACTCAAAGGGAGTTATCGAAAAACTGGTTGAGGCCAAACACTCGTTCCCCCATATCGACATTGTGGTGGGTAACGTGGCCACTGGTGCCGCAGCACGAATGCTGGTCGAGCATGGTGCCGACGCCGTGAAGGTGGGCATCGGACCGGGTTCTATCTGTACGACGCGTGTGGTAGCGGGTGTCGGCGTGCCCCAGCTGAGTGCTGTCTACGATGTATATAGTGCCTTGCAGGGTACTGGAGTGCCCCTCATTGCCGACGGCGGACTGCGCTATTCGGGCGATATCGTGAAGGCTCTGGCTGCCGGTGGCAGTTCGGTGATGATCGGATCGCTGGTGGCTGGTACCGAGGAGAGCCCAGGCGACACCATCATTTATAACGGTCGTAAGTTCAAGAGCTACCGCGGCATGGGTTCTTTGGAGGCCATGGAGCAGAAGCACGGCTCGAAGGACCGCTACTTCCAGGGCGACACCGTGGAGGCCAAGAAGCTGGTGCCAGAGGGTATCGCCGGCCGCGTGCCTTACAAAGGAACCGTTCAGGAGGTAATCTACCAGCTGACGGGTGGCCTGCGTTCGGGCATGGGCTATTGCGGTGCGGCTAGCATCGAGAAGTTGCACGATGCCAAGTTCACCCGCATCACCAATGCAGGTGTGATGGAGAGCCATCCGCACGACATTACCATCACCAGCGAGGCTCCCAACTACAGCCGTCCCAACGATTGAAATATAGTTTGAGAACATCGAAAAAACAGTGTAGTTTATGAAGAAGATTGTCATTGCGTTGATATCACTTTTTGTGTGGACAGGAACAGCCATGGCCCAGCCAAAGGCTGCCGACCCGGTCATCATGACGGTGAACGGTGTGCCTGTGACCCGCTCCGAGTTTGAGTATTCTTACAACAAGAACAATTCAGAGGGTGTCATCGACAAGAAGACGGTGGATGAGTATGTGGATCTCTTCATCAACTACAAACTGAAAGTGGCTGCTGCCCTCGATGCCAAGTTGGACACGCTCACCTCTTTCAAGGAAGAGTTTGCCATGTATCGCGACCAACAGGTGAAACCGTCGTTCGTCGAGAATGCCGACCTGATGGCCGAGGCACGAAAGGTGTATGACGACACCAAGGCCAACATCGGACCGCAAGGGCTGATTATGCCTGCCCACATCTTGCTCCGACTGGCCCAGAAAGCACCCAAGGCTGAGCAAGACAAGGCACAGCTGCGCATCGACTCTATCTATCGTGCCCTGCAGCAAGGCGCCGACTTTGCCGAGTTGGCCAAAAAACTATCTCAAGACCCTGGCTCTGCTGCCCGTGGCGGTGTGCTGCCGTGGCTGGGGCCGGGCCAGACGCTGCCTGAGTTCGAGAAAGAGGCTTATGCCTTGCAGCCCGGACAGATGAGCAAACCTTTCCTCTCGCCTGCGGGATATCACATCATCCTGATGAAGGAACGCAAGCAGCTCGAGCCGTTCGACTCGCTGAAGAATGACATTCTGCGGTTCTTGGAGCAACGTGGCGTGCGCGAGCGTATTGCCGACGAGAACATCAATAAGGTGGCTGCTGCGTCTAACGGCAAACTGACTCGCCAGCAGGTGCTGGAGAATCGTGCCGACGAGTTGTCGGAGAAAGACCCGGAACTGAAAAACCTCATCCGCGAGTATCACGACGGACTGTTGCTCTACGAAATCAGTACGCGCGAGGTGTGGGACAAGGCCGCCAAGGACGAAGCCGGACAGGAAGCCTACTTCAAGGCTCACCGCAAGAAGTATAATTGGGATGAGCCCCGCTTCAAGGGCATGGCCTATCACGTGAAGAACAAAGCCGACGTGAAAGCGGTGCGCAATTGCGTGAAGAACGTTCCCTTCGACCAATGGGCAGAACGGCTGCGCAAGACCTTCAACAACGATAGCATTATCCGCATCCGTGTGGAGAAAGGCATCTTCAAGAAAGGTGACAACGCACTGGTGGATAAGAAAATATTCAAGCAAAATGTCACGGTGACTCCATTGAAGGATTATCCCATCGATGCCACCTTCGGAAAGAAACTGAAGAAAGGCCCCGAGGATTATACGGATGTGAAGCAGTTGGTGATTGCCGACTATCAGGATGCCATGGAGAAAGAGTGGGTGGCCCAGTTGCGCAAACGCTATGCGGTGACGGTGAACAAAGAAGTGTTGAAAACGGTTAATAAACATCATTGATAGATATGAAACCAGGAAGGAAAATCTGTCTGTGCCTCTTGGCATCTCTGCTGGTCGTTGCCGGCATGAATGCGGGAATCCGTAAAGGCGGACGCACAGGCGATGAGCATAAAGAGAAAAAAGATACAGTAAAGACGGCCGAAAAGGTTCCCGAGCACAGTATTATCGACGAGGTGATATGGGTGGTGGGCGATGAGCCTATCCTGAAGTCCGATGTCGAGACCATGCGCTTGCAGGGGGAAATGGATAATGTGAAGTTCCCCGGTAATCCCGACTGTACGATTCCCGAGCAGCTGGCTGTGCAGAAACTGTTTCTCCATCAGGCCGAGATTGACAGTGTAGAGGTGACTGAGACGGAGATAGCACAGGATATCGACTGGCAGATTGAAGCCTGGACACAGGCTATCGGCAGTCGTGAGAAACTGGAGGAATACAAGAAGCAGACAATCTCGCAGATGCGCCAGGAGATGCACGACGACATCAAGAACCGCAAACTCATCCAGAAGATGAAGATGCAACTGGTGGAAGATGTGACGGCAACGCCTGCCGACGTGCGCAATTACTTCAAGAATCTGCCTGAGGACAGCATTCCCTTCGTGCCAACTACCGTCGAGGTGCAGCTTATTACCAATGCGCCAAGAATAGCCCCTGAGGAAATCAACCGCGTGAAGGACGAGCTGCGCAGCTATACAGACCGCGTGACGAAGGGGGTGACAACCTTTGCGGCACTTGCCCGTTTGTATTCTGAGGATCCTGGTTCTGCCCGTCAGGGTGGTGAGCTGGGCTTCATGGGCCGTGGTATGCTCGATCCCGCATTTGCTGCCGTGGCCTTCAACCTGACCGATCCGAAAAAGATTTCGAAGATTGTGGAGACAGAGTTCGGCTATCATATCATTCAGTTGATTGACAAACGGGGTGATAAGGTGAACTGCCGCCATATCCTCTTGAAACCGAGAATCGACCCGGACGCCGTGGAGAAGGGCAAGCTACGCCTCGACTCGATTGCCGACGACATTCGGGCAGCTAAGTTTACGTTCGAGGAGGCTGCCACTTTTATCTCCGACGATAAAGACACGCGCAACAACCACGGACTGATGGCATTTACCAACCAGGAGATGCAGACGCGTACCTCGAAGTTCCGCATGCAAGACCTGCCTAGCGAGATTGCACGTGTGGTAGACACACTCAAGGTGGGCCAGATATCGAAGGCGTTCCAGATGATCAATAACAAAGGCAAAACGGTTTGCGCCCTGGTGAAACTGAAGAGTCGTGTGGATGGCCATCGTGCCACCATCACCGAGGATTTCCAGACCATGAAGAACGTGGTGGTAGCCAAGCGCAAGGATGAGTTCCTGAAAGAATGGGTGAAGAAAAAACTCAAGTCGGTTTATGTGCGGATGAACGACCGCTACAAAGACTGTGAGTTTGAATATGAAGGGTGGATAAAATAATGTGTTCTCCATCCTTCCACTTCTCTGAAGATTAGAATATGAGTAGAAATAAAAGGATTGTTTTTATATTCCTACTATGCCTCTTCGGACTCTGCATCGCGCAGTCGAAAGGTCCGCGAAAGCATAAACGCGCCAAGACAACCGACGAGCGCGTTTATCTTTTGCATGCCGACGAACTGCGCTACGACCAGTATGGAAGTGTGCCTGATGCGCAGATCGTGAAAGGAAAGGTGTCGTTCCGCCATAAAGGGGCTCACCTGACCTGCGACAGTGCTTATTTCTACGAGAGCTCCAACTCGTTCGACGCTTTCGGACACGTGCGGCTCCGTCAGGGCGACACGCTGACACTGGTGAGCGATTATGCCTACTACGACGGCAACGACCAGATGGCTTATGCCCGCAGAAATGTGGTGCTTACCCATCGTGGCTCAAAGTTGTATACCGACAGTCTGGTCTACGACCGGCTCTACGACATGGGATGGTTTGTAGAAGGTGGAAAACTGGTCGACAAGAAAAATGTGCTGACCAGCGACTGGGGCGAGTATCATGCCGACACACGGCAGGCCGTATTCAACTATAGCGTGAATCTGAAGAATCCTAAGTTCTTGCTCACCACCGATACGCTCCATTATGACACCAAGACGGGAATGGCCCACATGGTGGGTCCTTCGAAGATCACGTCGAAGGAGAGCGTCATCAACACAACCGATGGCTATTACGATACCAATAAAGAGCGCGCAGAGTTGTATGGACGCTCAACGGTGGTCGACGAGGAGAAGAATATCACAGCCGACAGCTTGTATTATGACGAGAAAAAAGGCGTGAGCGAAGGCTACCGGAATGTGATCTATGTGGATAAGGCCAACCGTAACAAAATGACGTGCAACCGGTTTGTGTATAACGAGAAAACGGGAAACGGCTATGCTACCGACAATCCTGTGATGATCGACTATTCGCAGAAAGACACGCTCTGGATGCATTCCGATACCATACGCATCGAGACATTTTATATCGATACCGACTCGGCCTACCGCAAGGTGCATTGTTATAATAAGGTACGCGCATATAGGGTGGATGTGCAGGCTGTGTGCGACTCGTTGGTGTACAACTCGCTCGACTCATGCATGACCATGTATCGTGACCCTATCACCTGGTATGGCGAGCGGCAACTGTTGGGAGAGCGGATAGAGGTGTTTATGAAAGATTCCACCGTAGACCGAGGCCGTGTTATGGGACAAGCCTTGTCGGTGGAGCGTACCTATGGCGACGATAATTTCAATCAGATACAGTCGCACCGCATGTATGCTTTCTTCCGCGATGGTGAGGTGTATCGGAGCGATGCCGGCGGCAATGTGCTGACCATCTTCTATCCTGTAGAGGAGAAAGACACCACGCTGTTGGCCCAAAACTATCTGGAAACCGACACCATGACGATGCTCATGGAGAAACGGCAGATGCAGAGAATATGGGCGTCAAAGCATACGGGCACTTGGTATCCCATCACGCAGATTCCTCCTTCAAAGAAGTTCCTGCCTCAGTTTGCATGGTTCGACTATATACGCCCGCTCAATAAGGATGATATTTATGAGTGGCGAGGCAAAAAATCGGGCTCAGAACTGAAAATACTACCGCGCCGTGAGGCTCCGTTACAACGGTTGTCGAACGGTAAGACTGAGAAGGAACAGCCTTTAAACGGTAAGACTGAAAACGAACAGGCATCGGACAGTAAGGCTGAAAAAGAGCTGCCTTTAAACGGTAAGACTGAAAAGGAACAGGCGTCAGACGTCAAAACAGAAAAAGAGCAGCCGTCAGACGTCAATACAGTGCAGAAACCTTCGGATGCGGGCAAAGAGGCCACTCCTCAACCATTGCCCCAGACAGAAAAGTCTGCCCCGTAATCCTCCATCCTCCATTCTCAATCCTCAATCCTCAATTCTCAATCTACAATGGCTGATATCATACAACTTCTTCCCGATTCTGTAGCCAACCAGATAGCTGCTGGTGAGGTGATTCAGCGTCCCGCTTCTGTCATCAAGGAGCTGGTGGAGAATGCTGTGGATGCAGAGGCCACCGAGATTCATGTGATGGTTGTGGATGCAGGCCGTACTTCCATACAGGTAATCGACAATGGCAAGGGAATGTCGGAGACCGACGCCCGATTGGCTTTTGAGCGCCATGCCACCTCGAAAATCCGGAAGGCCGACGATTTGTTTGCACTCACCACCATGGGATTCCGTGGCGAGGCGTTGCCTTCTATAGCTGCTGTGTCGCAGGTAGAGCTGAAAACACGAATGGCCACAGAGGATATTGGCACACATCTGTCTATTTCCGCCTCGCGTGTAGTAGGGCAGGAGCCAGTATCGTGTCCGGTGGGCAGCAATTTCACCATCAGCAATTTGTTCTTTAATGTACCCGCCCGGCGAAAGTTCCTCAAGTCGAACGCTACCGAGCTGAACAATATTCTTACGGCTTTTGAGCGTATCGTGCTGGTCAATCCGCAGATTGCCTTCACCTTCCACAGCAATGGGGCAGAGGTGTATAACCTGCGTGCGTGTGGATTGCGGCAGCGCATAGTGGACGTCTTTGGAAAGAAAATCAACCAGGATTTACTGCCCGTTGAGGCCGACACAACGATGTGTAAGATTACGGGATTTGTGGGAAAACCCGAGGCTGCCAGAAAGAAAGGAGCCCATCAGTTCTTCTTTGTCAACGGGCGTTACATGAAGCATGCTTATTTCCACAAGGCGGTGCAGAGTGCTTTCGAGCGCTTGGTGCCTGTGGGCGAGCAAGTGCCTTATTTCATTTATTTCCAAGTGCGGCCAGAGGATATCGATGTGAATATTCATCCCACGAAGACCGAGATAAAGTTTGAGAACGAACAACCTATCTGGCAGATTCTTATGGCGGCCACAAAAGAGGCTGTGGGCAAGTTCAATGATGTGCCGTCGATAGATTTTGATACCGTCGGCCGGCCTGAGATACCGGTGTTCAATCCCTTCCAGCATCATGTGGACACGCCGAAGGTGAATTACAATCCTCAATATAATCCCTTTAAGACGTCGCAGCAGTCGTCTGCCCCTGTTTCGCAGCAGAAAACGGCAGCACCTGCCGACTGGGAGCAGCTTTACAGTGGGCTGCAGCGCAATGAGCCCGAACAGACAACCATGTTTGACATGCCTTTGGCCGACAATGCTGCCGGCAGCATGATTGCCGACAAGTCGCCTGCCCATTACCAGTATAAGGGGATGTATATCATGACTGCTGTGAAGTCGGGTCTGATGATTATCGATCAGCATCGTGCGCACGTACGTATTTTATATGAGAGCTACATGCAGCAGCTGAGCAACCGTACAGGACAACCTCAGAAGGTGCTCTTTCCCGATGTCATTCAGTTTACACCTGCCGAGGAGGTGGTCCTTCGCGAGGTGATGCCCGAAATGGAAGGACTGGGCTTCGAACTGACCGACCTGGGTGGGTGCAGCTATGCTGTTCAGGCCATTCCCGCAGGTCTTGAGGGAGTCAACACCGAGACGCTCGTCAGAAACATGGTGGCGTCGGCGGCTGAGAGGGAAGGGGGCGTTGCCGACGGTGTGAACCATTCTTTGGCGCTGAGCTTGGCTCGTAGTGCGGCAATACCTCACGGACAGGTGTTGAGTAACGACGAGATGGAGGATATCTTCAACCAGCTCTTTGCCTGTGAGAATGTCAATTACACCCCCGACGGCCGCTCCATCTTGTGTATCTTGAAACAACAGGAGATTGAGCGTCTGCTGGGATAAAGGGAAATTTAACCATCAATCATATCTAGTTATGAAAAAAGTATTGTTAGTATTGGCTCTCGTCAGTCTCTCTGCAGCTTCATTTGCGCAGGGTGATGCGGAGGTTCCGTCGCAGAAGTTTAGTGTGGCCACTAATTCTTTCTGGAACAATTGGTTCCTTCAGGGCAATTTCACGTGGACGGCGTTCTATTCCAACGAAGAGAAAGGCTTGGATTTGGATAAGAGCCCGCTGAAAGATTTCCGTCGTGACATGGGTTTCTCGGTGGCTATCGGTAAATGGTTTACACCGAGCATCGGATTCCGTACGAAGTTTAATGGTGTATGGGGAAAAAGCGTGGTCTCGGAGTCTTGCAAGGATAATAAGATAAAGTACTGGAACTTGCAGGAACAGGCCTTACTCAATCTCAGCAACTTGTTCTGTGGCTATAGCGAGACACGGGTGTGGAACCTCTTGCCTTATGCTGGTGTGGGGGTTGCCCGTAACTGCAGCTATAACGCTTACTCGTTGGCAGGCAGCTTTGGCCTGTTGAACACTTGGCGCCTTTCCAACAAACTCCGCCTGAACCTCGACCTGAGTTGCAACATCAGTGGTGACGATTTCGAAGATTGTAACCAAGCTGTCAGCCTTACTTCTAAGCACGACCGTTGGTTTGCCGCAGAGATTGGTCTGACACTGAATTTAGGCAAGGGTACATGGAGCAAGTCGCCAGATGTCGATGCGTTGGAGAACATGTATCAGGGACAGCTCGATGCCCTGAATGCGCAGATTGCCGACCTGCAGGCAGAGAACCAGAACCTGCTCAGTCGTGAGCCCGAGGTGAAGGTGGTGCGCGACACCACCGTCGTCAGTCAGTCGTTCCGCGACTTTATCACCACTCCGGTGTCTGTGTTCTTTGATTTAGGCAAGATTAATGTTGCTAATCTGAAAGATCTCGTCAACGTACAGGCACTTGCCAAGTATGCCAAGGAGAACAATTGCAACCTTCTCGTGACAGGTTATGCCGACAGCTCTACGGGTTCTCCGGCCATCAACGAGCGCCTCTCTTTACAGCGTGCCGAGACGGTGAAGAACGAACTGGTCAAGATGGGCGTTGCCGAAGAGAAGATTCGTTGTGCCCACAATGGTGGCGTGGATATTCTGGGGCAGAAGGCTCCGAAGGAGTTCGACCGTCGCGCTACCGTACAGATTGTCGATTGATTAGAAGTTTCGAGGTTTCGAAAGTACGAAGGTACGAGGGTATCGAAGGTACGAAGGCACGAGAATACTCTTGTCCTTTGTCCACACCACCTCAAGAATTCTCGATAACCGAGACTATTCTCGCACCTCCGTACCCTCGTACCTTCGCACCCACGTATCTATTGAAACTTAGCACAAAATAAAAAATAATCCGCCAAATATTTGGTGGATTGTTTTTTTTGTTGTATCTTTGCACCCACTTACGACAAGTAAGGGCGCTTAGCTCAGCTGGTTTAGAGCATCTGCCTTACAAGCAGAGGGTCGGCGGTTCGAATCCGTCAGCGCCCACGAGGGTGGTTTCCCTGTTGTCCTTCGGGATGGCAGGGATATTTTTTTTAGTGTCTGTTTGTGATGAATTGTCACCCATACGTAATTTTTTAATCCAAGATGTTAGTTTTTCCTCTTTTTTTTCTTACCTTTGTCAGCGGAATAAGCTAATCAAACTAGATGAGACATGATTTGGAATCCCAGTATTGAATGTATGGATCGTGAGCAATTGCGCCACATCCAGAGTAAACGTTTGGTGAAGATGGTCGACTATGTCTACCATAACACGCCGTTTTATCGTAGTAAGTTCCAGGAGATGGGACTAGTGCCCGAGGATATTAAAGGTATCGAGGATATCTGTAAGTTGCCGTTTACCGATAAGTTGGATCTTCGCGACAACTACCCCTTTGGGCTGGCAGCTGTTCCTATGAGTCAGATTGTACGTATTCATGCCTCTTCGGGCACAACGGGTAAACCCGTTGTCGTACTTCATACACGTAAAGACTTGGCAATGTGGGCAGAGAGCATCTCCCGTGCGTTCACTGCCTATGGTGCCTCTAAGGACGATGTGTTCCAAGTGTCCTATGGCTATGGTTTGTTTACGGGAGGACTGGGTGCGCACGACGGTGCGCAGAACATTGGTGCCAGTGTGATTCCCATGTCGTCGGGCAATACGCAGAAGCAGATTACGCTGATGCATGATTTCGGGGCAACTGTGCTCTGTTGCACGCCTTCTTATGCGCAGTTCCTGGGCGAGGCCATGCTGGAGTCTGAGTGGAAACGCGACGAGTTTAAGTTGCGCATCGGTGCCTTTGGCGCAGAGCCCTGGACCGAGAACATGCGTGTCAAATTGGAAGAGACCATGGGCATCAAGGCATACGACATCTACGGACTGAGCGAGGTGGCTGGTCCTGGCGTCGGCTTTGAGTGCGAGTGTCAGCATGGCACCCATCTGAATGAAGATTATTTCTATCCCGAGATTGTCAATCCCGATACCGGTGAGCCGCTGCCTGAGGGCACATTAGGCGAACTGTGCTTCACCCATCTCACCAAAGAGGGCATGCCATTGCTGCGTTATCGCACGCACGACCTGACCGCCCTGCACTACGAGAAGTGCGAGTGTGGCCGGACCCTTGTGCGCATGGACCGCATCCTTGGCCGTTGCGACGACATGCTCATCATCCGTGGCGTCAATGTGTTCCCGTCACAAATCGAGGCAGTCATCCTCACCCAACCCGAGTTCGAGCCGCATTTCCTCTTGACGGTCGACCGCGTAAACAATACCGATACCAGCGAGTTGAAGGTGGAGGTGAAAGACGAATTCTTCACCGACGATATGGCCACGATGGTAGGCCTGCAGAAGAAACTCGAGTCAGAGTTGCGCAGTGTCATCGGTCTTGGCTTTAAGGTGCGCCTAGTAGAGCCTAAGGGCATCGAGCGCAGTACCGGCAAGGCCAAACGTGTTATCGACAAGCGCGTGTTGTAGTCTCAATCAATTCTCCGTAGGAGACGGTTGTGCCGTCGCAAAAGTTGATAAAACCATAAGTTGTAACCTCAATCAATTCTCCGTAGGCGGCGGTTGTGCCGTCGCAAAAGTTGATAAAACCATAAGTTGTAACCTCAATAAATTGAATAGTATGAGAGCAAAACAATTATCCATTTTTTTGGAGAACAAGTCTGGCCGGCTCACCGAAGTGACCGAGGCATTGGGCAGGGCAGGGGTGAACCTCAGTGCCATGAGTATTGCCGACAATAGCGACTTTGGCATTCTCCGTTGTATCGTTTCTGACCCTGACAAGGCTTATCGCGTACTCAAAGACGAGCATTTCGCCGTGAAGATTACCGATGTGATAGGCTTCACCTGTCCTAATACCAGCGGTTCGCTGGCAGTGGTGCTGAAATATCTTAGCGACAGGGGCGTGTTCATCGAGTATATGTATTCGTTTGCCAATGGCAACGTGGCCAACATCGTCATCCGCCCCACCGATCTGGAATCGTGCGAGCGCATCCTTGAAGAGAAGAAGGTCGACCTCATGGCCGACAGCGACCTCTATAGGCTCTAGAGCTCTAGGGTGGCTTGAATCACCAAGTCACCCTAGAACTTCCGAATCCTCCGATTGGTCTGAATTCTCTGAATATTCTGATTACTCTGATTATTCCGATTATTCCGAATCCTCCCTCTCCCTCCAAAAACTTCCTCAAAAATTTGGCTGGTTCAAATTTTTGCCGTACCTTTGCACCCGCAAACAAAAAAGGGCGCTTAGCTCAGCTGGTTTAGAGCATCTGCCTTACAAGCAGAGGGTCGGCGGTTCGAATCCGTCAGCGCCCACAAAATCAAGAGAAACTGCAATTTTTGCAGTTTCTCTTCTTTTTATGAAAAATTATCTATCCTGCATTCTCAATTATCAATTTTAATTAGTAACTTTGCATCCTCAATAAATAGTATAGTTATGAATTTAGATGTACTTACAGCTATCTCTCCCGTTGACGGACGTTATAGAGGCAAAACAGAATCACTGGCAGCTTACTTTTCTGAGTATGCGCTTATTCGCTATCGCGTGCGCGTAGAGATTGAGTATTTCATTACTTTGTGCGAACTGCCATTGCCCCAGCTGGCTAGTTTCAGTCAGACACTTTTCCCCCGCCTGCGTGCAATCTATGAAGAGTTTACCGAGGCCGACGCTCAGCGGGTGAAAGATATTGAGAAAATCACCAACCATGATGTCAAGGCTGTAGAGTATTTCATCAAAGAGGAGTTCGACAAAATCTCGGCTTCCTCGAATGTCTCGCTCGACCCTTATAAGGAGTTCATCCATTTCGGGCTGACCTCTCAGGACATCAACAACACCAGCGTACCACTTTCTATTAAGGATGCTCTCAATGATGTGTTCTATCCTCAGGTGGAAGAACTCATCGCCCAACTGCAGCAGTATGCCGACGAGTGGAAAGATGTGTCCATGCTAGCTAAGACACACGGACAACCTGCGTCGCCCACCCGTCTGGGTAAGGAGATCATGGTCTATGTCTATCGTCTCACCGAACAGCTCAATGGCCTGAAGAACATTCCCCTCACTGCAAAGTTTGGCGGTGCTACAGGTAACTTCAATGCCCACCATGTGGCTTATCCCACCTACGACTGGCGCACATTCGGCAACCGTTTCGTAAGCGAGAAGCTCGGATTGCAGCGCGAGCAATATACCACGCAAATCAGCAACTACGACTGGCTGGGTGCTATCTTCGATGGCATTCGTCGCATCAATACCATCATTTTAGACCTTGACCGCGATTTCTGGATGTATATATCCATGGAGTATTTCAAGCAGAAGATTAAGGCTGGCGAGGTAGGCTCTAGTGCTATGCCTCACAAGGTGAATCCCATCGACTATGAGAATAGTGAGGGCAACCTGGGAATGGCGAACGCCATCCTGCAGTTCCTGGCACAGAAATTGCCAGTAAGCCGCTTGCAGCGCGATCTTACCGACAGCACCGTGCTGCGCAATGTCGGTGTGCCCCTCGGGCATTGTGTCATCGCCATCCAGAGTACTCTGAAGGGACTGCGTAAACTCATCCTCAACGAGGAGCGGCTGGCTGAAGATTTGGATAACACGTGGGCAGTGGTTGCCGAGGCCATTCAGACCATTCTTCGCCGTGAGGCCTATCCGCATCCCTACGAGGCACTGAAAGCTTTAACCCGCACGAACGAGAAGATGACCGAAGAAACGATTCACGCCTTCATTCAGACTTTAAACGTCAGCGATGATGTGAAAGCAGAATTGATGCAGATTACTCCCGCCAACTATACAGGTATTTAATCATCAGCCACCAGTTGCCAATAATCATCTCAGGCATGGAGGCTTTAATTATCAATTATCAATTGTCAATTATCAAATCATTTAAATAGTACTAACCGCCGTGAGGCAAAGTAAAAAAGTTTCATTATGATGGATTCAGAATTAAACAAGACACAGGAAACACAGTCTACCGAGAATGAGAGCACCCGAGAGGGGTATCGCTCATCAGAACAAGGAAACAGCTATGCAGGCTACAGAAGCGTAGGACGTTCGCCACGCCCACGCATTCACTCTCAACAACGTACTTATAACAGAACGGAGAATAACGACGAAGGCGGATTCCGCCCTGAGGGATTCGGAGCCGGGCTCCAGTCGCAGCAGGGACAGCGACCCTACCGTCCTCGTAACAACTATGGAAATCAAGGTGGCTATGGCCAGCAGCGTGGAGGTTACCAACAGCGTCCGCAGCAAGGCTATCGCCCCCGCTATAATAATAATGAAGGTGAGGAGCAGCAGGGCTATCAGCCCCGTCAGGGTGGTTACCAGCAGCGCCAGGGCGGCTACCAGCAGCGTGGTGGCTATGGCCAGCAGCGTCAGGGTGGCTATCAGCAGCGCGGTGGCTACGGTCAGCAGCGTCAGGGCGGTTATGGTCAGCAGCGCCAAGGTGGCTACGGCCAGCAGCGTCAGGGTGGCTTCAATAACCAGTATAACAACTATGGTGCTTATTCACCCTCTCCCTACCGTAAGCCTTCGCGTCGCAATCAGCCCTACGACCCGAATGCAAAATACAGCATGAAGAAGCGCATTGAGTACAAGGAGGAGAACTACGATCCCAATGAGCCGGTGCGTCTGAACAAGTTCTTGGCTAATGCAGGTGTGTGCAGCCGTCGCGAGGCCGATGAGTTCATCACAGCCGGAGTGGTGAAGGTGAACGGTGAGGTGGTAACCGAACTGGGTACCAAGATCCTGCGCACCGACAGCGTGATGTTCCACGACCAGCCCGTAACACTTGAGAAAAAAGTTTACGTACTGCTCAACAAACCGAAGGATTATGTCACAACAAGTGACGACCCGCAGCAGCGCAAGACGGTCATGGACCTCGTCAAGAACGCATGTCCCGAGCGCATCTATCCCGTAGGCCGTCTCGACCGCAATACCACGGGTGTGCTTCTCCTGACCAACGATGGCGACCTTGCCAGCAAACTCACTCATCCTAAGTTCCTCAAGAAGAAGGTTTACCACGTCTATCTTGATAAGAAGGTGGCTGCCAGCGACCTCCAGCAGATTGCCGACGGCATCACCCTCGACGATGGTGAGATTCGTGCCGATGCTGTTGAGTATGCCAGCGACACCGACAAGAGTCAGGTTGGCATCGAAATCCACAGCGGCAAAAACCGCATCGTGCGTCGTATCTTCGAGCATCTTGGCTATCGCGTCGTTAAACTCGACCGTGTCCAGTTTGCCGGACTCACTAAGAAGAACGTTCGTCGTGGCGACTGGCGCTTCCTCACCGAGAAGGAAGTCGAAATGCTCCGCATGGGCGCATTTGAGTAATTCTTAATGGATGCAAGGATTTAGATGGAGTTATAGCGTACCGCTAAGGAAGTAGAAGTCAAAAGCATATAGCAGCAATGAGTACATTTGAGAATGTTCTGGCTTGGCAGAAAGCACATATGTTCGTCTTGGCTGTGTATAAAGTGACTCGGAAATTCCCGGAATTTGAAAAATACGGGTTGTGTTCTCAGTTCCAGCGGGCTGCCGTTTCTGTTCCTGCAAATATAGCAGAAGGTTATCGTAAGATAAGTCAGGCAGATAAACTCCGTTTTATGAATATTTCACAAGGCAGTTTGGAAGAATGCAGGTACTACTGCATTCTTTCAAGAGACCTTGGATATATGGACTTGCAAGAATACGAAGATTTGCATTCTCGTGCGAATGAAGTTAGTTTTCTTCTCAATGCCTACATGAAAGGAATTGCAGAGAATAAATATAAAAATTCAATAGAATAACTTTGAATAGAAGGTGAGAGTATCTAACAAAGTATAGGAAAAAGTTGGGAACCTCGGAAAGTAATGACATCCTATCCCTCTCCTCCCTTTCTTTCCTCTCCTCCCTCTAAATAACAAACCAATGAAACGAACAAAAGTAATAGATGCTCTCCGTAGCACTGCTTACGGCGAGCCAATCTGTGTAAAAGGCTGGGTACGTACCCACCGCTCAAGCAAAGCCGTCGACTTTATCGCTCTTAACGATGGCTCTACAATCAAAAACATTCAAGTCGTTGTCGACCCTTCTTGCCCCGTTGACAGTGGCAACGAGAATCTGGCTCTGAAAGACATCACCACCGGCTCTTGCCTCTGTGTCATCGGCAAACTCGTTGAGAGTCCCGCTGCTGGTCAGGCATCCGAGGTGCAGGCCGAGTCTATCGAGATCTATGGCGCCTGTGGCAGCGACTATCCCATGCAGAAGAAAGGACAGAGCTTCGAGTATATGCGCGAGCATGCACACATGCGCCTCCGTACCAATACCTTCGGAGCCGTCATGCGCATCCGCCACAACATGGCCATGGCCATCCATACCTATTTCCACGAGCATGGATTCTTCTATTTCCATACACCGCTCATCACCGCCAGCGACTGCGAGGGTGCGGGAAATATGTTCCAGGTGACCACCAAAAACCTTTACGACCTGAAGAAAGATGAGGATGGCAAAATCATTTATGATGACGATTTCTTTGGCGAGCAGACCTCACTCACCGTCAGCGGACAGCTGGAGGGCGAGCTGGGAGCAACGGCTCTCGGTGCCATCTACACCTTCGGACCCACCTTCCGTGCAGAGAACAGCAACACACCGCGCCATTTGGCTGAGTTCTGGATGGTAGAGCCTGAAGTAGCCTTCATCGACCAGGAAGAACTCATGAATCTTGAGGAAGACTTCATCAAGTACTGTGTGCGCTGGGCACTCGACAACTGCAAAGACGATCTCGAGTTCCTCAACAAGATGATCGACAAGACGCTTATCGCACGTCTCGAGGGTGTTCTCAAAGAGACCTTTGTGCGTCTGCCCTATACCGAAGGCATCAACATCCTGCAGGAAGCCATCAAGAAAGGCAAGAAGTTTGAGTTCCCATGCAACTGGGGCGACGACCTTGCCAGCGAGCACGAGCGCTACCTAGTGGAAGAGCATTTCCGCAAGCCCGTCATCATGACCGACTATCCCCGCTCTTTCAAGTCCTTCTACATGAAACAAAACCCCGCCGCTCCCAGTTCCGTATGTGTCGGTACCACCGACACCGCAGCCACCGACACCACACCGTCCATCGGCTACAAGGGAGCCATTGCCCCAGGTCCCACCATGCAGGGCACCGATGTGCTCTTCCCGCAGATTGGCGAGATCATCGGAGGTTCCGTACGTGAGGAGAGCTACGACAAACTCATGAGCGAGGTGGAGCGCCGCCAGATGGATAAGACCCACCTGTGGTGGTATCTTGACACCCGCCGTTGGGGCACATGCCCGCACGGAGGCTTCGGCCTTGGCTTCGAGCGACTCATCCTCTTCGTCACAGGCATGCAGAACATCCGCGATGTCATCCCCTTCCCACGCACGCCGAAGAACGCCAACTTCTAAGCACTGCTCCAACGCCCGTCCTTATTATATAATATAATGTACGCGCGAGGCTCCGCCCTTCATGGGCGCCTGGTGTAGAGCTAAGAACCAGCCCTCCGGCATCATGGCGTCAAGCTGGCTGCATAGGAAACTTGACAAAATAATAATTACATACATAAAACGGTGCAAACGTCCGTGGACAAATAGATGTGGCTTGAATAAGTCATGACAAAATCGGCAAAATCTCCCATAATCATGGCAGATAAAGCAAGAAATGATGAGATTTTTGAAAAAATATCTAATTTTATTTGCAAGTTTTCCGATTTATGTCTATATTTGCACCTAAAAAGTAGCTCCCCGCGAGAGAAACTATGGG